>NBLH01000154.1 GCA_002084525.1 Bacteroidetes bacterium 4572_117 | reverse complement strand
AATGCATTAGCAAAAACAGTGAAAGCTTCGTTTTGTTAATTATTGATTATCAATTTATTATAAAGCTCGTATTTTTGCAAACTGACCGAAGCCTTCACTTTATGAACAGACACTTGTATATTTGCAACAATACCTTAAAATTTAACTGTAACCGACCTACCCGAAACAACCTTAAAGTCCTTTATTTTTGAAAGATTCATTTTTTTAGCAAGGGCAGTACGCCAAATTGCTCGATAATTGCCCGGTTGTAATATAAAAACATCCTTAGTTACTTCGTTTAAATTACATATCCATTCCTGTTTTTTGCTACGCATAACATATAGGCTACCAAAACCTTTTGCCGGCATATTAAAGTTTACTAAGCCAGGTTGATCAATCGTTATCGTGCTTGTTTTGCTTTGTTCAATTATAAAAGTCTCTTTATTTCCTGCTTTTCGTACAATAAATTTGGTGTTTTCGTATTTGTTACCTGCGTTTTGCTTAACCAATAGGTTGCCTTGGGGCGCTGGCGCCGAAATAATATTATGCTTATTAGGGATAATTTTTATATTATCGATAATAGTTTTTGGGGTTGTGTGTACCACAATTTTATAACTTATTTTAGGATCAAGGTAAACAATATCCGGCCTGCCATTTTTATTCATCGTATGTATTGCATTAAAAAGTATTTTGCCGGTAATTTTATTATAAAATGTCATATTAACATTGGTTTCTGTTGCTTTATTGGCAACATCAAGCAAATTAATCTGTGCCGATGTTTTATTAAAAGTCTGTTTAACAACCTCTTCAAGCATTACTTCAAATTCCTCTTCATTTTGGGCGTCAAAAAATTTACCAATACATTCAAATGCTTTTTTTATTTCAACATCTAAACTAATACCAATAACATAAGGTCTTAATGTTATGTTTTTCTTTTGCAGGGCAATGGCAATTGCACAAGGGTCGCCATAACAAGCTTCAATGCCATCGGTGATTAAAACAATTACATTCCTGCAATTTTTTTTGGGTGGAAAATCATTTGCAGATTGCCCCAATGAATAGGCAATTGGGGTAGTACCTTTTGGGACGATACTATTTAATTTTTTTTTAATTTTTAATGAATTATTAAAGGCAAAAGCAACTTCTAACTTTGAATCGGTACAAACCTGAGGGGGGAAACCATGTTGATGCCCATAAACCCGTAAGGCAAGTTGGGTGTTGTTAAGCTTATCTAGGCTATCGACCAATTTAATGAGGATTTTTCGGGCAACATCAATTTTTTTCCCATTATCCCATTTTCCGTTCATGCTATTAGATGCATCAAAAATGAAAAGTATGCGTGTTGTTTTTATATCCTTTTTATATTGCGCAGAAATATGGTAGCCTTGCAAAAAAGCTAGTAACAAAACACAGGATATTACATTAGCAAATTTCATTTATGCTTTCTATTAGCCAAAAAAGCTATGCAAACAAACTTTAAGCTGTTGCATAGCTTGTATTGCTAAATTATTTATTTAAAACTTTTTAAATTATCGCTAATAAATTTTCCAATAAATGGAAGCTCTTTTTTTTCACCATTCGCAGCATTTATTATTCCCATAATGGCAAATGCAACCCAGGCAAAGTAAAGTATCCATGAAAATCGCCAAATCATTGGCAGGCTGCTAATTATGTAAATAGCAATACTTACAATAAATAACCCGAGGCCTTGCCTAAGATGGAAAACATTATAATCAGATTTTTTTTTGCCATATAAAACATAGGCCACTATCCATAATAAACCAATATAACTCAGTATCCCAATAGTTTTGTCATCATTAGCTGAATCGCCTCCTGAAATTACTTCATTTTTCTCATCCAAATTTTCCATAAAAATAAAAATATTTTGAATTATCTTTGTTGATTTTCATAATGATATTTGTTTAATTCTTAAGTTTTGAAAATAATTATATAAAAGGATGGATAAACTAATAAAATTTGCAATGCTGATAGGTATTGTTTTCAATATAAGCAACACAACGGCCCAAAGGAAATTTGCACCTGAAAAACCTAAATTAATTGTAAATATCGTAGTAGAACAAATGCGCTACGATTTGCTGCAACGGTATTGGCCTAAATTTTCAAATAATGGGTTTAAAAAAATGGTAAACGAAGGCACTTTATGTAAAAATGCATCTTATAATTACATGATAACTGAATCGGCACCGGGCTATGCAACTATTGCAAGTGGGACTACTCCATCAAATCATGGAATTGTTTCTGATTACTGGTATAAAAGGCTGAAAAGTAAAAAACAATTTTGTGTTGATGATAAAAGCTTGAAAAATACACTTCCGCATTTCGATAACCATAAATACTCGCCTAAATGGCTTATAGGTTCAACTATTGGCGATGAATTAAGGATATCAAACTATAAACAATCAAAAGTTATTGGTGTTTCATTAAAAAACTATGCCGCTATTTTAAGTTCGGGGCATATGGCAAACCAGGCATATTGGTTTGACGACAAAACAGCCTACTGGACTAGCAGTCCGTTTTATGTCGATTCATTAAGTAGTTGGGTAAATAAGTTTAACGAAAAAAAGATTATTGACCTTTACGTTTCTCGCGAGTGGAATACTCTTTTACCAATAAGCAAATATAAAGAGAGTTTGGCAGATAATAATTCGTATGAAGTGGGTTTTAAAAATGGCAGTAAAACTTTCCCTCACGACTTAAAAACCCTTGCAGAAATTTATGGGAAAAAGATTATTAAATACACCCCGTATGGCAATACTTACACTAAAGATTTTGCAATTGCTGCAATTGTTAACGAAAAATTGGGTAAAGATGATTATCCTGATTTAATTAATATCGGTTTTTCAACAAGTTCATATGTTAACGAATTATTTGGTGTCAGGTCTGTAGAGCTGGAAGATGTTTATTTACGTTTAGATAAAGATATTGCCCATTTATTAAACTTTTTAGATGATTTTATTGGAAAAGAAAAGGTTTTGGTTGTTTTAACAAGCGACAGGGGGACATCAGACAACCAAATGTTTTATAAAGAAATTGGAATGCCTACCGGGAAATTTAATTCAGATAAATCAATTTCAGTTCTTGAAAGTTATTTGAAGGCTATATACGGAAGGGCAAATTGGGTTAAATCGTATAACAATAGGCAGGTTTATTTGAACCAATTATTGATTGATGCATCGAAATTGCAAATTGGTGAAGTTCAAATAAAAGCTGCCCAATTTTTAAACCAATTTAAAGGTATTGCCAATGCAACAACAGCAACTATTTTACAAACAACTAGTTTTACCGATGGCATACATAAAAAATTCCAAAACAGCTATAATCTTGAGCGTTCAGGCGACATAATAATTAACCTTGAACCGGGTTGGATAGAAGTAAAGAACCACAAAAAAAACACGGCATATTTTAAACAAAGTTCACCATATCGGTACGATGCGCATGTCCCATTAATTTGGTACGGCTGGAAAATTAACAGCAAAGAAATTATTAAACCTGTGCATATTAGCGATATTGCACCAACTATTTCGAACTTATTAAACATTGCTTACCCTACAAGTGCAACCGGGACACCAATTGAAGGACTAATAAATTGATTGGTATTTGTAGTATAATTCAAATTATTGAATTGTTAAAATGTTGAGTTGTTGAATTGCCTATTTGGCTGATATCCAACAGTTAATGGCTTTTAAGAAAATTAAAGCTAAACTATATTTTATTGCAGTTTCTACAATAATATTTGTTTGGGATATTGGTAAAATGTAACTTGCAAAGTTTTAGTATCTTTACAAACAAAAGCATGACCATGATAAAAAAAGGCTTGATATTTTTAATAATTACCCTTTTTGTTTTAGGGTTTACCCAGATAAATGCCCAGCAAAACAGGTATTGGGTTTTTTTTAAAGATAAACAAGGAAGCAAATTTAACCCAATTGCATATTTCGACCAAAAAGCAATTGAACGTAGGATTAAATCAGGTATACCACTATACGATTCTACTGATTTTCCACTAAATGAAACTTATATAAAAAAAACAAAAGCTTGTGTGCAAAATGTCAATGGCCATACCAGATGGTTTAATGCTATATCGGTTACGGCAAGCCCCAAACAAATCCAAAATCTACAAAAACTTGTTTTTGTTACTGATATTCAGGCAATTACATTTAGTGCAGTACCAACAAGTAAACCATTTGATTCTACTCTTACCTATAGTGAAAAAGAACTGCTTGAAATTCAAACTTCACGCATGCAAGCCAAATTATTTACCAGTAAAGGATACACAGGTAAGGGTATCCGTATTGCTATTTTTGATGCAGGTTTCCCGTCGGTTGATAAAAACCCGGTTTTTAGGCATCTGATAAAAAATAAACAGATTATTAAAACATGGGATTTTGCGCGAAAAAAAGAAAATGTATTTGTTAGTGATGTTCATGGGACTATGGTTTTGTCGTGCATTGCCGGAAAAATAAATGGCAAAAATATTGGTATGGCACCCGATGCCGAATTTTTGCTTGCAAGGACAGAAGTAAAGGCCGAACCTTTTTCAGAAGAAGAAAACTGGCTTCGGGCAGCTGAATGGGCCGATAAAAACGGGGCCGATATTATTAATAGTTCTTTGGCATATACCTACCACAGGCACATGACCTTTGAAATGGACGGGCATACAAGTTTGGTGGCAAAAGCTGCAAATATGGCCGCAAATAAAGGAATGTTGGTTGTTAATGCAATGGGAAACGATGGTGCCCAGGATTGGAAAATACTGGCAACACCTGCCGATGCCGATAGTGTAATTAGTGTTGGGGCAATAAATCCATATACCAATTTTCATGCGGCATACAGTTCGTACGGGCCAACATCGGCATTTAAAACAAAACCAAATGTTGTAGCGGTTGGTAGCGTTATAGCAGCCGGCAAATCTAAATTGAAAAAAGTGAAAGGTACATCGTTTGCGGCACCTTTGGTTGCAGGTTTTGCAGCATGTGCATGGCAAAGTAAAAAATCGTTGACAAATTTTCAGTTATTTAGTTTAATTGAAAAATCTGGGCACTTATATCCATATTACGATTATGCCCATGGTTATGGTGTACCACAGGCTAGCTATTTTATTAATAATAATGCCAGTTTACACAATAAAAAACAAACTTTTGAATTTGTAGAAAAGGGAAACCAATTAATTGTAAAGGTGAAAAAAGAGTTTATTAAAAAAAAACCTGTTTCTGCTAACAATTATTTGTACTACAATTTAAAAAATGAAGCAGGTTTTATCGAAAAATACTGGTTAATCGATGTTTATCAGCAAAAAGCGGTGGTAATCAATTTAGATGATATGGCCGAATATAAGGAAATCACAGTACATTACAAAGCTTACACAAGTAGTTGTAAATTAGGTGATTAGATGCTGGAGATAAATCAGAACTATTATTTTATCAGGTAAAACTTAGCAAGTTGAAAAAACTTACTAAGTTAGTTCTTAACTTGTGAAGTCTTTAATGCTTGCAAAGTTTTTAACATAAGCAGATTTTATAGGCAGACTAACAATAGTAAAAACAACAATAATTCAATTAAAAAAAATATGAAGCATTTATTAGTAATTAGTATTTTACTTATGCAACTCACCGTTTTTTCTCAAACTGTTTTGTTGCACGAAGATATTAGCAAACTTGATTTTGAAATGCCGTCAAATGGGCCGAATTATAACCATTTCCATCAATTATATTTAAACCATGGTTTTTTTATTCCGGATAACGATGTCCAGGAAGTTGAAACAGAGTTTTGGTCTTCGCATGTTTTTACTATTGGTTGGAGGTATAAGCGAAAATTGGCTACATGGTTTGCAGCCGGTATCGATATTAGCTATACAAACCCTGTTTTTTCAATAAAACAAAATACAAACAAACAAGTACCTAACAATATTGCGCATGCAAAGGAAAAACTGAAGTTTAATGATTTGAACATTGAGTTTTATACACGTTTTAATTTTGGCAAGCGCGGTAATGTTATTGGAAAATTTATCGATATTGGTGCTTATGCAGGATATTCTTTGGTCGTAAAACATTTTTACAGCGATAGTTTCGATAAAAACAACCCACCATATTACTCAGGCAAAAAAGAAGTCGTAAATAAGGACTTAAACTATATAAATAAATTTAACTGCGGATTAAAAACCCGTTTGGGGATAAATCGTTGGGTGATAATCGCAAGCTACAGGCTAAGTGATTTATTAACTGATGATTACAAAGAGTTGGTTGGCGATTGTTTTTTCCCACGTTTGCTGGTGGGATTTGAGTTGGGCTTGCACAAATAGTCAATAGATGAACCTTTTTCTACTGTTTTTTACTTATCCGGATTAACATATCTGTCAAAATAAGTACATTCATCAATCACATCTTTATAATATTGGGTATCGCTGTATTTGTTCTTTAATAGTTGGTAGCTATCGTAATATAACTGAGGGTAATTTTCGGCATATTGAACTGCCTTTGCCATCATAAACCTTATTTTTGCTTCAAGTTCCCTATCAATTGCATGTTCTAGGGCAAGCCGGTAATAATTTATAGGGATATTTACATCAAATTTTGCTGTATAATTAAAGAATGTAGTGTTATTTGGTTCATTTTCACCATAGTAGACTTGTAATATTTGTTTATACCAACCTTCTGGCCCCAAATTATACCAAACATTGCCAAGCATGTAATAATAATAACCAGTATTGGCATCTTTTTTTTCTGCTTTTTTCTCAAGCAATATCATCATTTTCACTAAATCATATTTATTTTGGATTATATCACCGCCCTGCAAAAAGTTAAACTTCAAATGTGTTTTATCGCAAACGCTTAAATACGATGTGTTAAAATAATGCCGTACTGCCCCAGAAAATATCGATGCATCGTATAATGCAAAACCATCATTACCGTATCCATAATTAACTTTAGTTTCAGCATTGTAATATTTTAGTTTGAAATTTTTGGTCAATTTTTTAAACTCTTTATATGCCTTTTGCAGTTGGTTGTTTTGCATGTAAAATGTCCCGCGCATTTCGGCAAACGCTTCGTCTAAATTGTCGGGTGCTTGTTTTATCAGGAATTTTTCTAATTCATTAGCATTTCTCTTTTTAAAAAATAATTCGAACTGCCGTATGCAGTTATCATTAATTAACGAGTATCTGCCCGAATAGAAATCGTAGGCATTTACACAAAGCCCGGCAGCAACTTTATCGCCAACCGATGTGTAATAATTGCTAAAATACTTAAACAAATAAGCTTTAATATCTTCGTTTTCTTTTAAAATTGCCGACTTGCTATATTCAACATAAAAATTATTGCATATTTCTGCGCTTAAGGAATCTTTGTTAGCTTCTAAACGGATAATATAATCCAAGATTTGGGCTTGTTGAAAATATTTAGATGAAGAGGGTATTTTTTTTAGTGCAGATTTTGCAGAATCAAAACTATTGAGAAACAAATTTGAATAAGATTCAGCCAAAACCCACAACCCATCTTTTTCATTGCGCTTATTGCTAATTTCTTTAATAATCCTGTTGAATTTTTCTAATTTATCCATATCAAAATCATTATAATTAGAATATGACGACTTAGAAAAACGAGCAGATTCAATTTTATTTAAATATCTGAGCATCAGCACATCAAGATATATGGATTGTGGGTCGATGCTAAGTATTTGCTCCATTTCATTTAACTCTGAACCATTTTTAAAAGCACGTACAAAGTTTAATACAGTTTGGTCAGTTAATTTGGATGCAACTTTATTCCATGTGTTTTGGTTATCGATATAAAGGCTTTTTAAGCAAACGACCCTTCTATCGGGCAAGTTTTTAAATACCCTGATAAAATCAACATTTGCATCAACATACCTATCAAGGCCCCTGAGTGCACCTGCTTTTTGTTCCAAAGCCCTGTAATAAATATACCCTTTTGTTTTTAGGCTTTCAACATATTCGTCGAAAAAATCAACAGCTTCTTGATATTGAAAACTGTAGTGCGCCAAACGTACCAACTGGAACCCATATCTGGCTTTTAAATAAATATCCTTTTCGTTTTTATAAAGTTCGATGCCTTCTTTTATAATATCGTTAAAAAAATCGGGTTCGTACTGTTCAAATTCATTATAATATTCGCCTTGTCGCCATGAGTATGATGGTTTAAGGGTAATGTTCTCACATTTTTTTGCATAAACCAAATATGCAAGTACATTTTCTTTTTTATGTTTTTTCAGATATTTGAATGCAGTGTTGTCGAGTAATTTTTTGTTGTGCAAATTTTTGTCAGAAACCCCATTTATGATATTATGGAGTGTTACAAAGTCGCCGATAGTCGATTTGTAAATAAACAAGTTAATATCTTCGATACTTGGTTTTCCATCAAAATATTCTTTCCAGTCTAATGCATTTTGATTAAAATGTACACTATTTTCTAAACAAAATGCTTCATCGGGGCAATGCAAAAACATGTGCATCGATTCATCGGGCAATAAATACTGATTAAAGAAATTATAGTAGCTATACCC
>NBLH01000153.1 GCA_002084525.1 Bacteroidetes bacterium 4572_117 | reverse complement strand
AGGGAATAACATAATCTCATCGACTTGCCTATTTGTATTTCGGTTTTTGTGACACAGCTTTTTTTAATATTTTTACTTAAAAAAAGCAAACTGGGTAGTTACAAATATCGAATATCGAACAAGGAATGATGAATATTGAAGTGTACAATAAACGTCTTAAATAAATATGGAAAAGTATACACCAGTCCGACCGCTTGAGCGGTAGTACGGATATGTTCCGCATAAAAATATGTCGATTATTATAAAAGTGCAATAGCCTGTTTTTAAGACAGTTGGGTTTATCGTTTTTTAAATTTAAAATTACATTTTGATTTTACAAACACATCAATTGTCTTTTTCCTACTATGTAGCAAGGAGTTACTTCTAAATTCCTTGTTCAATATTCATTCTTAAAACTTTGGGATATGTACTGCGTTAGCCAATTAAAACGAAGAAAAAATTATAAAAATACAGTGTTTTTAACAGGCCAGCATTAGCCCAATATGTTGCGATAATATTTTTGGCTAAAGCCAGTAAATACGTTTACTTAAACTCCAAGCCAAAGCATAGAACCGATTTTAAATCAGGCGATTACACCCTTAACTTGACGGACATGCGACGAAGCCCTCACCGTAGGTAAACTTTGCTAAAAAAACAAAGTTTTACGAAATCCGGTTAGTATTAGTGTGTTTTATGCTAAATAAAAATTAGTGTGGATCCGTTAAATCAGTGTTATCAGCGTTCCTATTTTTTATTTGTAGCAAAGCTACGCTTAGGATAAGAAAATAAATTTTTAAAAGATCAATTGATCCTTTCAAATTTTTGAAACATTTCCCACAGTACAACCCCTGCCGAAACTGAAATATTTAACGAGTGTTTGGTCCCATATTGAGGTATTTCTACACAAGTGTCTGACAGGTCAACAATTTCTTGTTGCACACCTTTCACTTCGTGCCCGAAAACAAAAGCATATTTTTTGTTGGGTTCTATTTTAAAATCAGGCAAAGAAATACTTTTTTCAACTTGCTCGATAGAAACAATATGATAATTATTTTGTTTTAATTTTTCAATAGTTTCTTTTGTTGATCCTGAATGAGACCAGTCGACAGAATTAGTAGCACCAAGTGCGGTTTTGTGTATCTCTTTGTGGGGGGGGCATGCAGTTATCCCACATAAATATATATGGTCAATTAAAAAAGCATCGGATGTCCTGAATACAGAACCAATATTGTTTAAGCTACGGATATTGTCAAGAACAACTACAAAAGGTAATTTTTCAGCTCCTTTAAATTCACTAATATTTTTTCTGTTTAATTCAATATTCCTAAGTTTTCTCATGTTTGCAAAATTATATTTTTATTTCAATAATCACAATAATCACAATTTAGCAAAATTCTTATACGTCTGATTATCAGGCTTTTTATAGTTTGATTTTTTATTTTTCTATAAGCATGTTATTAAATATTATAGTTAAATCCATCAATCAAGAATCTAATAATTTAATAAGTGTTAAATAAATCTTGGCAGTAAAAATAAATTACACTAATTTTATGCTTTTCAAAACATCTAACAATTTAAATATATTATAATGAATCTACATGAATATCAGGGAAAATACATATTAAATAAATATGGCGTTCCCGTACCAAAAGGGATAATTGCTGACACCCCAGCTGCCGCTCTTCAGGCTGCACGTCAGATAAAAAAAGACGTAGGTGTTGATAGTTTTGCGGTTAAAGCACAAATACATGCAGGTGGCCGCGGTAAAGGTGGGGGTGTAAAAATTGCCAAAACACTAAACGAAGTAGAAGAGTATGCAAAACAAATTTTAGGGATGACTTTGGTTACCCACCAAACTGGCCCCCAAGGAAAAGAAGTCCATAAAATACTAGTTGAGCAAAGTATTTATTACCCAAACGAAAATGGTGATATTGATGTTGCTGAGTATTATATGAGTGTTTTGTTAAACCGTGCCAAAGGGAAAAATATTATCATGTATTCTCCGGAAGGTGGCATGGACATTGAAAAAGTGGCAGAAGAGACCCCTCACTTGATTTTCAACGAAGAAGTTGAACCCGGACACGGGCTACAAGGTTTCCAAGCCAGAAAAATAGCATTTAACTTGGGTTTGAGCGGTATGGCTTTTAAAAACATGGTAAAATTTGTAAGCGCCTTATATAAAACTTACACAGAAAGCGATGCTGCCATGCTTGAAATTAACCCGGTTTTTAAAACTTCTGATAATTTAATTTTAGCTGCTGATTGTAAAATCAACCTTGATGACAACTCACTGTATCGTCAAAAAGAATTTGCCGATATGCGTGATATTACCGAAGAAGATCCCTCTGAAGTTGAAGCAGGTAAATTTGACCTAAATTTCATAAAATTAGATGGTAATGTTGGTTGTATGGTAAATGGTGCCGGTTTGGCAATGGCTACTATGGATATTATTAAGCTTTCAGGTGGCGACCCTGCAAATTTTCTAGATGTAGGTGGTTCGGCTAATGCAGAAAATGTTGAAGCAGGTTTTCGAATAATACTAAAAGACCCAAATGTTAAGGCTATTTTATTAAATATTTTTGGTGGGATTGTCCGTTGCGACCGTGTAGCACAAGGAGTTGTTGATGCCTATACTAAAATTGGTGATATTAAAATTCCAGTAATTGTAAGGTTGCAAGGAACCAATGCTGAAGAAGGCAAACAATTAATTGATAATTCAGGATTAAAAGTCCATTCGGCCATAACGTTGCAGGAATCTGCCGATTTAGTAAAAGAACTGGTTTAAAAAGGTTTTAAGTAGCCAGACAAAATTAATTACCTCCGGTGAGGGCTTCGCCGTTGTATATTTACTTTTACGCAACTTGCATATTGTAAGATATTTGCACTAGTGCGTAAGCAACATTAAATAACACTTAGTGCTTAATATAATTTTATGGGTTCACAAATGCAATTTGCGGTTTGTGGATCCTTTTATTTTTAGTAGAAATAAAGATAAATTTATTTCGTTAGTAAACTAATAAGCACTAGTGCTTTTTTATATGTAAACCCATTATTTACAACCAATACAAACCACTTATTATGAGACTCTTAATTACATTTCTGATTTCGCTTTTAATATCTTCTTTTAGTTCCGCACAAGAAAATAAAGTTATTAAAACAAAAGGTAAAGCACTGGTACAATGGTATCCTGATGTAGAATCGAAAAATGCAACTAAAGAACGTGCATTGCAACTGGCAAAAATAAATGCACTTGAAAATGCATACGGAGTGTTGGTTATACAAGGAAATACTGTTTACGTAGAAAATAAAAAAACCGGCGAAAAAGTAGAAACCAACAGCACTTTTAAAATGATTGGCAGTACAGCAGTTAAAGGTGAGATAATTCAGGTGGTAAAAACTGATTATAAAGAAATAAAAAAGAAAGAAAAAATACGGGGGTCAAAGAAAAAAACAATAATATTTATTGAGTGTAAGCTTGAATTACACACAAAAGAGCTAAAAAACACAAAAATTGCAGTTGAAACATATACATTAAATTCTACAAAAATAATTAAACCAATTACTGATTTTTATCAGGGCGATGATTTGTTTTTATATTTCCGTTCGCCGGTAAATGGCTTTGTTACAGTGTATTTAGATGATAATGAAAATGCGCAATGCTTATTGCCCTACACCAGAATGCCAAAGGGTTTTGAAGAAGCTATGCCGGTTATTGCCGATAAAGAATATTTGTTTTTTTCTGATAAACCCGAATTTAATTATTTTGAAGAAGATGACTTTTTTGCAGAAGATACTTACGAACTTTATAGCAGCTCAGAAAAAGATATAAACCGCTTATTTGTTGTTTTTTCAAAAAAACCGCTAAACAAACCTATTTTAAACGATGATGGCAATACAAAAGTATTACTTGAACTCGATAAAGAAAACTACACATTGCCTAGGGTAATTAAATCGCAGGTTTTTCACGAATGGCTTTTAAAAATCCAACAAATACGCGATGATTTGGTCATTAAAAACATTATGATAAGTATTGAGAAAGAAAGATAGGAATAATTTATACTACGAGCATACAAATTATTCCTATATTTATTAAGCACCTATTAAAAATTAATTGTGTAATTCTAATTTGATGTTTGAAAAGATATAAATTACTTATACTAGCCAGGGTTTACGTATAAAAAAGTACAGGTGCTTATAACGAAGATATTATTTTATTCAAATCTTCGGGCGAATTTATTAATTCGTTTAATTCGATAAGCTCAAAAGTTAAAGCCTGGCCTTTTTCTGCCCCATCAATAAAATTTGCAAAATTTTGATTGTTGATAATAGCAACTTTTTTATTTGGCATAATAGCAATTAGCTTATTGCTCATTGCTGATGCAAAGTATAAATTTTGCTTTTCTTTTACACGTACTATAATATCGTCATCACCGGTAATGTGAAATAAAGGAAGGCCTTGCACCTGTTCTTTTTCTCCTGATGGTTTCTTTATTACAAAATCGGCATTTACAAATATTGCATCACGCCTGTGGTATAACCTGTCGTAATTCATAAGGCCAAGTTCCGTAACATTAATATTCCTTTTTACTTTAACAAGCCTTGTATTTTCGGCTACAAATTTATCGTATTTTTTTAATGCCTTTTTATATGTTTTTGGCGTAAAAGCCGGAGCCACCAACAATTGGTGCATCACTTTTTTGTTTGTAAAACTAAATATATAATGCCCTTTTTTATTTGATTTTTTTAAATCCGGATTATAGATTTTAGCTGAAAGTAATTTTACTATCTCATCATTGTTTTTATCACCCGCATATTTCCAAATTAGTTTATGATAAAGTTTTAGCTCAGATATATGTTTATGCCCTGTTTTTATATCAATAATTAAATCGTTATTTGGGTCAACTTTTACAGGTTTTAGGGGTGTAACTGCACTTTTTTTATCATCAACAACATTTAATGGCAAATTATCGTCTGAAATACCCTGATAGTTCCACTTTTTATCGTAATGGTAAAAATTATAGTCGCCGCCACGGTTTGAAACATAGCTTACTTTAATGTTTTTACCATCTTTTAAAAAAACCTCTTCGTTATTTGCACTTGCTGTAAGTTCAAACATCCCGGCTGTTTGAAAACTGTATGTAACCCCTGCACTATCAAATGTCATATCAATATCTTCAATAATAATGTCAGACGGTGTCCTTATTTCTTTGTATTTAATTGTTACTTCGCCTGTAATAGCATTGCCTTCGCTATTGACAAAAGCATTATCGGGAACAAAAATTTCACTGCCACTTTCAACAGTAATGGTGTTTTCAACAGTCGATTTAATTAAATGCGTTGACTTTGGTAATTCAAATTCAGGAAATAAATCTTCTGATTTGTCAATAATCCTGGCATCGATGTTTTCTTCAACTACCGTTTCGTTTTCAACGCTTTGATTAGAATTGTTGCATGAAAATGCAAAAAAAACAACAATAACTAGTAAAAATAGCTTTGGCTTGTTCATAATTATAAATTTAAATTTGGAGAAAAGAGATATCAAATAACTAACGTACAAAAAGCTAATAATAATATTTGCTTGGCCAATTAATCAGAATATCAATTCTTTATTTACTGCACTGTATCTATTGTAGCACTGATAGAAAATTTTTCAATATCCCCCGATACTTTTTTAATATCGTTTTCGGGTTCAAAATAAAAAGGAAGCTTTAGTTCGCGTTTTGAACCTTGTTCAAGGGCTAACCCGACTTTTTCAACATAAGAATTTTTCAATTTCGTTTTTGAAAGTGAGCTTATTTTGTCCCCATCTTTATTTATTAGTTGCATACTAATATTTAACAGCTCGTTTTTATTAAGTTTATGTTTGCTTATTACTTGGATTTTTGCAACAACCTTTATTTTGTCAATATTCCCCTCTTCATTTAATATATAAAAAACAGGATATTTATTTACAAGTATTTCAAAATTACTACCGATATTGCCTGCAACTACACTGCTTACAGGAATAACATTTATACCACTTTCGTGTAAATCTTCTTTATTAAGGTATATCATACCAAAAAATAACACAACAACAGCAACAGTAACAAACTGTTTAGTCCTGATACTGGTTTTAATTTTGTTATCCACATCTTTTAAATTGTTTTCGGCAACGCCTATCCTTTCCTGTAATTGGTCACTTCCTTTTGCCGATAATTTAAGCAATTCAATATTCCTTGCAACAATAGCTTTTAGTTTATTGTATTCTTTTTTATTAAACCGCTTTTCAGGTTTTTTCCAAAATAAAAGAACAATCCCAAAAGTCAGGATTGCAACATAAATACGAAAAACCGCCACAATACCTTCAGAAATAGAAGGTCTGTGGATTTGCTCCAATGCATTTAAATTTTCATGTATTACATTCATTGAATCTTTGAACGAAATTTCTTTTTGCGTTCCCTCATCAATTTTGGTAATCCTTTCGGTTTCAACATGACCACAATATTCACATACAAATTGTGTTATAGGAAAACTAGCACCACATACTTTACATTTCGACATATCTTTTTTATTTTATAAAACTTAAATAACAGCCCTCAACACCAATCTTATTAGTAACTATCCAGTTGCCTGAACTTCAAAATTAACAAATGTGTTCAAAGCCCCCAAAACATTAAGGTCGTTTTTTGTCAAAGTATCTATAATTGACCTGATA
>NBLH01000152.1 GCA_002084525.1 Bacteroidetes bacterium 4572_117 | reverse complement strand
TAAAACAAAAAACTAAAATTGTTAGTGTTTTTATTGTAATTATTTATTTCTGCCGATAAATATTTATTGTATTGATCAAACATAAAGGAATAAAATAATGAAATATCTTTTTTCTCCCTTGCAGATTCTAGTGTATTAAAATAAACACTTTTATCTTCTTTAAAAACAATAGATAAAGGTAAATTAAAATACTCCTGAACATAGTTCATGATTAATCGCGACAACCTGCCATTGCCATCAATAAACGGATGGATGCCAACAAGGTTAAAATGGGCCCAAAATGCAATTTCAAGTTGCTTTTTGCTATCTTTTTCACATTCAGAAATCATTTTATTAAGTTTTTCGCAAAAACCGACTATCAATTTTGGTACTTTATCGTAATTAGGGAAACTCCTTTTGCCTACAAAAACATTCATTTTACGTATATCACCTTTTGTAACATCAACTTCTCCAAGAATGGTATTAAAAACCGATCCGGTAGAAATCATGATTTTGCTGCTAATTTTTTTTAAAATATTACTTGATATCAGAGTTTTTGTATTTGCTAATTCTAATGTATACAAAAGTGCGCTATAATGATCTTTTGTCATAAGTGAATGATCAAGAGCTTTGCCTTTTGGTGTAATATTTTCATCTAAAAGTAATTGGGTTTCAATGTTTGTAAGCGAACTACCTTCAATTACTGTACTATGGTTTGTTATTAAATAAAGATTAAATTTTCTATAATCAATTGCATTTTCAATCTGCAATTCCCTATATTTTTTTATCAGCCCTTTAGTGTCCATTGGTTTAATATTTTTTCAAAGGTATCCATTTTTTTGTTTTGTTTTAGTTTTTGAATAAAAAAACGTCTTACATACCCGATACCGACATAGGTTTACTGTCGGTATGGTTAGCAATGCTGTTAAGATATTGATGTATTTTTTCACAATCCCATTTTTGCTGTTGGTACAGAATAATGGCTTTTTTAAAATATGGTTTTGCTTCGGTGTATTTTTTTAGTTTATATTTAGCAAGCCCAAGGTTAAAAGTTGTTTGTGTGAATAATTCATGATCCATATCTTTGTGGCACAAATCGAGCTTGTAAATATACTCGATTATTTTTTCTGCTTTTTCGGTATGGGAGTTTTTGCTGTGGTTTAACATAGCAATGCCCATTTGTAGAATATCTTCGTCTAAAAAATTTATGATTTCAACTACCTCCAATAGTTTTATATAAGCATCAGCTGCTTTATCATATAATTTTTGTTCAAAATATAAGTCGCCAAGCCCTTCGTAGGCAGCTTCTAGGATATTGACATGGTTTTTAAATACTTTTTCTTGTTTTATTACTTTTAAAAAATATTTTTCGGCAATTTTATACTCTTCAGCAGGAATAAAATAAGCTATCTTCATATAGAATTTTGCAACAAAAACACTATCTGAATCTTCGAGAAAACTGGCAACTTCATCAATTTTGTAAAGCAAGCTTTTCTTTTCTTCTTTTTTTTCAAGATTTATTTTACGCCATTTGTTGAAGTATGCTTCAAGTTGGGTTTTATAATTATCGATCATTTTTATCTTATTTTGCTTGAGCCTCCACTTGTTGGCCTATTAGGTATTATTTTCCTTTTTGATGCCAGTTTTTTTATCACCTTTTTAACATCATCTGCAACAAATGTATACAGGTTTTTTTCGGTCAGTTCGCTTTCGTCTAAATTAAATAACCTATCTGATTGGGCTACTGATATTTTTTCGAAGATATTCCTCACGAAACGCCCGTTACCAAATGATTTGCTCCTGTTTTTATATACATCGGTAAAAAAATCCAATAAAACATCGTCTACTTGTGCTTCTAATTTATACTTATTGTTTTTTGAAATGATTTTAAAAATCTGCAACAATTCAGCAGGTTTATAGTCATCGAAATAGAAAAATCGTGTAAAACGTGATTTTAAGCCTGGATTTGAGTCAACAAAACGTTCCATTTCATCAGTATATCCAGCAACTACAACAATTAATCTGTCTCGGTAATCTTCCATACGTTTTAAAACGGTGTCAATAGCTTCTTGCCCAAAATCGTTGCCACCATTTTCTGGTTTTAGCGAGTATGCTTCATCAATAAAAAGAATACCATCAAGTGCCGATTTCACCAGGTCGCTTGTTTGCACGGCTGTGTCGCCAACATGTTGCCCAACTAATTGCGAGCGGTCAACTTCAACCACGTGCCCTTTTGCCAATATACCAAGCGATTTATAAATGCGGCCAAGTAGGCGGGCAACAGTTGTTTTACCTGTTCCGGGAGGGCCATAAAACACCGAATGTAATGATAACATATTCATTTTTCCCTTGTTGCGGATTGATTCGATTTTTAGAAAACGGCGCAACGACCCTATGCTTTCCTTTATGTTTTCCATTCCGGCCAAGCTATTTAATTCTGCCATTACAGTTTCTATCGAGTCTGACAAATCTTCCTGAAAATCGTCTTTTATGGTGTTTTCAACATCACCGAGGGTAATAAGGCTAAGTACTTCTTTTTTCACAAAACCTTTTTTTTCGCGTTTTTCATAAAGGCGTTTTGCCTGTATTTTAAATATTTGTTCAAGCAAATTTCTAACAAACCTACCGTTGCCAAAACTTTCGTCTCTTGATTTATAAACAAATTTAAAATATTTTAAAAGTTTTGCAGATGCTTCCTCTTCAACATAATAATCTTTATTATTTGCATGTAATTTAAATAATTCCAAAAGTTCATCGGGTTCAAAATCTTTAAAATAAAATGTATTGTTAAACCGTGAACGTAAACCGGTGTTTGAATTAAGAAATTTCTTCATTTCTTTAGGATACCCGGCAACAATAACAATCAGCCTTTTTCGGTCGTCCTCCATACGTTTAAGTAATGTATCGATAGATTCTTGCCCAAATTCGTCTGATGCAAGCGAATATGCCTCATCAATAAACAAAACACCATCTAATGCCTCATCAACTTTTTTGCTGGTTAGTTTGGCAGTGGCACCCAAAACATCACCAACAAGCTTTGAGCGGTCAACTTCAACCAGATGGCCTTTTTTAAGGATACCAAGTGCATGATAAAATTTACCTAATAATCTTGCAATGGTTGTTTTTCCTGTACCGGGAGGGCCAAGAAAAACCGTATGCAATGATACCGACGAGTCGCTTAAGCCTTTTGAAATCCGTTCTTTCCTGATTTCAGTTAGCTGGATTAAGGTACTAAGTTCCTCTTTAAGCTCTGTCATCCCGATCAGGCTATTAAGTTCGGCATAAATTTCGTCAAGCGAAGCAATTTTTGGCATTTCCACATCGGTGTGTTCTTCACCAATTGGTTTGCTGCCGCCATTATCGGCTGTTATTGATGCGCTTCCACTATCATAACTTGAACTGCTAAGAACTTCGCGATGTATCTCTGTAAAAGCAAAAAACCACATATCATCGGCATAAATCACACTTGTAACCTCATGGCCTTCGTCCCAAGCTTCCTGTATCCTGTCAGCAGGGAATTCGGTCCTGGTGCTCCATTTTTGCGCCCCATAGGATGGTAATTTTGACATAACAACCAACCACAAACCATCACCATGGGTGGCGTCTGTTATGTGATAATCCTTATCCCACCACTTACTGATAAAGTCTTCGGGGAACTCTTTCGATACTTCATAAACCTGTTTTTCAAAACCGGCATCGGTAGCACTTACTAAAACCCAAACGCCTTCGCCAAAACACACTTTTGTCAGATGGTAACCTTCGTTGTATTTTTCATTTATTGTGTTATTTGGAGTGTTGCCGGTTGCAGTGTAATTCCATGTCTGGCCGCTTATGTTTGTGCCTTTTGACATAACCAGTGCCCAAATGCCATTACCATAAACTATGTCGGTAATGTCGTAACCATCGTTCCATCCTTGCCCTATTTCATCTGACGGAAACTCCCTTGTTGTCCTCCAAATTTGGTCGGTATAGGTTTTTTTAGCGTTTAATAAAACGGTCCAGCCATCGTCTCCATAGTTTAATTCCTGTATATAGTAACCATCTTTCCATCCGGTATCAATTATTTTATCGGGGAATGTATTTGAACTCTCAAAATACTGGTCTGGTGTTTCTGCAATTTGATTTTGTAAACTCTCTTTCGCTAGTTCTAGGTTTTCAGCATAAATTTTATCATCAGGATTTAATTCTATGGCCTTTTCGAGTGTTTCAACGGCTGATTTATAGTCGCCGTTATACTGATAGTTTAGCCCACAAATAAAATAATTGTCGGCAATTTCAGGGTTTAGCCCAATGGCTTTGTTTGCATAGGTTATTGCTTTTTCATATTTTTCGAGAAGCATATATGATGAAGCTATATTACGGAATATATAATCCTCTGTATCAGCTATATCCAGAGCTTTTTTGTAATTTTTTAGGGCGTTTTTATATTCATCGTCAGCTAAATATATATTACCTATTGTGTTGTAAATATAATGGCTTCCCTTATCGTGATTTAGTGCTTTTTTTGCCCAACTTAATGCCTCTTCGTAATTGTTTTCATCCTTAAAAATATTTGCTATCCCATCATATGCCTCGGCATGGGAGTTGTCGTAGTCAATAGCTTTTAAAAAAAAGTCTTTTGCTTTTTCGGGTTCACCCATCCAATAGTATGATTTACCCTTTGCCGAATAAATTTTTGCGTCGTCAGGTTCAAGTTCAAGCGCCTTTTCGTATAGCATTAACGATTTTTTTTCCTCGCCTTTAAAATACCATGCTTTCCCCATATAATAATACGAATCGCCTGAAATCTCATCATTGTCATGTTTATTTTCAAGATATTCTATAAGTTCATCATATTGTTTGTTCAATAGTAGTTGTTGTGCCTTTTTGCCAACACTAAGTTTTGATTTCCTAAAAAATTTCATTCGCTTAATAACTTGTAATTAATAACTTGTAATTGGTCATTGTCATAAAATTTAACAATACAGCAATATTAAAAAGCCTCAATTTCAGAGCCTTAATGTTCAATAAAAAACATTCAACATTCAATAACCGGATAAACAAATAACCAAATGGCCAAATAAACAACACTCAATAAGCAATATTCAATAACCGTATAAATAAATAGCCAAATAAACAACACTCAACACCAAACCATTAACAATACAACCATTTAACCATTAAACAATACAGCAATTCAACCATATAGCCATCCAGCAAATTAAACAATCATTTTGCATTTCAATTAGCATTTGTTATTTTGTACGATGTAGACATATAGTCTACAATAAAATCGTTTAATTTATCAATAAATTTATTTGTGTAAATATATTCAATATTTAGTGTACTTACCTGAAAATATTGCTCAAATAGTTGTTTCTGTTTTTTAACATAAGTCCGTTTTTTGTTTTGTTGCTGTAATTAAAAGTGTCGTACTTATTATTTATGAACCGTAAACAAATAACAAAATTGCAAAGATTATTATTAAAATTATTTTAATTTAGTCGCCAAATAATTTAAAAAAACACAACCATAAATATATAGTGATGGAATACGGAATAATAGAAGTGTTGACCCTATTGGGTTCGCTGGGGATTTTTCTTTTTGGGATGAAGCTTATGAGCGAGTCATTACAAAAAGTTGCAGGTGAAAAAATGAGGAGTATTTTAGCTGCAATGACCTCAAACAGGGCAAAAGGTATTTTTACGGGGTTTTTAATAACAGCAGTAATTCAATCGTCATCAGCAACTACTGTAATGGTAGTTAGTTTTGTTAATGCCGGTTTGCTTTCGCTTATTGAATCGGTAGGTGTGATAATGGGCGCCAACATTGGTACTACTGTTACTGCTTGGTTGATATCGATTCTTGGTTTTAAAGTAAAAATGAGTGCAATAGCTATTCCATTGATTGGTTTAGGATTCCCGTTGTTGTTTTCGAAAAACACTAAAAGAAAGGCGTGGGGGGAGCTGATAATAGGTTTTTCGCTGCTTTTTATTGGTTTGCAGTATTTAAAAGAGGCAGTACCTGATATTAAAAGCCACCCCGAAATTTTGAATTTTCTTGGCGATTACATCAACATGGGATACTTTTCGTTGATAATATTTTTAATTATCGGCTCATTGTTAACGGTAATTATTCAATCTTCGAGTGCTACAATGGCACTTACTTTAGTGCTGTGTTTCAATGGGTTAATACCATTTGAAATGGCAGCAGCTATGGTGCTTGGCGAAAATATTGGAACCACTATTACTGCAAATTTGGCTGCCCTAGTGGCAAATGTTTCTGCCAAACGTGCGGCAAGGGCACACTTTATTTTTAACACTTTTGGTGTAGTTTGGATTTTAATTTTATTCTATCCATTTTTAGAGATGATAAATTGGCTTGTGCTTGAAATTGGTTTAGATTCACCTTATAGCAATTCAGCGTCAATCCCTATTGCATTGTCAATTTTTCATACAGGGTTTAACATCACTAATGTTTTGGTATTAAATTGGTTTGCCCCATTTATTGTAAAGATTGTTGAAAAAATGGTCCCTGATGAAGATACGGATGAAGAGTTCAGGTTAAAATATATAAATGTAGGGACAGTATCCACTTCTGAATTATCTATATTACAAGCCGGGAGTGAAATTGAGGTTTACGGCGAACGGATAATAAATATGTTTGATTTTGTGAAAAAATTGTTTGCAACAGAAAAGGAAAAAAAATTCGATAAACTGTATAATA
>NBLH01000151.1 GCA_002084525.1 Bacteroidetes bacterium 4572_117 | reverse complement strand
TTTAAAAGCTCGCTGTAATCAATTATTTTTTGTTTATTTTCAATTATTTTGCTGACTAATTCTGCTATTTCTGTCTGTTTTTTAGTGTTTGGCTCAATTATCGGCAAATTTAATAAAGGCTCTTTATCAATCTGGTAGTTATCACCCTGCATTTTGCCTTTGTACTTTAGCCAAAAAGCAATCAGTTTTGAATTTAATAAACCTGTCAAATATTTTTGATTTATTCGCTCGGTTTTAATTGAAAAATATGTTTGTGAAACATAACAATCAAAATCGGTAAAAGTAAAAGTTGGTACGGCACATTTACGAACTGACATTATTTTTTCACCTATGAAAAATTTCTCATCTCTTGCTCTATGCAAACCATAAGGTTTATTGTCAGATGTTATAATTTTCTTGTATTTATCTAAGTGACTTTTTATGTTTGGGTAAGATTCAATCTTTTCGGCTTTTTTAAAGCTAGAATTGGTGTAAATTACCCACAAATTATTTTTAGAAATACCGTAAAAACGTCCTAATTCATTGGTTGTGAAAAATGGTTTTATTAATTCTTTTTCTTTTAGTGTTAAATTCAGATTTATAAATTCTTCATTGTCTAAATTAAAAATTCCGTTTCCTACTTTGAAATCATCGCCTAAAATTTCTTTGTTTTTTTTGTTAAGAAAATCTTGTGGTGGTACTATTCCTTGTGCAACTTCCTTTTTATCAAGTTCAAAATTTTGTTTTCCTTTTATTTTGTCAATTATGTCTCCAACTTCTGCATTAATAAAATTTATCGTTTTGTTTAGATATATCTCTTTTTCTATTGTTGTTTTGAAGTATGTAAAACGTTGGTCGTTTATTTTTTCGAGGAATAGCTGGTTGGTTTCGTGATTTATTTTGCTGTCCAAGACTTTTGAATAACTAAAATCGTAATTTTCGTTATTGCCTGTTCTTTTCATAATGTAAATCATGGTTTGAATACCTGCACTGTCGAAAACTTTAAAATTGCCAAAGTCAATAAATTCTGTCAATTTACCTTTTTGTAAAAATTGATTGCGGAATTTTGATGCACCTGAATTTGTTATCCAATTATTTGGTGCAATATAACCGATTAAACCGTCTTCCTTTTTGATAATTTCCAAAGCCAAACACCCAAAGAAATACCACAAATCCATTTTTCCTTGATAACAATAATGAGCATGCAGGCCTGCAAATGCCTGTCTGTTAGTGTATTCTTTTATGTATGGTGGGTTACCTATAACAACATCAAAACCACTTTTGAAAAGTTCATATGATGTTTCCGTTTCCTGTACCAATTCTAGTTTTTCAACATATTCATATACTTTTTGTGAAATTTCAACAGCTTCCTTTGATAACTTGGCTGCTTTTTCTGCCTTTTTTTTTGCCTCTTTTGTCCCGTTTTTTATTAATTTCAGATAATCCGGGTTTACTTCATTTTCCTCCTTCGCAACTTTCTTTTTTGTGGTATAAAAAACATGGGGAAATTCTTTTTTCCAATCAAAAGGCACCGCTCCCACAAGCGGGGTCTACTATTTTTAATGAAAGCAACCACTTTTTATAATCGTTTAATTTATTATAAAGCGTTTTACCAGCTTTTGTTAAGTTACCAGTTTTTGTTCGGAATGTTCCGTCAAATTCAATTTCGTAAATCTGCATTTCTTTGCGTTTATTTGTGCAAAGTGTGCCGATTGTGTTATTTACAATATATTCGGTTATGTATTTTGGGGTATAAAAAACACCGTCTTTTTTTCGTTTACTTGCCGTTGGTTTGTTTTCGGGGTTTTCTGTTAAATTTTTAGCAAGCTCTTCAATTTCGTTCAAAGAATGTTCAAAAATATGCCCTAAAATATTTACGTCCACTTCGGTGTTAAAATCGTAAGACGAAAGTTTTAAGCTGTCCGATTTTAAAATTTCATCGTCAATTTTAAGCTTGTCCAAAATTTCATCAGTTGCAAATAATCCGCCGTTGTATGCAGGAATATCGTCGGCTGGCACTTTGCCTTTTCTTCCGATATTCATATAACTGAAATATTGTTTGTAAATTTCGTAAAGTGGTTTGTATGCATCTTCGTCTTTCAGAAGCTCGTATCTGTCAATTATCCTTGAAATTGAATTTGCAGGTAAAAGCCCGCAATCTTCGGCAAAAAAAACAAATAATAATCGGTCTAATAATTTTTGCGATTTTTGAAAAAGTAAAAGTTTATCTGTTTCAGTATTATTTTTAATCAGGTTTTCAAATATTTTCTGCTTAAAACCTGAATAATCTTTGTAAAGTTGGTCAGAAATTTTTTGCTCGCGAAAGCGTGTCTCTTTTTTTAATTTTAAGGGCAAACCGTTAAAAATACTGTCTTTGTTTAAAATCAAATATAGCAAATCAAAATCCGGTTTTTGCAGATTAAACAAGTCAAATTCTTCGTATTCGTTTGAATAATCAATATAAAAACGCAGTTTCTGAAAATTTGAAGTAATTACATATTTACATTCAGGTTGATTATTTTTATAATTGAAAGCTTGTTCAGTAACACTTGTTAAATCTTTTGTTTTGGTCGATTTTAGTTCAATCACAGCAATCGCATTTCTTGTCAAGGGGTCTTGACCCCTTGCAAGAATTGCACCGTCTGCTTTTTTTCCGTCCGTTATATTTTTAAATTCTCGTGCAAGATTAAAGCCTTCATCAGGTTTCAGTGTGTATCCAAAAACGTCGACAAACAAATCACGCAAAAAACCATCTTGATATTCTTCTTCTTTGAGTTTTTTTATCGCCTTTTTCATTACCTGTCCAATCAAAATTTATTACTACAGTTTTATCGTTTTTATTCCAATAAGTTTTGCCAATTCCTGATTTTGTAATTTTCGTTTTTTTATTATCTAACAATATTTTTTTTGGTTTTTCAGAAATATTATGAATTACAAGCTCTATATTCCGTGTTGCAGGTTTTGTTTTATAATTTCCATTATTCGATTCAAAGTTAATAGTTAGTTTCTCGGAATTCACCGTACTTTTAAATTCCATTAATTCGTATTCGCCTTTTTCAAACGCGTTTGGGGTTTCCCCATCATCATCATACATTTTGCTTGTTGAGTTTTTTACGCTTCTATCAAAATAATAATGTACACTTAGCTCTTTTGTTGAGTAGTATTTGGTAGTTTGTACTGGTTTAACCATGGGGATGAAAGCACCTGCCCGGACAAAAACGGGGATGTGGTTTTTTTCGGTTTCAACATCGTACTCTTTGCCCCCGGTGTATTTTTTATCGGTAAAAAAATCAAACCATGTTGAACTTTTTGGGAAATACACTTTTTTTGACAACAAACCTGCTTCAGTAATTGGTGAAACCAAAAAATTGTTACCCCAAAGATATGTGCCTGAAACAGTTATTAGTTTTTCATTATTGGGTTCTTCAAATAACAAGGGGCGCATTAATGGTGTGCCTTTTTGGTTATTTTCAAAAGCAAGAGTGTAATTATAAGGTATTAGTCTATATCTTAATTTAATTGATTCCCTTGCCAGTTTTTTTGTTTTTTCATCTTTAAAAACAGGTTCCGATGCAACTTCTTCTTGTGCGTGCGGCCTATAAATTGGCTGAAACACGCCATACTGCAACCATCTGACATACAGCTCAGTATCATCCAAATCACCAGCAAAACCGCCAAGATCGGAATGCATGTAGCCAAGGCCCTGCATACCCATTTGCAGGCTTATTTCCGTTTGGGGTTTTAATCCGCCCCAGCTACGGTTTACATCGCCGCTCCAAGGAATCAAACCAAAACGCTGCGAACCCGACGAACCTGCACGCATCAATATAAATGGCCTTGTGTCAGGGAAATCCTTTTTATAACCCTCCGCAATTAATTGTGCCCAACTGTGGCCATAAACATTATGTACTTCATCTGCACCCCCATTAGCATGTTGTAATTCCGAGGGGTGGACTTCTGGCTCACCCAAATCTCCCCACCAACCACCTATGCCATCAAGTGTCAGGTTTTTGTATATATCCCAAAACCATTTTTTCGCTTCCGGTTTATACAAGTCGATAAGCCCTGTGTTCCCAAAATAAAAATCGTAACGGAATGGTTTACCAACAGAATCTACACATAAAATTTTTTCTTTAACGGCTTCGTCCCACCGTTTTGATGTAGTTAAAATAAAAGGTTCTGTTACCAAGATAGTTTTCACCCCCAATTTTTTAAAATCGGCAATCATTTTTTTAGGTGTAGGAAACGAATCTGTATGCCAACTCAAATTACCCATTTCACCTTTAATTTCCTTTCCGAACCAATAAATATCAATAATTACAGCATCAACGGGAATTGAATCTTTGATAAACTTGTTTACCGTTTCACGGGTCTCTTTTTCAGAATGATAACCAAACCTACTCGAAAAATTGCCAAATACCCAGCGTGGAGGTAAGGGCTGTTTGCCCGTAAGTTCTGTATATTGATCAATTAAGTCGTACCAGTTTTCGCCTGCTATAACCTGGTAAGTCTTTCTACCACTGATAGTTTCATAGTTTAGGCTATTATTTTTTTTGGTATCCAAATCTAAAAACCCAATAGGCGCATTGTCGAAATGGACGGCATATATTTTTGAAGACAATACCATAGGTATAGAGTAATTCATAAGTGGTGAATGGGTTGTGTAGCCGTAATGTGCACGGTTATACAATTCCAGCCTGTTGCCACGTCTGTTCATCCCTAAAACCCGGGCGCCACCACCAAATAATGCTTCATTTTTATCTAAACTAAAATTAATTATTTCAGATGTGTCAGTTTTTATATATCCTTTATTTTCTGCAATTAGTAGTTTGCCGTTAAAATAGTAGCTAATCCGAAAAGGTGATTTTTCAATTTTAACTGAAATACCATTTGTTTTATATGTTATGTATTTATTGTTTTCTATTATTTGTGCTGCTGTTTTATCCTGTTGCATAACTACCGCATACGAAAACTTGTTAAAGCTTTCATTTTCTGGGATAAAACTTGTTTCAATGATTTTATGGTTATACGCCTTAATTATGTACTTCCCATCGTTGGTGTAAACTTCAAGCTGGTTTTTAAAATCTTTAAAGCCTTTAAATTTTCGTTCCGCTGATTGGGGAAAAAGGCTATTTGCTACAAGTATGCTTAAAAAAATGGTGCTGAAAAATGTTTTTTTAATCATGATGTTGCTATTTGTTAAATATTTCTTTAATAATTTTGTAATACAAAAAACCACAATATTAAGAAGAATTGTTTTTAAATGCAGATTTATTTTATTATTTCACCTTTCCATAGAGCCGACAAGAACTTCCTGTATGGTATTATACGGATATGTCCACTTAGCCTTTCTTCACTTTCATTGCATACAATAAATGCTTTTTGTGGTGAGTGTTCATCGATAAAGTTTTTTAGTGGTAATAAATCTTTACTTTTAACATGGTTAGTTCCTTTTACTTCAATTGCTACTTGTCCATTTCCAAGAATAAAATCTACTTCCAGCCCTGATTTTGTCCGCCAAAAGTTTATATCGAAATAAATTTCTTTGTACGAATTATAGGCAGCTATTTCCATTAATATAAAGTGTTCGAATGCTTTTCCAAACAATTCACCTTTTTCTTCTTCCAAAACTCTTTTAGAAATAGCGCCGGCAACACCCACATCAAATAAATAAAACTTTGGTGACTTGGTTATTATCTGCCTGTTTTGTCGTATTTTAAAAGGTTCAACAAAACGTCCCATCAAAGTATCAACAAGTATTTGGTAGTACTCCTTAACCGTTTTTGAATTTATGCCACAATCCCTGGATATATTTGAATAATTTATTAGTTCGCCATGAGAATATCCTACGGAGTCAAAAAATCTTGAAAAGGCAGGGATATTCCTGGTTAAACCCTCGTCAAAAACCTCCTCTTTCATATAATCCTGTGTGTAGGCACGTAATGATTTTTTGTAGTTTTTTTGTTGATAATGCGCCGGAACCAGGCCTCGGTTTAATACAGTAAGCAAATCCCAGTTTTCGAGCTCCTCGGTTACCAACGGAAACATTTCATAGCGCCAAGCACGTCCACCTAATAAATTTGCTCTCCCTCTTTTTAGCTTTCTGGCACTTGAACCACATAAAATAAAATTCAGCCCTTTATTTTCAATCAACCAATGTACTTCATCAAGTATTTTAGGAATTTTCTGTACTTCGTCAAGAATTATTGGCTGATTCAATAATTTGCTATCTTTAGCAAGCAATTGTTCACGCAGCAGAGATGGCTTTCTTGAAAAGTCAAAAAATAAATCAGTTTGAAGAAAGTCGTAACCAATACTTCCGGGAAATTTTGTTTTTAAAAATGTAGTTTTCCCTGTTTTTCTTGGTCCCCAAAGAAATGCGGACTGATTTTTTGGAAGTTCGACATCTAATATTCTGTCTAATTTTTGCATACTATTACGAATTAGTAGGATAATTTCGGAACTAGGTGGCAAAATTAGACAATAAATATTACAAAAACATGATTCTAAGATAAATTTGTGAGAGAAATATTAAATATTAAAATTACTTGAACAACTTTTTTATATAACCAACATACTCGCTATTGTCGTTAATACCATTATGCTCCTGCCCCCGTAAGGTAATAAGCGTAATTTTTTGCTTTAATCGCTTTTTTAATTTCACCGACGATTTATAGTAAATTACTTTATCATGCGTGCCATGAAAAACATATACCGGGGTCGATACTTTTTTTAAATGCCAATTTGTACGGAACCTGTATTTTATAATAAATTTGGGGATAAACGGAAGGTAATGGTGTATTAAATCCATTAAACTGTAATATGGTGCTTTAAGGATAAGCATTGCAGGCTTGTTTTTTGATGCTAGTTTTGCTGCCGGCCCGGTTCCAATAGAATATCCAATTATTACGACCTTATTTTCATCATAATTCTTTGTTGCAAAATCATAAGCTTTTTGAATATCGCGCCTAAATTGGGGCTGGCTGCTTATTTTCCCGTTACTTTTGCCGTAACCACGGTAATCAACAATAAAAACATCATAGTTTAGGCTAAGATATAAATCTGCAACTTCGCCCCACGAATCTAAGTTACCCGCATTTCCATGTAAATAAAATACCAGCCCTTTTGATGAATCTGCTTTAAAATATAGCGCATTCAGTTCTATTTTGTCATCAACTTTAATAAAATGCTCCTCAAAATTGCTTTTAAACAAAAACTTATGGCTTTTTGGTAGTTTTTCGGGGTGAAAAATCAGTTTTTCCTGCCCCAAATAAAGGATGAGCAGTATAATAACTATAAAAATCGCAATTAGGGCTAATATCCAGAATATTGTTTTTAACATGGTGTTTGACAACAAGTTATTGGTTACTGAACTTATTAAAGGCTAAAAAACTGAAGCTGCTACGGCGACTAAACATCATTACAATAACTGGCCTAGTGCTATGTCAAATAAAACCTGGTAGGTCTGAATTTATTTATTGTTCTGCAATCAGCTATTTCACAAGCAATCAGCAAATATAGACCTGCCAGGTTTGCATCACACTATGCTTGACATGAAACTCCCCTGTTTTCGATTCCCGATAGCGGTTATTGGTTTACGATCTTTTTTAAATCACCAACCAACAATCGCTAATCATGGATTATTTAAACTAGACAAAATTAATTTACCCTTGTTTTAACAAGCCTACTCTTCTTTTATTTCCGCTTTTTTAGTTTTATAAGTGTAGCCAACTAAGCCCAAAAGCAACAAAACAACCAGTATTGAGCTTCCGGCAGCTACTTTTTGGCTAATGCTATAAGTTTTTGGTTCAAATTTGAATTCAATTTTATGGACACCTTTAGGAATAATCATGCCCCGTAAAATGTAGTTTACCCTGATATGTTCTGTCGGGAAACCATCAACATACGCATTCCAGCCTTTATCGTAATATATTTCAGAAAACACGGCCAACCTTTCTTTTGGTGTAGCCGATTTATATGTTAAATGGTTGGGCGCATAGCTAACAAGCTGAATATAACCGGTATCTAACGAGAAGAATTCAGCCTCAGGTAATTTATCTGTAACTGATTTAAACCTTTTATCGATAATAGCTGTTTTATTCGGGTTAAACCTTGCCAATGCGGCAAGTTCAGCATCTGCATTTTCAACTATATCATAATCATCAACAAACCAGGCATGTCCAAGGGCATTCCAGTTAAGTTCATATTCGTTAGGTTTAAAAATCACATATTTGGTGTTAAGCATGTTGATAATATTTGTTTTGTTGAACAAACCGCTTAAACTCCCAGTTGTATCGTTTTGATACGCTTGCGCAACTACCTGGATTTCATAGCCTAAGTAACGGTCAATAATTTCTTGGTATCTGCGTAGTTTTGCACCATGGTAGCCGCCAATTGATTTATGGAAATAAGGCGTGTAACCATCGTTAAACGGGCTGTGCAAATAACTTAAAACTTTATAATCCGGGTCGGCATCCTTCAAAATCATTTTATCGGCCGGTGTTTTTTTGAACTCGTTACGCGCAAAACTCTTTTTCTGGAAATGTTTTTCGTTCAAATACCGTTTATCCACGGTCCACATATCCGCAAGGAATAAAAATGCTAAAGCCAAAAGCAAATAACTTTCTTTAAATAGCTTTACGGATGAGTATATCAATAATAATACTGCACCAACAATAATAAAACCAAAACTACGGATGGCATCGGCTTTAAAAATTTCCATACGTGCTTGTTCTAAACCACGCGTATAGGTATTTATTTGCTGTAAAACCTGTGCCGATTCTGCTGCTTTTGCTCTTTCACCATCAAAATATGCGATTTCTTGCAAGTTCAAAAAATTAAAGAACGAATCTGGCGTGATGTATAAAATAAGGCTTATGCCGGCAGTAACACCGAGCGAAACATAAAACCATAACTGGTGTTTTTTTATAAACCCCTTATCTTCAATAATTTCTTTTAGCACTATCATTGCCAACAACGGAACGGCTAACCCGGTAATTACCAGCGACATAGAAACCGTCCTAAATTTATTGTAAAGTGGCACGTAGTAGAAGAAAAAATCAGTAAATGCTTCAAAATTTTTACCCCACGATAGCATAATACCTAAAAGTGCCGCTGCAAGCAACCACCACTTGGTGCTGGTATTTATTGTAAAAAGCCCAAAAATGAATAAAAATATTAATATCGCACCCAAATATACAGGACCCGAGGTAAAAGGTTGACTTCCAAAATAAGACGAGGACTGTGCTACAGATTGTACCATGCTTGGGTCAACTTTTTTTAAGGCTTTTACGTTGTTTCCAATTGCACCACTGGCACCGCCATTTGCATTTGGTATCATTAACGAAAAAGTTTCACTTTTTCCATAGCTCCAGGCCAGGGCGTAATCTTTATCAAGGCCGGTTGATTTATTCTCAGTATTATCTGTAAGTTCCGATGGCCCACGTATACTTTCCTGACCATATTCGTATGTAGTGGCAAGGTTGGTAATATT
>NBLH01000150.1 GCA_002084525.1 Bacteroidetes bacterium 4572_117 | reverse complement strand
GTGTAAAATAATCCAGTAATATCTTCATCTGCATCAAGCAGTCCTGTTTCCTGATATATTTTAACTGTTTTCTCCCATCTTCTGTAGTTTGAATAACCAATGGGAACAACATCAGATAAAATTAGTTTTTTCATTTTCTCTGCTTCAAAAACCAGATGCTCTTTGCTGTGTCTTTTGCTATATTTATTATAAATAAGTTCAATTATTTCATCTGTATTTTCTTTTAGTAGTTGCTCGGAAGTGATTAATATATCACCATAAAAATCAATATTCCCTGAAATAGGTGAAAATATCTTATAATCAAAGCTTTGTTGTTGTAATAAAAAAGGTTCGTCAGTAAGGTATGCTGTCATTGCATCAGCTTTATTTTCAACTAACATATTAATGTTAAATGAATGAGGCAATTGTATTACTCTATTTAATGCTACATCTTCATCTTTCATGTATGCTATTATATCGGCTGCATGTGGTTCAATAATAAGTCTTTTGCCGACTAAACTATGAACATATTCAATTTTAGAAGTTTCTGATACTAAAAGAACTTGTGCCGAATGTTGAAAAATTGTTGCTAAGAGAACTACTGGCTTTCCCGCTGCACGCAGCAAAACAATATCGGAAGTACCGGTTGCAAATTGTGCTTTACCGCTAATAAGAGCATCAATTGGTAATTCTTTATTATTAGCTTCAATTAGCTCTACTTCTATACCCAATTCTTTATAATAACCCTTTTCAATTGCCGCATAGTATCCTGCAAATTGAAATTGATGTTTCCATTTTAGTTGTAGTTTTACTTGTGTAAGAGTAGTATCGGACGAATAAGATTGTATTGGTATTGCCAGTATAATTATAATAAGAAATGAATAATAATTTTTCATCTACTTTAATATGTGAAATTAGTGTTTTATCTTCTGCTAATTGGCACTCTATTATTTAATTAGAATCATATTTGCTAATTTAATAAAAACTTAGAACTTGTCAAAAGATGTTTTGTTTACAATATCATTTTAAATTGCTGGCAAAGTAAAAATAAATTTGCTTCCTTTTCCAATATCACTTTCTACCCAAATTTTGCCGCCGTGTTTTTCAATAAATTCCTTACATAATATTAGACCAAGGCCTGTTCCTTTTTCGTTTTCAGTTCCTTTTGTTGATGTGTTTTCTCCAATATCAAAGATCTTAGATTGCATTTCTTTAGAAATTCCTACGCCACTGTCTTTTACGTATATTTCGTGTAGAGACACGCCATGGCGTGTCTCTACACCTATTTCGACAGTACCTTCTTTTGGTGTGAATTTTATGGCATTCGAAATTAAATTCCGCATAATTGTTGAAAGCATATTTTTATCGGCATCAACATGAATATTTTCCGGTATATTGTTTATAATACTAATTGATTTATTAATTGCAAATTGGTTTAGTGTCTTACGAGTTTCATTAATTAATAAATAAAAGTTTAGTTGCTCAGGGCTAAAATTAATGTTCCCCTCTTGAGTACGGGCCCATAATAATAAATTTTCTAATAATTTGTATGTATTTTCTGCTCCTTGCCGTATGTATCTTATGTATTCTTTTTTTGTTTTGTTTTCTAAATCATCAAAGTCATTAATGAGGATGTCGGCAAAGCCAATAATTGTATTAAAAGGGCTTTTTAAATCATGTGCAATTATTGAGAAAAATTTATCTTTAGTGGCATTTGCTGCTTCTAATTTTTTGTTAGTAGTTCGTAATTTTATGGTTTGAGTTTGAATTTCTTCATTTTGTTGAAATAATTCTTTGTTTTTTTCTTCTATTTCACTTTTTTGTCCTGCTAGAATGTGGTTCGCTTTGCGTTTCTGTAGAAAATTATAATAGACAAGTACTGCAATAAAAATTATTAATGTAAAACCTGTAACGAAGAAAATATTTATTATTTTTTGTCGCCTTTTTTCTGCTGTATAAATTTCATCTTTCTTTTGTTGTTTTATTACTGCTAATTCTTTCTCTTTTTCATATTTATATCTAGATTCTAACTTTGCTATTTCTTTTGTGTTTTTCTCATTATAAATGCTATCATTTACCATTTTGAAAATAACGGAATATCGGTAGGCTTCTTTATATCGCCCCATGAGTTCACAACTTTTTGCTAATATTTCAGAACTTTCTTTTTGGAAATTGAGTTCCCCTATCTTTTTTGCCAACAGATAGGATTTTTTGCTATAATTATAAGCGGGTTTTACTTTTTCTTGTATGAGATATACAGAACCTAATTCTGTATAGTTGCGGGCCTCAATTGATCTATCACCAATTTCGATACATATTTTAAGCGATTTTTGTAAGTATTCCAATGATTTAGGATAGTTGCCTTGAAATTTATAATTTTTACCAATATTGTGATAAGTCCCTGCAACTCCTCTTTTACTACCTAATTTCTTTTTAATTTTTAAGGCTTTTTGGTAGTATTCTAACGCATCAGGATAATTTTCCATGGCCCTATAAGTGTTTCCAATATTATTGGAGGACAATGAAACTCCGATTTGATCACCCGATTTTTTGCTCAATTTTAATGCTTTTTGTAAATATTCCAATGATTTTAAATACTCATCCTGATACATATAAATCATTCCAATATTATTACAGCACCTTGCAATTCCTCTTTTATTGTCCAATTTTTCTTCTAATATTAATGCTTTTTGGTAATATTCTAAAGCATTGAAATAGTTGCCTTTCAAATAATAGTATATCCCTATAAAACGGAAACTCTCTGCTTTTCCTTTTGCAAAACTTAATTCTTCGGCTAAGTCATTAGCCTCTTTGGCATATTTAAAGGTTTTATCAAAGTCTTGTAAATGTACTTTATAAGCAAGCTTATTTAATAAATTAACTCTTATCGTATCTTTTTTTGCATGCTTTTGCAACAGGTTTTCGAGGCTGTCAATAGCTGTTCTTTGAGCTTCTATCTTGCTGCTAATGAAGCTGATGAATATTAATACAATTATGGATTTCCCTATTTTCATTTTATTAATTATTAATACTATAGTTTATAAATCTACTGGCAAAGTAAAAATAAATTTGCTTCCTTTTCCAATATCACTTTCTACCCAAATTTTGCCTCCATGTTTTTCAATAAATTCCTTACATAATATTAGACCAAGGCCTGTTCCTTTTTCGCTTTCAGTTCCTTTTGTTGAGGTGTGTTCGCCAATATCAAATAATTTAGGCAGTATTTTTTTAGAAATTCCTACACCACTGTCTTTTACGTATATTTCGTGTAGAGACACGCCACGGCGTGTCTCTACACCTATTTCGACAGTACCTTCTTTTGGTGTGAATTTTATGGCATTCGAAATTAAATTCCGCATAATTGTTGAAAGCATGTCTTTATCGGCATCAATATGGGTGTTTTCATGTATTTTATTAATAATATTTATTGATTTGCTTTCAGCAGATTGTGCTAAAAACTGAATTGTACCGGTACATAACAAATACAAGTTTAGGTTTTCGGGCATAAACTTAATATTTCCTTGTTGCGCGCGTGACCAAAGCAGCAAATTGTCGAGCAGTTTATATGTGTTTTGGATGCTGACATTCATAATGTCTATGAATTTTTTTTGCTCATCTTTGTCGAAATTGTCGAAATTTTCGCTTAACAATTCGGCGAAACCAAGTATAGAATTAAACGGGCTTTTTAGATCGTGTGCTATTATTGAGAAAAATTTATCTTTAGTTTTATTACTTGCCCTTAATTCTTTTGCACTTTCTTTCAGTTCTAATTCCATTTTTTTTCGTTCAGTAATATCTATTTCAATACCATCCCAGCAAACTATTCCTTTGATAACCTTTGGTTGTGATATCAAATATGACCACCTAATACTTCCATCAGTATTAATTACACGGATTTCTGCTTTAAAAACAGACATTTTTTTTAATGCGTCTTTTTCTTTCTTTATTAAAATGGGGATATCATCTTTGTGTACCTTGCCATATATTAAGTCAGGGTTTTCTTTTGCTTCATTTGGGCTGCAACCGTAAAGATCGTAAACAGAATTGCTTATATAGGTAAACTTTCTTTTATTTTCATCAAGCATTGCCACTTGATATATCATACCATCTACAAAATTATTAGTTATTAGCTGTAACTGTGCTTTGCTTATTTCTACTTTTTCTATGGCGTATGCGAGTTCTTCGTTTGTTGTTTTATATTCTTCATTTAAAGCTACATACTCTTGGTTTTGTAATTGCAACTCTTTTGTCCTTTTTTCGACTTTTTTATCAAGTTCTTCATTTTGCTTTATAAGCTCAGCTCCACTTGTTTTAACTTTTTCTTGGGCAATTAAAAGGTCTTTGTTTTGCTGTTTTTGATTTTCAGTTTCACTATTTGCCTTATTTATAGCTAATTCAGTAAATTTGTGGATAAAAAAGAGTATAACTGTAACACTTATTAATACTAAAGTGTGATTAAAATAACCGCCTTTAAGAAAAATCGTATTTTCAGATAATCGTGTAATCGAAAAAAGGTAAATATGGGTGGTTGTAACAAAAATAAGACCTGCATTAATTAATAAAATTGTACGGTTTGCAAATAAAACACCATAGGCAAAAGCTGCAAAAACGGAATAAAATCCGTACACATATTTGTACATGATAGGTGTGTCCTCGGACAAAATATTAATTGGGCCAATCGTAATAAGAATAATTATGACAGAAAATATATTTCCTGCTATTTTTATCCCCTTATATTTTACAATAAATAACGAGACAAATAAATATAAACAAATAATTATTTTTGGGTAAAAAGAGAATGCAAAATTTTCGTTTGGGGATATTAAATCTTGTGCTAAAAAAAACATAAAACCAGGAATTAATAAAAATACCTGAATTATATAAAAATCAGTTTTTAGTTTATTGAAGTAACCAGTTTCTTGTTTTGGGTAAAAGTATTTTACAAATTTTTTCATTTAACGATATTGTTATTATTTTAAAGTGTAAATTTTAGCAAAAGTGTTGTTATTCACACTCATATTTTAAAATTTATATCCTGCCGTAAACCTAAAAACCCTTCCTTTACCAATATAGCCACGTTGCGAAAATTCGTCAGGACCGGATGTATATCTTATTTCATGATCAAATAAGTTAGAAACATGTAAATTTAGAAATAAATTACTGTTCAGGATGTTATTAAATCTAAGGTTTGCCCCAAATCTATAGTAGCTGTCAACCATATTTGCCTCACGCCCGTTGTTCTTTATACTCCAAACTGCTTCCATTTTATCAACAAAAATTCCTGTTACCCCAAAAGTTGTGTTTTTTAACGAGTAGTATAACTTTATGTAAGCTAAAGATTTAGGTGAATTGCCCACTTCTATTTCTTTGTTAATTTTATCTTTTGTACTTTGTAAAGTATAGCTTAATTCTATTTTCAAATTGTTAAAAGGATTGGCTAATAAAGTTAGTTCTGCCCCCAATGTTTCCATTTCGCCATAATTACTATAAAGCCAATAATACTGATCGTTTTCGGCATTAAATACTTGGGTTTTTAATATCATATCTGTAAAATAGTTCCGATAAATACTTATTGAAGGGCTTAACATTGAATTAAATAGTGATGTGATGTAGTAAAATTCAATTGTCCCAAGTTTCTCAGGCATCAAATCTTCTTTTTCTATACCACTGGAATGTTTAGCCCATAAATCGGCGTAAAGTGTCTTAATCGTTGGGATCCTAACAGCCTTGCCATACAACAGCTTAAAAATATGTTTGTCTTTTAAAGAATAAATTATGGCAAAACTTGGTATAATATCTAAATCGCTCCCCTTAAATCTGTCATTAAAATAATCAGGGGTATCAGTTCCTTGCGAAATTTTGTGATGGACATTAAAAGGTAACATTTGTTCAAGCCTTATACCCGCATTTATGATTAAGTTTTCAAAGGGGCTAAACTGTATTTTAGTGAAAAAAGCGTTTGTATAGGCATTGTCATCTTCAGCAACAAAATAAAGGTCGCTATTAGTAAGATAAGAGCCCCAAAATGGGATATCAGCCTTATCTGTTCCTTCAAGCTCTATGCGTGAATATAATCCGGTTGTAATATTTGTTTTTGGGCTTAACTTATAGAAAACATCAAATTCGGCAACTAGCCTGCTTTCTTTATATTCTTCAGAAAAGTAAGTATTTTCGGTGTTGTATAGGTTTGGGTCTGATAGATCGTAATTAAAATCGAAGGCCCTTAGCCCTTTAAAATAATCAAGCTTAAGGTCGATGGTTAACTTTTTATTAATTTCGTTACGATAGCCTAATGTGGCAAAGTTATACGTCTTTTTCACAACCGAACCGTCATTTATTGAAGGAAAAAAATAAATTATTTCCTGATAATCTTCAATAAAAGTAAAATCGAAATAAAAATCGTTAAAAGTTGTTGATGAATTTAAGTATATTTTATCACGCTCCAGCTGTTTTTTAGTAGTCATATCAACGGGAACACCAAGTGTTGGTAAACGCAATGGGTCTTCAATTAGTTCATTATAAGGCACATTTAAACCATCGCTTGTGTATAAGCCTGCGTTTACAGTTATTGAAATATCTTCATTTTGATTGGTAAATCGTCCAAAAAGTTCGTATGTATCCATTGAACCAAGCGAAGCCGAAATCATACTTAAGCCTTTATCTTCATCGGTTTGCCTTGTTATTATATTTATGACCCCAAAAAAAGCCCCTGTCCCATACATAACTGACATTGGGCCACGAACAACTTCAATCCTTTCAATTGCTTCTATGGGTACTGTGTTGAATATACCATGTTGATTCACGTTGTTTACCAATAATATTACATTATAGCTTTTATGTGTGAACAAACCGGGAATATTTTCCAATGCTTCCAAAACACTTTTATATCCCATTGCTTCAATATCGGCCCTTGTAATTATCATAACATTTGCCGGAATGTTTGATATTTTTTGTTCTGTTTTACCTGCCGTAGTGATAGGTATATTCATTAACTCTTCAAGAGTGAGGTTGTATAGATCTAAAACAACTTTTGTCATTTCGACGTTTATTTCTGTTTTGGTTATTTTTACTTCAAGTTCTGAATAACCATCCAAACTAAATATTAGGGTGTTAAATTTAGCAGGGACTATAATGTTGTAAGTTCCGTCCTGATTTGAAAAGATTTCAAAATCGCTTCCTTTCATTTTTACAACCACTCCTGACAGGGGGTTTTTGTTATTATCTGTTATAATACCATTAATGGTTTGTTGTGCTTTTAAAGAAATTTGAAAAAGCATAAAAACCGTTAAAAATAACAACAAGTTTTTCATAATTTAAGAATTAAAATTACGCAAATTTATTAGTTAGGTGCGTAAAAAAGTTCCTTATCCGGACAAACCGACATGGTTTAGTTTATAATGCTTATTTTGATTAAGTTGCTCATATTTAGATGTTTATGTGTGCTACCGCAAATACTGGCCATATTGTATTCGAGTACACTTCACTAATAAATAACATGTCGATCTATGAGTGCAAAACTCAAATATCCTGACTTATCGCAAACTGCACTGTCATATATTGACTATTTCCCTTATCGTAAGTTCATGGTCGTTAGTATATTAGTCATTGGAAATTGGGCTGTTATACGCCAACTTCAATGACTAATTTCTAATGACTTTTTACGACAATTCTATTTTACGAGCAAAACCCATAACGCATTGATAATCTGCTTATACGTCAGGAGTTCTGAAATTATGTACAGATAATTAACTTAAAACCC
>NBLH01000149.1 GCA_002084525.1 Bacteroidetes bacterium 4572_117 | reverse complement strand
CCTATTGTTCTAAAGTGCTTATTGTTTAATGGTTAATCTAAAATCTATAATTAACAAAGTTTTGTTTTATGCCACTTATTTTAAAAACAGATAATAACAATTGTATTTTTGGCCTTTGGCAAATTACTGAACCTATCGAAAAACTTAAGAACGATTTTGACAATGCACCTAAAGAAGAAAAAGAAAACTTAGGGAAATTTAAAAACCCTAAAAGGCAAGCTGAATGGATAATTGCACGTTTGCTTATTTATGAAATTATTGAGAAAAAAACAGTTGTTGATTATGATGAATATGGAAAACCTTCATTACGCGATGACAAAAGACAAGTTAGTATTTCGCATACAGATGGAATGGTGGCGGTTCAAATAGGCAATATTCAAGCCGGGGTAGATGTAGAAAAAGTTTCGGGTAGGGTAGCAAAAATTGCCCATAAGTTTTTAAATAGTTCTGAGCTTGACTCAATTGATATCCATAACCAGTTGTTGCATATGTATGTACATTGGGGTGCAAAAGAAACAGTATATAAGATTTATGGTAAAAAACGGCTCGATTTTAAGGAAAATATAAGAATTGAGCCATTTAAAATAGAAAAAAAAGGAACAATTAAGGCAATTCTTAAAACTAAAGAAATTATTTCATTTGATTTAGATTACTTTGTTTATGACTTGCCTGACCAAACCAAATATATGATTGTTAGGTATTGTAAATAAGCAATCTGACAAAATTAATTACCTCAGGTGAGGGCTTCGCCGTTGTATATTTATTTTTACGCAACTTGCATATTGTAAGATATTTGCACCAGTGCGTAAGCAACATTAAATAGCACTTAGTACTTAGCTTTTGGTTAAACCTAGACGATTAAGATGGAAAAAACCATTTATCAGAATATAATTCAAACACCTGGGAAAAAAATTGCAGTTTTAATTGATCCTGATAAAACTGATGGAATTTCGCTATTTACCAGTATTTCACTTGCAGAAAAGGCAAAAGTTGACTTTTTTTTGGTTGGTGGTAGCTTATTGGCAGAAAAACCTGATAATTTTATCGAAAAACTTAAACAAAACTCCAATATCCCAGTGGTTTTATTTCCCGGTAGTTTATTACAATATAGTTCAAAGGCTGATGCTATCCTTTTTTTAAGCCTAATTTCCGGGCGCAACCCTGAATTGCTAATTGGGAACCATGTTACCGTGTCCCCTTTATTAAAGAAAAGCAATATTGAAGTATTGGCAACGGGTTACATGCTTGTAGGTACAGGGAAACCGACTTCTGTAGAATATATCAGCAACACCCAAGCTATTCCGGATAATAAAGCAGATATTGCTACAGCAACTGCAATTGCCGGAGAACTTTTAGGCTTAAAGCTTATTTACATGGATGCCGGAAGCGGTGCAGAAAGGCCTATCCCCACAGAAATGATACGGATGGTTAAAGCAAATATTGATATCCCGTTAATAATTGGTGGTGGTTTAAAAACCGGGCAAGATGTTGAAAATGCCTGTAAAAATGGTGCCGATATTGTTGTTGTTGGAAATGCTTTAGAGAAAGATGCCGACAAAATTTTGAGGATGGCAGAAATAGTCCATTCAAAGTAATATTATTTTTCTTACCTTAAGCTCCTGGTTATTAACATATTAATCATTGACAATTAAGTCATTAGGTCTTTGGTCATTATGTCATCAAAACATTGGTTTATTTGTTTATTGAGTGAGTGAGTGTTTTAGTTATTTGGTTATTTGTTGATTGAATGTTGAGTGGTTATTCATTTTTTTGGTTATTGAATGTTGCTTATTAGTAACAGCTCGCTGGATGCCTGTAAAACCTTAATTATCAGAGGTTTACAAGGGTCGGTTTGTTGTTTTAATGTGCTGGTTGTTAATGGGTTAATCTAAAATCTAAAATTTAACGAGTGTTGCTTATTAGGTCATTATACGCTATTTTCAATGACCTAATGACTAATGACCTAATGACTAACGACCTAATGACTAACGACCTAATGACTAATGACCTAATGACTAATGACCTAATGACCAATGACCTAATGACCAATGACTTAATGACCAATTACTAATCCCTAAGCTCTGCTTTTAAAAACTCGGCAGTAAATCCTTTGTTTTGTTTTACAATTTCTTCAGGAGTCCCTTCAGCAAGTACATAACCTCCTTTTTTTCCTCCTTCGGGGCCTAAATCTATAATATAATCAGCAGTTTTAATAACATCCATATTATGTTCAATAATCAGCACAGTATTACCCTTATCAACCAAACGGTTTAGTACACAAAGCAACACCCTTATATCCTCAAAATGCAAACCAGTAGTTGGTTCATCTAATATATAAAGTGTTTTGCCAGTGTCGCGTTTTGCTAATTCAGTTGCTAGTTTTACCCGTTGTGCCTCGCCGCCTGAAAGTGTTGTAGATGCCTGACCAAGAGTCACATATCCAAGACCAACATCCTTTAGGGCTTGCAATTTTTGTATTATTTTAGGGATAGTACTAAAAAAGTCAGCTGCTAGGTTTATGGTCATATCCAAAACATCGCTAATTGATTTCCCTTTGTACCTTACTTCAAGGGTTTCTCTGTTATAACGCCTGCCTCCACATTCTTCGCAATGTACATAAACATCGGGTAAAAAATTCATTTCTATGATACGTAAGCCGCCTCCCTGGCATGTTTCGCAACGTCCCCCTTTAACATTAAAAGAAAACCTCCCACTTTTATAGCCCCTGATTTGCGATTCAGGCAATTTTTCATACAACTTCCTTATTTCATCAAAAACTTTGGTGTAAGTTGCAGGGTTTGAGCGTGGTGTACGACCTATCGGTGATTGGTCAACTTCAATTACCTTATCAATATTTTCAATTCCATCAACAGTTTTATAAGCCAATGGATCCTTAACAGAACGATAAAAATGCTGGCTTAAAATTGGGTGTAAGGTTTCGTTTATTAATGTTGATTTGCCACTGCCGGAAACTCCTGTTACGCATACAAGTTTACTTAATGGGAGCATTAGTTCAATATTTTTCAGGTTATTCCCTGTTGCCCCTTTAAGCAAAATAATTTTCTCGCTTCCTTTGCGCCTTTCCCCTGGAATTGTTATCTGTTTTGTATGGTTCAGGTAATCAGTTGTTAAGGTATTGTGTTTCAAAATATTTTCGGGGCTTCCTTCTGCAACTATTTCTCCACCATGTATACCAGCAGTTGGCCCCATATCCACAACATGGTCAGCCGCAAGTATCATGTCTTTATCGTGTTCAACAACTATTACTGAGTTACCAGCATCCCTGAGGTTTTTTAACGAATCAATCAGCCTCCTGTTATCACGCTGGTGAAGCCCGATACTAGGTTCATCTAAAATATAAAGCACATTAACTAATTGTGAGCCTATTTGTGTAGCCAACCTAATACGCTGGCTTTCACCACCTGACAGGCTTCGTGAGCTTCTGTTTAGTGAAAGGTAATCTAGCCCGACATCAATAAGGAATTGGATACGTGAACGGATTTCTTTTAATACCTCTTTGGCAATTTGTATTTGCTTATTATTAAGTTTTGTGTCTACTTTGAGCATCCATTCATACAGCTCGGAAATATCCATATTAGCCAGTTCAAAAATATTTTTACCGGCAAGTTTAAATTGTAGAGATTCTTTTTTTACCCTGGCCCCACCACATTCCGGGCAAACTGTATGATTATGGAATTTATCTGCCCATTTTTGCGCTTTTAGCGAACTTTTGTCGTTTTGGTATCGTTCAATATATTGCAAAATACCATCAAACGAAAGGGCATAATCTGTTTTTGCCCCAAGTGGCGAGTTTTCTAATGTAAAAGTTTCATTTGTCCCGTTAAGGATAATTTCTAAGGCAACTGAAGGTATTTTGCTAATCGGGTCTTTTAAACTAAACTTATATTTTCGTCCAATAGCTTCCAGCTGCCAAAAAATCAGACTATCTTTAGCTTTTCCTAATGGGATAATCCCACCTTCTGCAATACTGAGTTTTTTATCAGGGATTATTTTATTATTATCAATAAGTTTGACCATTCCAAGCCCTTTGCACATATGGCACGCACCCTGGGGTGAATTAAAAGAAAACGTATTGGGTGCAGGTTCATCGTATGATATGCCAGTTGTAGGGCACATTAATTTGCGGCTAAAATAGCTAAGTTTTTCACTGTCTTTATCTAAAACAGCCATGGTGCCTTTACCGTGTTTCATTGCAATCTGGACCGATTCTTTCAAGCGTTTTATATCACTTTCGGCCACCTTCAATTTATCGACTACAATTTCAATATTGTGGGTTTTATAGCGGTCGGTTTTTAAGCCGTGCATAATTTCTTTTATTTCACCGTTAATCCTAACATAAAGAAAGCCTTTTTTACGTATTTGCTCAAAAAGTTCACGGTAATGCCCCTTCCTGCTTCGAACAACAGGTGCCAGAATATAAGTTTTTTTATCGTTAAATTTATTTTGAATAAGGTTAACTATCTGTTCATCAGTATATTTTACCATTTTTTCGTTGGTTTCTGATGAATATGCAATTGATGCCCTTGCAAACAATAAACGCAGGAAATCGTATATTTCAGTTATAGTACCAACTGTTGAGCGCGGGTTTTTATTTGTTGTTTTTTGTTCAATTGATATAACAGGGCTCAGTCCGGTTATTTTATCAACATCCGGGCGTTCTAAACTGCCTAAAAATTGCCTTGCATATGATGAAAATGTTTCAATATAACGCCTTTGCCCTTCAGCATAAATAGTATCGAAAGCCAGCGATGATTTACCGCTACCACTTAAACCGGTTATAACACTCAGTTTATTGCGGGGTATAACCACATCGATATTACGTAGGTTGTGTTCACGTGCACCATAAACACAAATGTTTCCTTCAAAATCAATGTTTTGTTCTTTTTCTTTATCCTTCAATTTACTTTAACTTAAAAAATGTGGACAAAATTAGTAAAAAATCTATAACTTTTGAACTGTCCATGCTTCAGGTTTATCGCTAAACCACTTTTTTGTTTTTGACCACGTAGTTTTAAAAAAAGCGGAATTGCGGTAGTTATCCAGATATTCTTCAGAAACCCAATGGCTGTATGAAAAAAAAATATTTGGTTTATGCACATCCCTTAAAATATCGAGATGCAAACACCCGTCAAAACTTTTTATTGTATCTTTAATTGAAGTGGTAAATTCTTTAAATGTTTCAGAAGAGTTTTCCCTGAAGGTCATTTTTACTATCCTTAATATCATTAAATACGATTCTAATTGAAGAGTTTGTGCTTAAATTAAATAATTGGGCAGCTTTTCCATTACTTATTGCAATTTCAAGATGCCCGGTTGAGTTAAAAATTGCCAGAAGATCGCCTGGGCTTGTCTCATTATAACTAATATTTATTTTGCTTATCCGATTACTTTTGCTTTGTACATAAATATCAAAACTGCGCTTATCCTGTATTTGTTCAAACAATTCTTTGGTTACATTGGTAATTACATTGTAAAATGAATCAATATAAATAACCTTTCCTATAATCGTTGATTTTTCAATTGCCGGTAAAACAGGCAACTGTTTAAACATAGTTTTTTTTTCTTTTCCCAGCTTGGAAATATCAGTTTCATTAATAAGCTGGCAAGCAATATTTGCAAAAATCTCTAATTCAGGAAAACTTGTGTGATTTTTTTCCGGGCTTATCTCAATAATTGTTTCCGTTTTACTATTTGTAAACAAATAAAACATCCCATTATCAGTCCCAATAAAATAATGGCCATCGTATTTTACAATTACATGAGGTTTTTTTTCACTTGCCTCGCTATTTATCGATAAAATATGGATAGTACCTTTCGGGAAGTTTTGAAAAGTATTTTTTATTACAAATGCAGCCTGTGCAATATTATAACTGGCTATTTGATGATTCACATCTACAATTATTGCACTTGGGCAGTTGCTTAATATCCGGCCCTTTATTGCACCTACATAGTAGTCTGATGAATTCCAGTCTGATATTAATGTTACAATTTGCATTAGCTATTTGCGATTTATGCTTCCCGGTTTATTATCTGCAATTAAAAAAAACTAAATTCTAAAAACTAAATTCTAAAATTATTTATCTTTGTAATGTACAAAAGTAATATATTCTTTTAAAATATGATTGAAAAGCTTATCATTTTAGATGGTATTGACCCAATTAGCTTATACGGGATTAACAATAAAAAAATTGAGATAATAAAAACTTTTTTCCCTGAACTGAAAATTATAGGCCGTGGGCATGAAATAAAAGTATTGGGCGAACCGGAAAAGGTTAATGAATTTGAATTGAAGTTGGGGCTCCTTATAAAACACTACAATAAATATCATAATATTAGTGAAGACAACCTGCTTGATTTGTTACAAAATGGCAACCAATCATTTTTAATGAATGAAGAAGAAACAGTTTTGTTGTACGGGAGTAATGGGAAACCAATTAAAGCACGTACAAAACACCAGCAAGAGATGGTTAAAGAATATAGAAAAAACGACCTTCTTTTTGCAATTGGCCCAGCTGGTACGGGTAAAACTTACTTAGCTATAGCCTTGGCTGTTAGGGCATTAAAAAACATGGAGGTTAAACGTATTATTTTAAGCCGCCCAGCAGTTGAAGCTGGTGAGAAACTTGGCTTTTTACCGGGCGACATAAAAGAAAAGCTTGACCCATACCTACAAGCACTTTACGATGCCTTAAACGATATGCTCCCACCTAGGAA
>NBLH01000148.1 GCA_002084525.1 Bacteroidetes bacterium 4572_117 | reverse complement strand
AACACTTTACTTGATTTGCTGCGTTGCTTTTTTACTTGACGTATAAACATGCTGCAAATATAAAAAACTTTTTTTGAAAAACCAAACACCGTACCTCACTACAAACGGCACGACAAAAAAACTCACCTGATTATAAGACAATTAAATTTAAAAATGTTGAAAAAAAGGGGCTGATTTTATGGTTTGTTAGGACGAAAGAGCCAAGTTGGGTTAAAATAAGTATCATATGCCCAAAAACCTAAAAAGTGAGTCAAACTAATAAATCTCAAGAAAATTTTAGGATTGACAATTAGCGGTTTATTTTGGAGCTGTCCTCACAAGCTTGCCCATTTATTTCATAAACCTCGCCTTTTTTATTGATTTGAAGGTCTAAAGTGGCTTCCAACACAGCTAGGATTGATTCAAGGCTTTGATCAACAAAGTCATTGGTTAATGTGCATTTATTAATTGATGGGTTTTTAATTATTATATGCGCATTATATGTGTTATTTAGTGTATTAACAATTTCTTGTAATTCATTGTTGTCAAATTTAAGCACCTTTGTTTTCCATGCAAGATAATTAACATCGTCGTTTGTTTTTTTACTGATATTTGCTTTTTTATTATCAAAAATGGCTTTGTCGCCGGCATAAAGCATAACACTATCAGTTTTATCCTCTTTGCTGTATATACAAACTACACCAGTTTCAACAATTACTTCTACATTGCCAATCGTACTTTTTGCATTTATATTAAACGATGTGCCTTTTACTTCAACTTTAAGTTTACCTGTATTAATAATAAATGGTTTTTTTGGGTTATGTGCCACATCGAAAAAAGCTTCGCCTTTAAGCTTTACCTCCCTTAATTCCTCATTGAATTTTTTAGAATATTCCAGTTCAGAATTTGAATTTAAACTAAGGTGTGAACCATCGGGCAATTTGCTTTCAATAATCTTATTTTCAGCCACTAACACATTGTTTTGCAAACTAAAAATATGTAGTATGCCTCCGCCGATGATAAAAATGGCGGCAATAGCTGCGGCAATTTGAAGAAGTGGCCACTTTTTCGTATTTTTCGTATTAAGCGATATTATTTTTGAATTGTTTTCTGTACTAATTTGTTTATTAAATGCAGCCCACTCTGCATCAACATCAATAGATGAAATTTCTTCATCAAAAGTTGTTTCTGAAAAATCCCAGGCTTTTTTAAATTCTTCAAATTGCTTTTTGTTGGCAATATCAAGCTCTATCCAACTAAAAAGTTGTTGAATTTCACCAGGATTTGCCTCATTGGCTAAATATCTGCTAATTAAGTCTATATGTTTATCTGCTTTTTCCATTTTTCTCTCTCAACAACATTACACACAAATAGGTATTTACCCTTAGTTTTGTTTTAAAAAATATTAAAGTTCTTTATGTTTTCAAAATCTAATTAAAAAAAACAGCAATACCGTAATGTACTCTGCTAAATTTTTACGCATTGCTTTTAGTGCTTTCGACATTTGTGTTTCTACTGTTTTTACAGAAATATTTAATTTATCGGCAATTTCCCTATATTTCAACTCCTCATATCTGCTCATCACAAATATTTGCCTGCATTTTTCGGGTAAAGAGTCTAATGTATATGCAATTTTTTCTTCCATTTCTGCTGCAACCATATTATTGGTATAGTCCCAGCTCTCACTTCTTTCTAACATCTCGACTTTGCCTTCGGTTTTGTCAAATTTTTTATTATCCCTAATATAATTGAGGCTACGGTTATAAACAGTTGTATATAAATATGACTTTACCGATTTATTTGTATCTACCTCGCTGCGTTTTTCCCAGAGTTTAAGAAAAGCTTCGTGCACAATTTCTTTTGCCAAATCAATATCGTTTAAATATTTTTTCGCAAAAGCAGTTAATGGTTTAAAGTATTCGCGGAATAAGCCTTCAAACTCATGCTTGCTTAATTCATTTTTATGTATTGCTGTATTGCTCAGTTTATTTTTTTATGCAAAGTTAATATTTAAAATTACTTCTTCACGCAAAAGTAAATCATTTCATCTTTATCAAACCTGTACCTTTCTATTTCTTCGGCATTAAATTTTTTCACAAAATCATTGGCGGTTACTTTTAAACCCGATTTTTCGAGCCTTTTTGCATAATCCTGCCCATATAACCTTACATGGTCGTATTGTCCGAAATGTTTTTCGCGTTCTTTTGGGTCTCATCCACCGGGTTTTAAAACCCTATTTATTTCCTTGGTTGCTTTAAGCTCATTATCAATATGTTCCAACACATGGTTGCAAAGCAAAACATCAAAAGAATTATCGTTAAAAGGCATTTCCCTTATATCCATTTTCACTTTTGCTATAGGCGATTCTAAATCGGCGGTAGTATAATTCAGATTTTTCAATCTTTCAAAGCGTTTATAAAATGGCTGTTCCGGTGCAATATGCAAAACATCTAGTTTATCTGTAAAAAAACCGGTTTTTTTTTTTAAAAAAAGCCATATCAATCTATGCCTTTCAAGCGATAAACACGAAGGGCAAAGCCTGTTTTCCTGCCCTTGGTTACCATATGGCAGGAATTTTCTGAATTTTTTAGTACAAACTGTGCACTCAACTTTGTTCCCCATATAAAAAATGCCCACCAATTTACCAAAAACAAAGCTGAACTTTATTAAAACAGGCCTTGGTATTTTTCTTACGATGAATTTTATTATTTCTTTCATATATATTGTATAATTTTGCAAAATTAAGATTAAATTCTCCATGCACAAATTGTCGAAATATAAAATTGTTTTTATAAGGATAATTACCCTTTTATTATTTTTTAGCATATCAAGGATGTTTATGCTATTTTTTAACCTCGCATCTTATAATTTTTCTTTTACTGATGCATTAAAGGTGTGGTTTTGGGGTTTGCGTTTTGATATATCAGGCTTATTGATGATAAATGGGCTATTTATTCTTTTTTATGTTTTACCGGTCCCTTTTTCTACAAACAAAAAATATATCAAGATAATAGATATTATAGCCATTACATTCAATATTTTTGCAATCCTAGTAAACATTTCTGATGCAGTTTATTATCGTTTTACATTAAAACGGACAACATTTGAAATATTTAAAATGATAGAGGCCAATAATGGTTTTGTTGAACTAATACCTTCATTTATTGTAGATTTTTGGTTTGTGCCAATTATTGTTGCGATACTTTCAATAATGTTAATAAAAGTTTATTTTTATTATGGCAATAAAATTAATAGCGTTTCTTATAAGCTAAAAATTTATGTAATTCAAAGTGGTGTTTTTTTGCTGCTTGCCGGATTTATAATACTTGGTATAAGGGGCGGTTTTCAACTAAAACCTATTTCGTTGGTTGATGCAGCAATGTACACATCGCTTGACAAAATCCCTGTGTTGTTAAATACACCTTTTACGCTTATAAAAACAGTTGGAAAAAGTTCAATAAAGGAGTTTGATTATTTTAACGAAAAGGAACTTGCTGAAATTTATACACCTGAGCATTTTTATAAAAAAACAGATTCGATTAAAACAAAAAATACGAATATCGTAATAATTGTCCTGGAAAGTTTTTCAGTTGAACATTTCAGGTATTTTAATGAAGATATTGAAAATGGGGATTATCTTGGTTTTACCCCGTTTTTAGACTCTTTGTTTAAAAAAAGCTTGGTTTTTAAAGCAATAGCAAACGGAAAAAGAAGCGTAGACGGCATTCCTGCTATTATTTCTGGCTTACCAAGTTTAATGGATATGTCCTTTATAATTTCAAACTATACAGGAAATAGGATTAACAGCTTGCCACAAGTGCTTAAACAACAAGGGTATAGTTCCGCTTTTTTTCATGGCGGAAAAAACGGGACAATGAATTTTAACTCATATGTGAAGCAAGCAAATTTTGATAAGTATTTTGGTAAAGATGAATATAACAACAACGATGATTTTGATGGGCACTGGGGCATTTGGGATGAAAATTTCTTCAACTATTTTGCCAATGAAATATCTAAAATGCAACAACCTTTTTTTACAACCATTTTTAGTTTATCTTCACATCACCCATATAGCATACCTGATAAACACAAAAATAAGTTCAGGAAAGGGAAACTCCCAATTCAGCAAACTGTAATGTACACTGATTATTCCCTAAAACAGTTTTTTAAAAATGCCGAAAAAATGCCTTGGTATAAAAATACATTATTTATCATTACTGCCGACCATACCTCTGAAGGCAGTTTAGATTTTTATAAAAATAGTGTTGGTCAATATCAAGTCCCTATTGCTTTTTATTGCCCCACGGATAGTAGCTTAAAATACAGAAAAGTGAGAAAAACTGTTCAACAAACCGATATTTTCCCTACCGTGGTTGATTACTTGAGTATAAAATCGCCTTATGTTGCCTTTGGAAGTTCTGTTTTTGATACACTTGCACCAAACTTTGGCATTAATTATAATGGAGGTTATTATCAATTAATAAAAGACAATTATCTGTTAAAGTATGCAGAAAACGAAACCAAAGGGTTTTACGATTTAAAATTAGACAGCTTGCTTAAAAACAATATAAAAGATACGAACAACCCTGTCCAAAAAACTATGGAGCAATTTTTAAAAGCCAATATACAGCAATATAATTACAGGATGATAAATAATAAACTTAGTTTAGATTAGTTATAGCCTGGTGTCAAATCAAGTATGATATTTTGGGTTAATTGTTCCAATTAAATAAATATTGTTATTTTTAACTGTTCAGCTTTCATCAAATATAATATGCCACAGATTCACAGATTTTGAAACAAACGTAGCTTGTTTTCTGCGAAACCGAATAAAAATTATTTAAAATCTGTGAACGGCTTTTTAACCTTCAACGAAGTTAATCAGTGGCAATTATTTGTTTATTAAAAATTTAAGTCTGTAATTGTTTTAATTATAAAAAATGTAAAATTTAATTTGAACCCGAAACTTCATACATGACTTGACACTGGTTAATAACTCCTTGGGTCCTAAAAAAAGAACAACAAAAACTGAATTGCGGCAGCAATACCGCCGAGGAAAGCACCTACAATCATTAGTTTCACCTCATCTTCCTGAAAAACGGGGCGTAAAAAGGCTTCAAATTCAGCTTTTGACAGGGCAGCCATTTTTGAGCTCAATATTTCTTCAACATCAATAGCCTGATTTGCATAAGGATATACAAAACGCATAGCAATTGGCAATTCTTCAAGAAAACGATAATGTGCAATATTCTTGATGTAATTTATTTTTTTATCTAATTTTAATAAGCTCACAATCGATTTTGATTTTCCAACTACCACATCAATTAATTTATCGGTGTGGTGTTTGCTCAGGTCAATAAACCTATCAGGATCCGGGCCCCTAAGCGTGAAGTCGAAAAGCCTTTCAATAGTTAAAATTTGTTTTTTTATTATACGTGCATATTCAATGGCCACAATTTTTTGCCGTTTCAAAAATATACCTTGAATGGTAAACAAACCCAAAACCCTCACCGGTTTTAACGGCCTGAATATCAGACGTATAGCCAAAAAATTTGTTGCATACCCTACAAATACGCCAAATAATACCAAAACCCACCACGGGTCGTAAATATAAAAAACTATTGCCTGTATAATCCCAAAAAGGAAACCAAAATAAAAACCTGAATTTTCAATAAATTTAAACTCTTTTTTACCCACACTTAAAAAAATATGGTTAATAAGGGCTTTATCCTCCATTAATGCCGAAATTGCCAGTGATTTTAAGTCAAGGATGTCCTCAATATTGATTTTAATGTCTTCCATTAACTCTTTAACCACCCTTGGCAATTCAGCCTCAATAATCTTAAATACATTTTTTCTGGTCGATTCTGACAATTTACTCCATAAACCTGGCACTTGGGCTTCCATTACTTCGTTTGTAATTTGCCTGGCCAGTGTTTTTATGGCCGGCTGAATTTCCTCCTCAACCCTTTCGGGCGATATCCTTGCATAAACATCGGTTACGCTTACAAGCTTAGATGTCATTAAATCTACTGAAATTTTAGCCATCTTAGTGGCTTTTGAAGGAATTATACCTTGCCACCCAAATGGACGTATACCAGCATATTCTAATGGATAAAATGTCATTTTTAAGGCTATGACATTTGTAAACCAACCAACAAAACCACTTATAAATGGTATTATTAAATATGGATAGTAATTTATTATGAAATCTAAAACTAAATGCATTAGTGAAAAATTTATATGCAATTTAACAAATTAACACTTCGTTAAATTATAAATTTAAAATTAAAGATTTAAAATTAACCCTCTAGCAATCAGCACTTTAAAGCACTAAGATTCATTTCTTAAAAGTCCTGATATTCAGAGTATTACAAAAATTTAACGAAGTGTTGACAAATATAATGGATTTTTAATAAATATCAGCTTTTATTTTTTCTGTCTGAAAAATCGGACCGTCCTAATAATTTCCTTATTATTTCTATAATGATACTAACAACAATGAAAATACCAAAGAAAAACACAAAGCGGATAAAACCTTCGAGTGCTAATTCTACTGAAAGCCAATATCCAATTATTGCCGAAATTACTACCCTTAAAATATTTATCATCAAAAATTAATCATTTTTACTTTTATATGTACATTAGCATTCCGCCCTTTATCATCTGTACACGAAACTTTTAGGTTCCCTTCGCCCGGTTTAAAAAAAACTTTTTGAATAGGTTCTGCTAATTTATAAAATTTATCGTTAATATACCAGTAAACTTTATCAACATCATTAGCTGCGTTGCAACTTAATAATATTTCGGTGGTATCTGCCCTATCGATAAAATATTCCACATTATTTACCGGTGATGTAATTTCTGGTTTGTTTTCGGCAAAAATCCGTTCGCAATTAGGGTTATGTGGGGGGATTTTAAGATATTTAAGCTGGTTTGATTCATAATAACTTATCATTTCTGCCGGATAATTTGGATACAGTGCCTTAATATAACCACTTTCAGGTATGCATGAAGTACAGTACGAAATACTTGAATCGGCAGAAATATACACTTTTCGAAGATGTTGGCACCGCTTGTTTGATGACACATTTTTAATATATGCATCGTTTACAAGGTTGGTGCAAAAGCTGTTGGGGACTAGCCCTGTTTCAGAACAAACTAGCCTAATATCATAATTGTCAGGCATATCATACCATTCGGCATCAGATTTATAATCAATGGTGTTAAATATTTCAAAAAGTAAAGGGGCAGCAGTTTCTGCACCACTCAAGCCCTGAACTCCTTCAGCAGAAAAATTACCTACCCAAACCCCAATTGTGTAGTTTCTGTTATAACCAATGCTCCAGGCATCTTTCCTGCCATACGAAGTCCCGGTTTTCCATGCCACTTTTGGTAAATCTGCACTATTTTGCCATTCAAGGGGTAAGTCGGGCCGGGTAACATGTGTAAGGATATCAGTAAGCATATAGCCGGCAGCCTGTGAAATAATACTGAACCCGGAATTCAGGGTATCGTCCTGTAGCAAGTTAAATTCCGTAAAAACCCCATTGTTTGCAAATGCATGGTACAAACCAGTGAGTTCTTCAAGTGTAACACCACAACCACCAAGTATAACAGAAAGCCCAAGTTTTTTTTCATCTTTAGTGATTTGTTTAAAATTGAGGTCTTTTAGGTGGTTAATAAATTTGTTAATTTTATATTGATTTAAAATTTTAACCGCAACCACGTTTAAAGAATTTGTAAGGGCATATATTACCGACACAAATCCATGATATTCAGAATCGTAATTGTGAGGTTCATAGCCACTATAATTTACAGGCACATCGGTAATTCTAAATTTGGGGCTTATAATTCCTTCATCAAAAGCAAGGGCATATAATAATGGTTTAAGCGTACTACCCGGTGAACGGATTGCTTTTACACCGTCAACTTGCCCAGCATCCTCGGTGTTGTGAAAGTCTGCAGATCCAACATAGCTTATTACGCTATTTTTATTGTTATCGATAACCAGTACTGCTGCATTTTTAATATTTCTGCTGTACAGCCTGTTGATATAATTTTTAACAAGTGCCTCAATTTTAAGTTGTTTTTTTATATCAAGCTGGGTATAAATATTGGCCTTTTCAGGATAAATATTTTTCATCCTTCGCGAAAAATGCTGTACTTTTTTCGGTGCATCATGCCTTTTTGCTGTTAAAGGTTCGTTTAAAGCATCTTTTATATCCTGATGGGGAAATAAATCAGCTTTTTCAAACCTTTTTAACCATTTGTCCCGCATTTGCACTATTTTTTCATTGTCATTCCCTATTGTTAATGAGTTTGGCTTATTTGGAATAATTGAAAGGGCTGTTAACTCAGCTAGGCTTAAGTGGTTGGGGGCTTTTTCGAAATACAGCAATGATGCAGCTTTAACACCCTCGATATTACCGCCATAGGGAGCCAGATTTAAATACATTTGCAAAATTTCATCTTTAGGATGGTTTAATTCAAGCTGCAAAGCCCTAAACATTTCTACTATTTTATTAAAATATGTGCGATTTTTGGGTTGAAGCAAGCGTGCCACCTGCATTGTAATGGTTGAAGCCCCCGAAGTCCGCCTATTTTTAATGGTATTGTTGAATAATGCCCTTATTATTGCAAATACATTTACACCGGGATGATAGTAGAAAAATTTATCTTCCTTAAATATTATTGCCTTTCGTAAAAGTGGGGTAATTTCTAATAGTTCTGTTTTCATCCGCCATTTTTCGTCCTTGCTCAAGTAGGCATGAATAACTGTACTGTCAGATGCAAGTACAATATTTGAGTAATCGGTTTTTAGCTCAACAGGGAAAATTAAATTCAATAAAAAAAAGGTGCTGATCATTACAACAAGTGCCGATGTTTATTTATTTTGATGAGAAATAAAGCATAGTTATAAAGCCTATAATCAATAATACACCAACTGACAGACCTATTATCGACTCCAAAAGTTGTTCGTTATATTCTATTTTTGGCTCAAGCAGTCGGTCATTATTTTCTTCGCCTTCTTTGCTTCCTTCCAGATGTCTTATTCTTGTCTTTTCTGATATATCTTTAGGGATTTCATCAAGCCGTTTGCCTGGCACAATATCAATCTGGAATAACCCATCATTGGAGCCTGTATCCTCTTTTCCATTTTTTTTATCGCCATTTTCTATTTTATCCTTAATCACCATCTCAGTATGAGATGCCAAAGGATATGTAGCTAACAAATATTCTTTATCTATGTAATACTTGATGCCCTCTTTTTTAATAAATCTTGTGCCTTTCCTTTTGCTACAAAGTCTTGAAATTGTTGTCTGGCTCTTCCCGGTTAATTCAACAGCTTCTTTAACAGTTACAAACATAAGTTAAGTTTAGATTAATTTTTTCACTCCAAATTTAACAAAAATCTGCTATATAGTGCAAAAAAACAAGTTTTTCTTTAATAATTTTCAATTTTCGTACAATTTGCTTTTGAAAATTGCCTATTTCGCACCAGCAAAGAACCTACAGCCATTTTTTAATGTAAAATCTTAAACATCAACTCTTTTAACAAATCTTCAGGTTTATCGCTAACATTTCCCAAGCCTTTTGATTTTAAATCATATTCGCGCAGATAAGAAATAACCTGAACAACTTTTTTAGGGTTGTATTTGCGCGCCGAATTTTGATAATCTTTTACAAAATAAGGGTTAATTTGAAGTATTGACGCAACATTCCTATTACTTTTGTCTTTAATGAAATGATATATGAGTATTTTCCGGAAAAAATAATATAAAGAGTTTATTGTTAAAACAATAGGGTTTTCTTTTTGGTTTTGCCCAAAATATTTAATTATCCGGTTTGCTTTTATAACATCTTTTTTTGTCAGGGCATTTTGTAGCTCAAAATTGTTGTAGTCTTTGCTTATCCCAATATTTTCCTCGACATGTACAGTGGTAATTTTTGTATTTTCCGGCAAACTAATAACAAGCTTATCTAACTCATTAACAATTTTGCTTAAATCTGTGCCAAGGTAATCGTTAAGTAAAACAGATGCTACCGGATCAATTGTATATAACTTCTTATTCAAGTACTTGTTAATCCAAGCAGGCACTTGGTTGTCATATAACTTTTTTGACTCAAAAATAACCCCTGTTTTATTTAACTCTTTGTAAAGCTTTTTGTTTTTTGCCAGATTTTTATATTTGTAATTAATAACAAGAATTGTCGATTTCAACGGGCTTCCTGCATAATATACCAATTTGTCGAGATTTTTTATTGTTTGGGCTTCTTTTACTATAACAACCTGATAGCTCGACATCATCGGATATCGCCTGGCCATGTTATCAATATCTTTTATCTCGACATCTCGCCCATATATAACTGTCTGATTAAAAGCCTTTTCTGACTCTGCCAAAACATTATCGCCAATGTAATCAGTAATTTGATCAATATAATAAGATTCAGCCCCCATTAAAAAGTAAATGGGTTTATAGATCCTATTTTTTAAGTCGGCCATTATCTGGTCAAAAGTGAGCATGTGTAAAATTTACGATTTATAATTTGCTATAAGAACTTCAAATGCTTAACTGATTTTTTGTTGCCTATTATCTCTAACAAAGCATCAATACCAATTTTTAGGTGATCTTCAACATGATTCGATGTTACATCCTTATCCGACTCATCTGTTTTAACACCATCGGGGACCATAGGTTGGTCAGAAACCAAAAGCAATGCGCCAGAAGGGATTTCATTTACAAAACCAACAGTAAAAACGGTTGCAGTTTCCATATCAATGGCCATTGCCCGTGTTTTTGCCAAATATTTTTTAAAGCGGTCGTCATGCTCCCAAACTCGTTTATTAGTAGTTAGCACAGTCCCCGACCAATAGTCCTTGCCATAGTTCCTTATGGCAGTAGAAACCGCACGTTGAAGGTTAAACGCCGGCAATGACGGCACTTCGGGTGGCAAATAGTCATTTGAAGTACCTTCGCTACGGATTGCCGCAATTGGCAAAACCAAATCGCCAACTTCATTTTTCTTTTTTAAACCACCACATTTCCCTAAAAACAGTACTGCTTTTGGTTCAATCGCACTAAGCAAATCCATTATTGTAGCGGCATTTGGGCTACCCATCCCAAAATTTATTAAAGTAATACCATTCGCCGAAACACTTGGCATCGGCCTTTCTTTTCCTACAATTGGAACATTGTACCAATCAGAAAACAATTCTAGATAATGCTGGAAGTTCGTAATTAAAATATGTTTTGTAAATTCATCAAGTGCCCTATTTGTATATCTTGGTAACCAATTATCAATAATTTCTTTTTTTGATTTCATATGCTTTTTTTTAATTTTACAGTAAAATTAGGCAAATATACAATGACAAATCCAAATATTAAATATCCTGTTAAAATAATTTCAAAAAATGGCCATAAATATGTCTTTGACCCTATCAGGAAAAAACATATTAAATTAACACCAGAAGAGAAGGTAAGGCAATATTTTATTCAATATTTGGTAGAAAAAAAACATTATCCGATTGGTTTAATTGGAGTTGAACAAAAATTACCCGGTAAAGGTAAAAATTTCCGTACAGATATTGTTATATTTTCGAATTTGGCAAAAGCATTAATGATTATTGAATGCAAGTCGGAAAAAATCAAAATAACACAAAGCGTTTTTGATCAGGCCGCCAAATACAATATGCAATTTAAAGCTAACTATTTAGTTGTAACAAACGGAATAAATCATTATGCCTGTAAGTTGAATTATTCAGATAAAACATATGTTTTTTTAAACGAAATACCAGAGTATAACAGCATTAATTTTGCAGAGTAAATTAAAACGCATAATAGTACTTAATACTGCCAACACAACTATTAAAGAAAAGCCAAAAACATTTGTTGGTTTATTTTTATTGCCTATCTTTAGGGCGTGCAAATAATAATACGAACATATAACAATAACTTTATGTTTGTTTTGGATATAAAACACACAATAACCTTCTGTTTGTTAAAGCAATTAATAGAAATGACTTTATATTGTTGCTTATTATGAGGGGCTTACAAAAACAAGTTAAAATAATATAATAGGGGATTGGTGTAATACACAAAGCGAGGCGTTAGCGGTAATTTACCCAGAAAATTCATTATTGATTTTGAAAATAAAAAAAAAGATGACCTGTAAATTTATGATTGAGCAAAATTCCTATTAAAAAAACACATTTAATTAAATAATAATTAGCTATGGATTACATTGAAAAACTAAAGAAAGAAATTGCATCAAATAAAACTAAAGATGCAATTAGACAATATAAAAACGGAAAATCCTCAAATTATTGAATATCTTTCTTCAGGCAGCTATATTTCTAAAATCACTACTATGCCTGTTAATAAATTGGATAACATAAACATTACTGATGTTTCTATCAAAGAAATTACCAATGATGATTCAACTATTATTCTTACATCAAATTCAAATTATTATGCAACATTGGAAGCGAAAGCAAGATATGACATGAAACAAATAATCGGTAACAATCCTTGGGGTAAGGTTTTTGGTACTGGAATTGGAAAACGAAGAGATGTAGAAGGAACTTTCATTAAAGGACAAAGACTTGAGATACTAAAACAAGACAAAGACAGTCTTAATGATTTGTATTACTTAGTTTTACACCCAAAGAAAAAAAATGAAAAATACTGGATACCAGTAATAAGTACAACCCAGTTTGATCCCAGATTGATTTTTGAACTAAAAACAGGTCCTTATAGCTTCATTGGCCATATAATTTTCAACATGAGAGCTCCGAATAGCTACAGTGATGGCTCTTTCAACGAATTAAAAGCTGACTACAATTTTATAGGAGAACAAAATCTTGACTTGTCTGATTGTTATATTATTGTATTTAATCATAATACAGTTAAAGTAATCTTAAAGAAAGGAGAAGAAGAAAATAAAATTGAAGAGTATGATGGGATTATAAAAAAGGATAATTGTTGGTTAATAACGGATAATTCAAATATTCAATTAAATCTACCTGAAAAAAAATTTGAATTAATTCGCCTAAATGCAGTTAAATAACATCAATCAAGTATGTATTAATAACTTATAAAGCCAATAATAATTTAGATGCAAATAGAGATAGTATGAAAAATTCTCAAGCATGAAATAGCTATTAAAAAAAAACAAGACATAACTATTTGGAATATATAAGAAGAGATTTATGATTAATAAAATCTAATTAAAATAGGAGGTCATTATGTTAAACAAATTTAAAAATTTCTTTACATCCAAACCAGCATCAACACAATTTAAATTGAGTGATGATGATATTGCTATTCTTAAACAAATCAAGATGAAAAAGAACATGAATGTTGCTTTTTCTATCATCGGTTTTGGTTGGGATCAAGATAAGAATGAGTGGGCAACTAACCGTGTTGGTGAATTTCAGCAACTTGGACTGGTTGAAATACTACCTGACGGCGTAAGTGCAAGTATAACTGATGCTGGAATATTAGCCATCGAATCATACAAAAAATAAGAAAAAAGAATAAATATGGGATTATTTGATAGAAAAATTAAATGTGAAAAGTTTTTTACATATAAAACAAATGCTATTAACATAAGCGGATTATCAGCAGGTTTGACTGGTGAGCAAGTTGCTGGTTTTGATTTAAAAGTTGGACAATTTAAGCTTGACCCCAAATTTGTAGAGGCAAGTGAACTATTACAACAACTTGACATGTTGCAATATTCAACCTGTCAGACAATTAGTGGTATTTCATCAAAAGAAAAAAGAAATGAGTTGCTGGAAAAACTTGCAGACATTAAGATGAAAATGCTCTTAATTGCTCAAAATCCTGAAAAAGTAGAAGATATTAAATTGCCAGAAAATACTAAAACAGAAATTTCAAAGCCAGAAAATATGAACACAACTCATGCGAAATTGAAGAAATTATTGGTAGATAACAAGAAAGTTGGAGAAGCATTAAAATTATTACAAAATGCCTTGCCGAATGAAAATACAGTAATAATGTTTCTTGCTGATTATAACCAGATAATGGAAGATATTGAAAATGGTTTATCAAGTTTCAATAGTGCAGAATGGAAAAGTTTGAAACATCGAATAATGCAATTCGTTGACAGAAAAGAAGATGAAATAAAATAGTACCGCTAACATAGCTCTTAATGCAATCGTGGCAGGTAGCTTGTTCCGTTTCGGCAGCTTCGCTGCCTTCACTTCACAAGCCACCTGCCACGCCTGCATAAGCGCTGTTTCGTTAGCGTTAATTCGTAATTTCATAAAATTCACAAAATAAAAAGATTCCAGATTAAGAATTTGTATCTTTGTCGCTTATTAAATCTGCAATGAATAAAATACTATGACTAAAAAAAAGCAAGAAAAGATAGCAAAAGCTATAAAAAGTGTTGTTTCAGAAATGATGGAAAGAGTAATGGATAGGGTTCTTATAACAGACCCATTTATTAAAGAAAAACATCATTCCAGTAAACCTCTTTATGCAGCATTAGTTCCTGATGAAATTTTTAAAGGTTCTCATTTTGAACGTAGATTTGTAACACCCTTTGGAAAAGTATGGGAAAGATTAGCCAAAGTTGTAGCAATTGAAGCTCATGGAAATTGTAATATGGGACACACAGTTGACGGAACTATTGGAAAAGAAAGCCTAAGAAGAATACAAGAGGTTTTAAATAAATTAGAACATAGCAAAGGTAAAGAAAAAGTCAAACCAGATTGGACTAATGAATTAAATTATATAAAAGCTGGAGGGGGCGAGTTGATTCCAGTTAGTGTTGTTTGTGATATTTTTATTGAAAGTAACGAAGATAATAAAAGATATGCTTTTGAGTTAAAAGGACCATTACCAAATAGCGACCAAACCAAAGTAAGTAAGGAAAAATTATTTAAGCTATTGGCAATGAACCCACAAAAGGTTGATAATGCTTATTACGCTTTACCTTACAATCCATACGGAAAAAAGGCTGATTATAAATGGAGTTTTCCAATGAGATGGTTTAATATGCATGAAGATGAATCTGTGCTTATTGGAGACGAATTTTGGGAATTAATAGGCGGAAAAGGGACTTATCGCAATTTTATTAAAGAAATAAATAAATTAGGGGGGAATTATAGAGAAAGAATATATCGAGAATTTTTAAATATTGAGCCACCAACAGATTTTAAAGACGATATTTTAAAATAAAAGGGGAAGATAAAATGGAAAAAACAAATTTTACATTTATTGACCTCTTTTCAGGAATTGGAGGTTTTAAAATGGCATTAAGTAAAAATGGTGGAGAATGTATAGGTTTTAGTGAAATTAATAAGGATGCTATCAATACGTATTGCGAAAACTTTAAAGTTTCACATTCTGAAAATTTTGGAAGTATTACTAAAATAAAAGAATTGCCATATCATGATATATTAACAGCAGGAGTGCCATGTCAAAGTTGGTCTATTGCAGGTAAAAATTTGGGATTTGACGATGACAGAGGTCAATTGTGGAATGATACTATATATTTATTGCAACAATCAAAACCTAAGGCTTTTATATTCGAAAATGTAAAAGGTTTAGTTGACCCAAGAAACAAAAAACCTTTTACATATATACTAGACAGAATTAAAGAAGCTGGTTATAATGCAAGTTATCATGTAATAAACTCTTATGATTACGGTGTGCCTCAAAACAGAATTAGAGTTTATATTATTGGATTTAAAGAAAAAGAATTTCATCATAAATTCAAACTACAAAAACCATTAACTAAAAAAAATAAGTTAGGGGATATTCTTGAAGTCAAACCTATTGAAAATAATGTTAATAATAATATTCAGCTAGATTTATTTGGGAATATTGTTTCTCGAAAATCAATGAGTTTGTCAAGCACAAATGGATTTAACGATTATTTTCTATTTAATGACTTGCGGAACGGAGAAACAACAATTCATTCATGGGATATTATTGAAACTACCGAAAGACAAAAACAAATATGTTTGCTTTTACTAAGAAACAGAAGAAAAAGTGCTTATGGTAAACTTGATGGAAATCCATTATCTTTTCAACATTTTAAATTATTAGACTCAACAATTTTACAGAGCGAACTTGATGAATTAGTAAATTTAGAAATACTAAAAACAGAGGAATATACTTTTAAAATTATAAACACAGAATATGAAAATTTGAATGAGTCTGAAAATGAAATCATATCTAAGAGCATTGACAACAAATTTGTCATAGACGATTTAAAAACCAATCGAGTATTTAAAGTTAAAAAAATACCAATCGTAAAAACAATTGAATTATTAAAAGAGAAAAAAATTGTAAGCTGCACCGAAATTCGCTATGATTTCAAAAACACAAAGATAAGCACAGGTCTGTATGGGATTAATCGTGTTTTTTTACCAAGCTCAGATATTTTTCCAACCCTTGTTGCAAGTGATACAAATGATTATGTTACTTTAAAGCATATTCAAGCATCAAATAATAAGGAATATAAAAATAAATTTCTAAATGAGATATACAAAAATGAAGAGTATAGAAAGATAACAAAGAAAGAAGCCTGTCAGATTCAAGGGTTTCCAAAAGAATTCATTTTACCTGAATCAAGAGCCAGATGGATGAAATTAATAGGTAATAGTGTTTCTGTTCCTGTAATAGAAATGCTATGTGAATCAATTATTAAAACAGGAGTATTTGAAGATAACAAAGACAAACGCTAACATCGGTTTGGTGTCAGCACTTTTTGTTTTGTTTTTTTCGCTTTGCTCAAAAAACAAAACAAAAAGCACCGAACACCAAGCCGTATTCGATATGCACAATTAATAAAACAATAAAATGAAAAGAATAATCTCAATATTACTAATTGGAATTTTAACACAAAGCTTATTTGCTCAACAAAAAAAATACAACTGATTATACTTCAAACAGAAACGCTTTACTGCCAAACGTTTTAATTGTTCAGGATATAGTGTCACTCGACTCTGTTTTTAATAAAAATACAAATAGCAGTGAATTTTATAAATTTAAAAACAAATTATATTATTTTGCCGAAAATACTGTAAAACTGAAAGTAAAATTGTTTGAGGATAAAAGAGCTGTTAAAACTTTTGAATTGTCGGGTAATAAAGATAATGTTTCCGGTCTGGTTGATGAATTAATGATAAAAATTAAGGAGGTGATAAAGTAGCACAACACTCCAAGTTGTGTATTCAACCCGGAGAGTTGAACTATTTACCCGGCAAAACTAGTTGTGCAACAACAGTTTCGAGGTTTTCGTGCAAAGTGCTCAACCTCCGACAAGAAAAATAAAAAAAAAGAAAGAAAACATCAAAAAAAGGTTACATTTTATAATTTTTCCTATTAAAATTAAAAGCTGTCAATTTTTATTGACAATTAAGAAATTATTAACTTTTTTAAAATAAATCTTGTGAGAAAAACAACAATTATTTTAACAATTTTACTGCAATTTAACTTTACCGCTTTTTCGCAGACAGAAAATTTGGACAGCCAACTTTTTGAGGCAGTTAAGGCAAATGATTTGGAACAAGTAAAGGTGCTTATTGAGAAAGGAGCACATGTGAATGCAAAAGACAGTTTCTATAGATTCTATTATTATAATACACCATTGCATTATACCTGTAAAAACAAAAATGGTTTAGAAATTGCCAAACTACTTATTGAAAAAGGAGCAGATGTAAATATTCAAAATGCAAAAGGATGCACTACGCAGCAAGTAACGGAAAAACAAGAACCGCAAAATTATTACTTGACAAAGGAGCAGATGTAAATATTAAAAACAAAGACGGTTGGACAGCTCTAATGCTTGCAGCTCATAACGTAAACATGGATATTTTTCAAATATTACTTGATAATGGTGCCGACATTAATATTCGAAATGCAGAAGGTAAAGCTGTTTGGGAACTGCAAAATCAAGACGGTGAAACAGTTCTACACTACGCAGCAAGAGACGGAAAAACAGAAACAGCAATATTATTACTTGACAAAGGAGCAGATATAAATATTAAAAACAAAGACGGATGGACAGCTCTAATGCTTGCAGCCTATAACGGAAACATGGATGTTTTTCAAATATTACTTGATAATGGTGCCGATATTAATATTCGAAATGTAGAAGATAAAGCTGTTTGGGAATTGCAAAACAAAAAAGGACAAACAGCCCTACAATACGCAGCAAGAGCCGGAAAATCAGAAACAGTAAAATTATTACTTGACAAAGGAGCAGTTGTAAATATTAAAAACAAAGACGGTGAAACAGCCCTGCACTACGCAGCAAGTAACGGAAAAACAAGAACAGCAAAATTATTACTTGAAAAAGGTGTTAATATTAACGCGAAAAATAAATGGAATTCAACAGCTTTACATTATGCATGTTCAAAAAATGTATTAGAAACAGCTAAACTATTGGTAATAAATGGTGCAAATATTAATGCTGAAAATAACAAAGGTGAAACTCCTTTACACTTTGCCTGTCAAAACAAAAATGGATTTAAAATAGTAAAACTTCTTGTAGAAAATGGAGCTGATATTAATGCAAAAAACAAAGGCAATGGTTGGTGTATTGATAATACTCCTTTACACTTTGCCTGTCAAAATAAAAATGGATTTGAAATAGTA
>NBLH01000147.1 GCA_002084525.1 Bacteroidetes bacterium 4572_117 | reverse complement strand
GCCTGCATCGTTTAAATTACCCATTGTGCCAATAAAAATTTTTCCGTTTGCGGCAATTTCTATATCCGAAGGCGAGTACGGAACTGATTCAGAAGGGATATCAGGCAATACCTGTTCCCAATTGGTTCCACCATCGGCTGAACGATACAAACCATCGTTTGGTGTTGATTGAAAAGTAGAGCCTTTGTACACTCCTGAAACTACTGCCGCATATATAACACTGCTACCGTTTTCGTTTCGCACGGCAATATCCGTTACATAAGCAAAATCTTTGGTGTTTTCAAGTAGTTCCCAACTTTGTCCACCATCTGTTGTTTTTAAAATCCCGGCACCTACACCCGACGATTCCCTGTAAGTAACAACCGCAGTTTCTGCTTCACCTGTGCCTACATAAAAGGTTTGGGTATTGTTCGGGTCATAAGCAATTGAACTGACCGAATACCTACTCCACTCATTATCAATTATTTGCCAAGTCGACTCACTATTAAACACATCATTGTTGTACCATAGGCCACCAGTTGCTGCACAGGCCCAAACTTTCCGCCCATTCGCATCGTTGGGGTCGAAAAGTATAAAACGTGTACGCCCCCCCATATTTGCAGGTATACTTTGCCAAACAGGCCCTGAAGAAGTGCTTTTATTTTTTTCGCTTAATTGTTTGTATGTTTCAATTGCAACTGAAAGACGTTCAACAGGTACCCTTTTTAACACCGGATCAATGGTCATAAGGTAATTCTGGTAAGCTGCAACATCCGGTTGACCGGGGATATGCTTTAAATCAGGATTTTGAGATACTAGTTTACCAATTCTGGAATTTTCATTTTGCAAAAATTTTTTGTAGCCATCTTTATTTGCAATCCCAATTTCGTAAAAAAAAAATAAAACTAATAGAATACAGGTTAATAGAGCACCTGAAATAAACACAACTTTTGTTTTCATACAGTATGATTTTTTTTGTTTTAAAAAAGCTTATGCGCAGCTATGCATTTGTTGGTTAATTGCTATATGGTTAAGGTAAATTGCGCCAACTTTGGTCGATAGTTCAATATTGTTTGGGTTTTAAAAAGATTTGGCTAATACGGGACTTTTAAAATTGAAATTTCAGCCTCCGTACTCTGATCAGTAATCTCATCCAGGGTGTCAATATCATCTTCGTCGTAATGCCAAGTTATATCAACTTCACCTCCATCATCCTGATATTTTTTAAGTATTAACAGAATTCTAAAAATTGCCCTTGAACTACTTGTGTTAAAATACTTTAAATTAATTATTAAAGATATGTGGCCTTTAATATTTTCAATATAATCATAAAGCCAATCATTCAATTCATCATAAAAAATATGTACATCTTCAGGGCAAGATTCACCAGAAATTTCACATATTCCAGTATTGACATCAAACTGCACTTTTGGTACGCTCCCACTATAGCTTTCTATATTTAGATTTTTCATTTGTCACATTTTTTATGCTAATAAATTTTCATTATGCCAAAGGTCGTACAAGTTTTTGTATTTACCAAAGTATATGCCCGATTCGCATTTCAATCACAAATAACAAAACACATGTCATATATAATCATTCTAACTACCAATAATCAATTCAAAACACCTATCTCTCAATAGTGATTACCCCACCACCATGATATGAGTGATACTCACCATTATACATGGCATCGGCACCAACCGGCCCCATTTGGAATATGCCTGGTGTTACAGCACGTACAATGTAATAGTAATGCCTTGCCTTGTTATTTACTGTTACAAACAGGTTTATCCTGTCATCACGTACATCCTGATAAACAGGGTAGCTTTTATTCTTTATCCAGTTCATTCCCGGAACAGCACTAATACGTGGGTTTTCAATCTCAAAACCGGCAGGTAAAATATCAGAAATCACAACATTATCAATACTTGTGCTTGATGTTCCAATAATAGCAAGCCTTACAACAATTAAATCGTTTTGTTTAAAACTATTACTTGTAATAGGTTGCCCACTCCTACTAAAGAAAGTTTTACGTACCTTCATAAAATTATCTTCCTGAATATATGAACCATCAGCGGCAATCCCTTCAGCATCCCAAAAATAATACAGTTTGCCTTTTCCTTTGGTATCGATAGAAATATCGCCACCTGCAAGTTTTTTGGTTTTTAAAACAAGCGTACCTTTTTCATATTTTTCAATTTGCTTGTTATTGCTAAAAATTTTGCCTGTTACTTTGCTTTTTGCAGCATCGCGGGCCATTTTTCCCATTGCAAGGAATGCAAAAACACGTTCTTGTGTATTCAAATACCTTCTTTTTTTCATTTTTTGCGATAAATGCCTTGCTAATATCCCAATTTGCTGATTATCAGGATCTACTTCTAACAATGCATTAAGCGCAATAGCTTCGTCTCTGATTGGCGAATGGAAACTGCCCCCAAAAACAGGATTTGAAATTTCACCTTCAAAAGCAGGTGGCAATATTTGTTTATACTTTTCCTTATCACCTGCAAGTGCATACGCAGTAGCCAAAAGGTATTTAGAATCGAGGCTTAATAGTTCCATACGTGATTTGTAATAATTCATCGTCGATTTTTTTGCTTCATCTGCCAAAGCCAAAACATATAGTGAATAAGCAACTTCTTTTGGTGCTATTTTTTTATTTTTTGTACCATTATACCAGTATGTTATTGTTTTTCGCTTTTTAAGCTTCATTTTCATGTAGCTGTATAATTTATCAAGCATAGTTTGATCAACAGCATAACCGGCTTTTTTTGCTTCTATTAAAAAATGGGCCGCATATACGCTCCCCCACCAAGTTTCACGACCATGTCCGGGCCAATAACTCATAGCCCCATTATATAGCTGCATAAGTTGCAGTTTCCTGATGGCTTCCTTTATATTGTAATTCGGGTCAAACCCTTTAGTGGCTGTAAGGTCTTTTGCAAGCTCCTGATAATAAAGCTGAGGAAAGGCTTTTGAAATAGTTTGTTCAACACAGCCATAAGGATAAGCTATTAAATAATCTAAATCATCAGCAAATTCGACTAATGGTGATTTACTGATTATCAGCTTATTATCAATGCTTTGTTTCATAAATCGAGAAAGATCCATATTGGTTTTAACACTGGTGCCACCTGCTACCGAACCAGATCCGCTAATTTTTTGCAAAGGTGAAGCCGGGCGTACGCTAATGTCTGTTTCATTGGTATATGTTTTCCCACCTGCATTTACACTGACCTTAACATTTGCCTGGCCAATTGTAGGTTTAGCCGCCAATTTTACATATAACTGCTTTTCTGAATTTGGTTCTATCCTTACAGTTTGCTTTTTCTCGCCTTTAACGTCCAGTTTACCTGTTGCAGCAATATTTACCACACAATTACTTGCTTTATTTGTGGTATTGCTTAAAGTAACACTCATTTCAACAACATCTTTAGGGCTTAAAAACCTTGGTAGGGCTGCACTAATTACAATTGGGTCAGCCACTTTCATGTGGTCATCAGCTGAACCAAAAGCTTTATTTTTGTACGCAAGCGCCATTATCCGCAAATCGCCCGAAAATTGTGGGATATCTACTTCGTAAGTTGCATATCCCGCATTGTCGGTTATTAAAATCCCACTCCAAAAAGCCACCAACTTAAACCTTTTATTGGTCATTGGGTTTATCCTTTTTTCAAGGCCACCAATGCCGCCACCTTCCTTACCGGTTTTAAGGGCAATTTCGGGGAATAAAAATGGGTAAATGTCGTATGATTTTACGCCTAGCTCACGTTTCCGATAGAAAAACCGATATGGATCGGGACTTGCAAACCCTGTTACCTGTAAAATCCCTTCGTCGACAACAGCGATGGTAACGGCAGTATTTGGCGCCGACTTAACCTTAATTGTTTGCTTGGTTTTAGAATGTGATTTTTTAACCGCATTAATTGATACCGACAATTTGTTAGTAGGATTTTCAACCATAACCGGTGCATAACCGTGAGCAACCGTTAATGGGATATCCGATACATCATGAGCTTTAATTAATGTAGCAGAAATAAAAACATTTGGCACAAAATCTTCTTTAATATCTAAATCGAACGAAGCCGCCCGCCTATCTGTTTTTATATAAAAATGATCCGTAACATCCTCACGTTCAATGGTTATCAACACTTTGCCCGAAAAAGGTGTTTTTAATATTACTTTCGCTTTATCGCCCACCTGATATTTATCTTTATCTAGCTCAATATCAATATTCCCCTCGGTATTAACTTGAAACGAACTATTTGTTGTACTACCCCAACCGTATGCGTAAAACGATGAAGAAACATGTGTTTTTGTACCTGGTTTTTTTATCCTTATTTCATATTTCCCTGAGCTTTGGGGTGTGAATTTGAATACTGTTTTATCTGCGTTCAAAACAATAGTTTTACTTTGTTTTACAATTTCTTCGTGTTCCGATTTGTATCTGTAATAACTACCCGATTTGGCCAAAACCGTACGGTATTCATGTTTAATTAATTCTACTTTTGCCTGAACGCCATTTAAAGCTTTCCCGTTTTTATCAACCGCAATTATGGGTATTTTCATCATGCGGTTTGTTTTATTGTAATAATCGTTTATTTCAATTCCGTAAAACACTTTTTGTGTATAAACATTTACTGTTTTTTTTCTGTTTACCGGCCTTCCGGTTTCATCAAATACTGTAATAAAATAATCGGCCTGTAAAACCCCCATATCTGAATAAGTATTTGGGAATTTATAATTTTCAATTGCAATACCCTGGATATTAGTTTTTCCTGAACGAACATTTGATTTAAAATAGGTCCTGCCACCTTCTATACCAAAATTATAGCTAGCATAATTTTTTGAATAAAAATATCGCCTTTTAATATTTTGTTGAACCTCGTATTTACGGTTTGCAGCCGGGGGGCCAAATAAATTATTAACAGTTAAGTTTAAAATCAAAGGTTCAATTAAAAATATATCTTTTTTATTTACTTTGCTAACAACTTTAATCCTATCTGGCACAAATTCTTCTACTTTTATTTTTGATGAACTCAAAAACACACCCGTTGATGTATAAATTTCAGCAATGTAGCCACCTGTGGGTGACGATGCAGGTAATTTAATATCGGTTTCGAAAGAACCGTGCTTATTCAATGTTTTTTTTATTGTAGTGAAAACTTTGCCATTAGGTGCAATAAATTTCAGTTTTACAGGAATCTGGCCTGGAACTTTCCAATTATCGTCGCGGATAATTGTTGAAATATGGATAGTTTCGCCGGGTCGGTATATATCGCGATCACCATAAATAAAAGCATCGTATCCTGCTAAATTATCTGAACGGCCGTTAATTTCGTAACGTGATGTACCAACCCTTGTTTTATTGTATGGCAGCACATTAAAATCGTTGTTTAATTTTGCTGTTATCAACGAAGGTGTAAAACCTTTTGCAGGAAATTCTTTTAATTTAAAAATGGCGAGCCCATCGTTATTTGTAAGCACCGAACCTAATGACTGGTTATTCCTGCCAATTACTTCTATTTTAACATTTGAAATTGGTTCTGCTGTTTTTATCGAGTTGGTAAATATTGTAATATTGTTTTTGCCTTGTTTGGCGATTATCCCAATATCTGATATCGAAATTATTTTCCGTGTTTTAACCCAATAATCGTTTTTCGACCTAATTTCAAGCACATACAGCCCTTCGAGATGTGCTACTTTATCCTGAAAAGTAAAATTAAATAAGCGTGTACCATTGCTTTTTTTAAGGTTTTTTGTTTTGATGGTTTTTTCCCATACCACATCGCCCAGGTTACCAACTTCACGCGCACTGCTTGAGTAATAATCATCGTAGTAGTAATCGTTGTAGTTGTACGAGTTGCCGTAATAGTTTACCAAGTTATTTTTGTAAACTTTCGATATTTTCACCTTTACTTCGGGAAGGCTGACAATGCGTACAGCAATATTCTTATTGCCTTTTGCGCTTAAATATTCAGCTTTTTTGTTCAGTATTTTTATTTCAGGCTTTAATTTGCCAAAGCTAATTTCTTCGGTGTATTCATAAGCAAGTTTTCCGCCTAATGTGCCGCTTAAACCCTTTTTTAGGTTTAAAACATAGCTTTTGGCCACATCAAAATCGTCGCTTTTAATAATAATTCCGTGTCCTTTTACAGTAACAGTATAGTTTATTTTTGGTAAGATTTCGATAAAACTGCGGATATTTGTACTTAAAACATCTTGCGTTGCGGTAACTGTAATTGTTCCGGTAAAACCATCGTGTTTGGCTTTTACCTTATCAATTTTAAAATTGTTTGGGTCTAGTATTTTTGTAGATACGTTAATATCGCTTTTGCTAACGGTAACATTCGAAATATTTACACCTCTTTTTATGCTTATTTCTGCTTTATGCGACCCCTCGTCAACACCAACCTTATTTAAAAATAATGATACTTTTTGAGAATGTTCGTGCCCCAAAAGCTCAAAATCAGTTTCTTCACCATCATATTTCACCTTAAGGTGTTTTTTTAGGTCGGCAGGCTTTATTTTGTAATTAAATTCAAGATCGTACCTAACCACCGATTTATTTTTTTGTAACGGCATTTTGGCATAATATGCGCTTAATTTTTCAATTTTCAGGTATGGTGTATGAAAATCCAAGTTTTCATCATCTTCAATAACTAATCCAGGAATTTCGCTGTTAAAACTTGCTTTATAACCAGTTGCAGGCCTTAATGTATTGTGTTGTATCCCATATATTTAGTTTATCATCAGTAACAACATCCTGATTAAAGGTAAATTTAATATTACCACCAAGTGGCACAAAACTTTTTAAACTGCTACGCGAAACCTGTACTGTATTTGAACAATAAGGGAAAAATAATAAACTTAATAAAGCGACGATCAATATTTTTTTCATGTGTCTATATTTAATTGTTTTTTATTTACCACATGGAACATTCATAATAGTCATTCCCTTAGGTGGCAAAGCCTTAGCAATGAATGTTTCATGTGTTTATTTTTTAAATGTTTTTATTTGCCACTACCTGTTCCGCCAAAGCGGAATGTTACCGCATGATTATGATGAATTTGTGTTTTATTTTATAAAAATACAAAAAAATACAACTTGGTGGCCTGATTTTAACAGCAATTTTATATATATTTAGACTTAATTCAGCAGGTTTATCATTAAATATCTGATAGCCAGGGTTTCGCAAAAAACACACTGAATATCAGGATCATGGAAGAAAACTGGCGAAATGGGCGATAGATAACAGATTTAATGTGGTGGTTGCTGTTGGCGGCGATGGTACCGTAAATGAAATTGGCAGCACTTTGATTAATACAGACATTATTTTTGGCATTATCCCCAAAGGATCGGGAAATGGGCTTGCCCGGTTTTTAAAAATACCTGTTAATAAACGAAAAGCTGTCCGACTTATTAACCAGATGAATGTTTTTAAAATGGATTCAATTAGTATTAATGGTTTTTATTACCTAAACATGGCAGGTATAGGTTTTGATGCACATATCGCCAATTTATTCGCCAATTTTGGTAAACGGGGATTAAAATCGTATATTAAACTAGTATTTAAGGAATATATGGCTTACGAAAGTGCTTGTTATGATTTGGTAATTGATGGTAAACCAGAAAAAACACAAGCCTTTTTGGTAAGTTTTGCCAATTCGTCGCAATTTGGCAACGAAGCCCATATAGCCCCACTTGCCGAAATTAACGATGGGTTAATTGATGTGTGTGTACTAAATAAATTCCCAAAATATAAAGCTTTATCAATAGTTTACCAATTGTTTACAAAACGCCTATTAAAAAGTAAGTATTACACGGTATACAAGGCAAAACAGGTTAAGCTTACATCAGAAACAGAACTTATTGCCCACATTGACGGTGACCCAATAAACTTGGATAAAAAACTGAATATCAACATGATACCCAAATCATTAAATATAATAATTGCTTAGAATTTTGGAGGTTGGGTCGAATCTGTTGATGAACTGACGGGTTAACCCGTCAGTTGCGAGACATATACAATAATCAACACTTTTAACCCATCACCAAGTCTTGTTTTGCAAAAACCTTTTGATATTAAACATTTTGAAGAATGTAGCTAAAATAAGTGTAACCGCCCGAATTAAACTTGTTGTATGTTTCTGAGCCAATTGTACCTGCAAAATTTAAAGCCACTTTACTAATAAAACCGGGTACAAGTTTTTTAACAAGATTTCTTTTACGTTGATCGTCAAGTTCAAGCGCTTTTACTACTTTTTTTGTTATTACTTCTTCTTTTATTATTTTTAAACCCGATTCCTTTAGCTGCTTCTTAAATTTTTCAATATCTTTATCAAACCTAAAATCGGTAAATAAAAAATATCCACCGGGACGTAAAATCTTTTTTACACCGTCTAAAAACAAATTAAATTCAGGATACCTGTGAGAAGATTCAACATTTAAAATAATATCTCTTGAATTTTCTTCAAAAGGTAGGTTTTGGGCATCGCCTTGTGTAAATGACAAACCTTTTAGCTGATATTGTTTTTTGCAAAATTTTACCGCACTTTTGTCAAGGTCCATACCTTTTGCTGTTGCAGGGTTAAAAGTTTTAACAATATATGATAGTCCCCCACCACGGCCACATCCTACTTCTAAAATATCTTTATTTTCAATATCTACCTCAGCCGCTAAATGATGGTACAGTTGTACAGAATATCTATTATTTTCATCTTCAGGCTTTAATGTAACATTAAGATTATCAGCAGTATACCCATAATTCATAAATAATACATCTGCATTTTTATCTACATTGTTTACATACCAATACCAGGCCCTAAACATGTATTCTCGTAAATTTGTCATAAGATTTTTT
>NBLH01000146.1 GCA_002084525.1 Bacteroidetes bacterium 4572_117 | reverse complement strand
CCATTTCTGTCGATTTATTTAACAGCACAATTACAGTTTAGTTTGGCCCAGGTTGGGTGGATAATGAGCAGTTTCGGGCTTGGTTCTTTTATTGGTTCATGGTTAGGTGGGAAATTAACCGATAAAATAGGCTTTTACAAAGTAATGGTTTATAGTTTATTTTCAACAGGGTTTTTACTAATTGGTTTACAGTATATTACAAGCTTTTGGGGTTTTGTTGCAGGAATATTTATTACCATGACAATAGCAGATACTTTTCGTCCGGCCATGTTTGTATCCCTAAGGGTTTATAGCAAACCCGAAAACCAAACACGTTCAATAACTTTAATAAGGTTGGCTATTAATTTAGGGTTCGCATTTGGGCCTTTTATCGGGGGGATAATAATAAGTTCAATATCGTATAGTGGTTTATTTTGGATTGATGGGTTAACATGTATTTCAGCAATACTATTATTCCTTTTTGTTTTAAAAGAAAAGAAAATTAAGCAGCAAAATACAGAAAAGAGTAAAATTGCTACTCTTAATTCCAAATCTGCGTATAAAGACAAAGCTTATTTGATATTTTTAGGGATTGTATTTATCATGGCTTTTGTATTTTTTCAATTATTTTCAACAATCCCATTATTTTACAAAGAGGTACATCATTTAACAGAAGTTTATATTGGTTTGATAATGGCTTTAAATGGGTTTTTGATTTTTATTTTAGAAATGCCCTTAGTACAGTATCTTGAAAAAACTGTTTTGAATAAAATTAAAATTATTTTATGGAGCATGGTACTTATTGCTTTGAGTTATTTTGTTTTTAACATTTCAGATTGGTATGGCGTGCTGATTATTAGCATGTTAATTATTACGCTTGCCGAAATGCTAGGTTTTCCTTTTACCAATGCTTTTGCAATGAACAGGGCAACAAAGGGTAGGGAGGGGCAGTATTTATCATTGTATACCATGTCGTTTGCATTGGCGCTTATTTTTAGTTCAAAAGTTGGTATGGCTTTAGTTGATTCTTTTGGCTTTGCGGCAAATTGGTACATAATGGGTATCTTGTCTTTAATTGCAGCGTTATTATGTATATGGTTGATGCGGGCTACAAAAACCGATTTATGAAATTAAATGTAAATACCCTTTATTCGGGCTCAATTCAATGGTGTAAGGTACATGGGGTGATTGTTCCTCGTTCCTCGTCGCAATGACGAGCATTGAGGAATGGGTTTGCTTACGCCTATTTTTTCCCGGCGTCATATCATACTTAGACTTGATACTAAGGCCATCACTTTTTAGATGGCCTTAAAACAATTTTATCCTTTTTTCTTATCCCCACCTTTAGTTTTAGGAATATTTTTGGTTTTTGGTTTCTCAATTTTAATTTCGGAATAATAACGTAAAACTGCCGATTTTGCCGCCGCTAACACCTCACGGTTTACTTTTCCGGTAATATGCCCACGGTTAATATCTTCAATTAATATATACCCACTAATTAACAAAAGCTGCAATATTAAGTTATTGATAATAGTACTTTCGGCGTATCCGTCGGCGACATACAAATTTTTGCAATCTTCGTAAAACTCGTTTGCAAATTCTTTGTTGTTTGGCAGGTTCATTAATTGTTCCCAACTTTCGCTATAGCAGTTAAGTTCAATATTAACATTAGGCGTTACCAATAATGGCGAAAACTCCTTGTTTTCATCAACGGGGTTAAATCCTTTTAAATTAGATAGGTCTACTTTTGTTTTTATGTCATCTATTCTAACAAAGTCAGCTTTTTGCATCTGCTCCAACTGCCATAAACGGAAATTATAACGGTCAACTTCGGGACTAATCCTATGCCCATTGAAAATATGATTGTATTTTTTATGGACCAACTCCCTGACATTTTGCTTGTTTTGATGGATGTCCGGGTTTTCGATACGCACCACTTGTATCAGTTTTTTTAGTTCTTCGGCTGCTTTTTGTGGACCGGATATTTCACGGCCTTTTTTACCTAAATCGGTAGATAAAACACCAAATACAATTTTGCCGCCTTTACCATCGCCATAGTTGCCACGAAGTATGTTTAATAAGTGTTTTTTGCCTTCTAATTGCTGGTGTTCTGATATAAAAGGTTGCCCCGATGGTGTACTTGCAAGTGCATCAAATACTGTATTAAAGAAATTTCTTGTCAGTTGGAAATTAATTTCATTTTCGTTGCTGTTTGCAATTACATCAAAACGGTTTTTAATAATATCAAATTTAATAGCCGATACCGTATAAAGTAGTTCGTTTTCTGTAAAAGTTTGGTCTGTAAAAATCTGATTAGCAATGTCTTCGATATCTATTTTGTCAATCATTTTATACGATGAGCATAAGTAGAAAACACCTGTTGTTTTGTCTTCTTCCCAATCAAGGATATCATCAATATAATTACCATGCTTTTCAAGCACTGTAACAATATTTGAATTATCAGGATATCTTAAAAGAGTACGTTGAAAATTAGGATTATCACCACTTGTTGCTTTTTCTTTTCGCTCACCATGCGAATCACGATAGAACAAAAAGTTTTCGGGGTTATCAAAACGGGTTATACCAGCTTCTTCGCGGGCATAATTGCTTGCCGTTAAAAGAATATCAATTTTAAAAGGCATGTTAATATCGCAAAGGCCGCTAATAGTGCTACGTGAATTCAAATCGCTAACGTTACTATCTGAACTGCTTTGGAATAACGAATTGTAGTATTTTATATAGTCAGGGTCAAAATCCGTAACCCTTGAAAAATCACCAACTTCGGTGCCGATTCCATAAATATTGCCTTTTTTATCTGGGAAAATATGGAACATATCTCCTGCTATCAGTTTTATTGAACGTATATGTTTCAAATCTTTTTTTAGCCATTTGAGCATCATTGCTGCTAACATTTCAGATTTACCTACACCGCTATCGCCATCAACATGAACTACAAAAATACCCCCATCTTCTTCTTCAATTGCAAACAAAGAACCATGGATAGGTATTCCACCCATTTCTTTAACTTTCTCATTAACAAGGGTTAAGCGTGGTTTTTTAACGTTGCCAAAGTAGTCTGCTTTTGCATCGAGTGGTGAAACCAGGGTCTTTATTTTCCCGTTTGGCCCATCTAGGTCGAAATAGCCAACTTTAGGGAAGGAAATGACTTTTTCGGGTGCACCCAAAAAATGGATAACATCAGGAACAAAGCTTTTAATTTCTTCTAAAGTAATAATGTCAGGTCCTAATAACTGATAATTATCGGAAAGGTATTTTAAATATGATTTTTGAAAAATAACTAATTCTTTAAATAAACCCTTATCTACAATTTTACAACGATAGTCCTGAGAATCAATGTGTTCAATAAATTTTGAAATACGTTTGCCGAAAAATTCGGCTTTGGGTTTTGTTGCCAGATTTTTTATATACTCATTTCCTGATGGATTTTTCAGCGTTTTCGATTCTTTCAACCTTAAAACCTGCAATTCCATTTCTTCTGCTGTTAAATCTATTTTGTGGAATGCATATTCACGTTTTTTTGCATCGGTAACTTTTCTGGTATGTACTTGTACAGGCTGTTCTGCTGAAATTACCCCACATTTGGTCATTAAATCTTTAATCCATTTTAGCGAACCATTATTGTAGGTTTCCAACAAATTATTGTTCATCTCAAAATCTTTATACAAAGTAATTCCATGCTGTATCATTTCATTAGAACCTGAATTTTGAACTTTGTAAATAATTTCAATAAACCTGATTAAGCTATGTGTATAAATATCGTAATATTCCGTAGCCCTGGTTTTGTTTATTATATCAATGAACATCCTGGCCATGTTCCTGCTTTCGCTATGTAAATCTGCTTGACTGATTTTTATTGATTTTTGCCTAATAATTTCATTAAGAACCCACTCAATATCCTTATCTAATACACTTAATATGAACTCGTTAACAACCAGCCGCATTTCATTGTCAGTATTGGCTTTTAGTTTGGCGGCGAAAGTTTGTAATCGCTCATAAATTAGTTTTTCAAAATGATTATTGCGTTTTAACAGATATATATATAATAGCTTATCTTCAACCGATTTTTTTGGGTTAAGAACTGTTTTTGACAATGCCCCCAATATTTGGCCAAGGCTCTCGCTTGCAATCGAATATTGCGAAAACTCATCACTTAAACTAATATCTGTAACAAAACTTTCGAGATAAGTTTTTAAGCCAAAATCACAGGTTTTTATAGCTGTAAGTTCCTCAAATTGTTCAATAGTTGTTTGCAGCAGTTCGTTTATTGATGGTTCAATACCCCTGTTTTCAAACGGAAGGTTAAAATGTATCATCAACTCGCGAATATGTTTCTTTAAAATCATATTGGCGCCTTCAAGTTTTTGCAGGTCGGCCGCAACATCGTCTGTTGCATTTAAAGCCATTATTTTAAATTTTGCATCAGAGAAAAGAATATCTTCAATTTCAATCAATATTTCTTTCATAATGCTCAATTCGTCAACATTATCAAGGGTGTATGAGTTTGGTTGATAATCGAGTTTGTTTTCGATAAACCGTAAAATACTTGCTTTACCAAAACGTGCCAAAACCGTATCAAAATCAAGGTGATTAATATGTGGTATTTTCTTGTAGATTTGTGGCAATAAATTTTCATAGATTTTAGTAAATGCTTTGCTTCGTATAAAAGCCCTAATATCAGTACATTCGCCAATATTTTCGTAAAATTCAAATACAGAATTTTTCGATTCGCTTATTGCATTTATATTTACCCCACTCTGTTCAGGAAACGAAAGATATAGGGTGTCTAATTTGCTAATTTTTAAGCTGTCAGGTTTTTTCCTTTTAATGTTTTTAATCAGATGGAAATCATCTAATATTTTATCAGTAAATTCCTTGTCGCTCTCTTGTGTAAATATCTCATACAGAATACTTTCAGTGGTTTTTCCTTTGTATTCTGCCGATATCCTTTTGTTATAATATATAATCCAATAATTAAAGAAAATCTCAAGTGCGTTTATAAAATCATTTTCAAAATCCACATAACTTTTCTTATCCCCCAAAAGATAATCGCCCAGCGAAAAGCGTACGAACCCAATCTGGTATGGGATAACGGCAATTCCCCGTTGTTCGGCCAGTTTTTTTGTAAATTTTTCTAATCCCTGAAAAGAGGCAAATTCAGTTAATTGTAAGTTAAACAAATAAGAGCCGTCAGCATCAACAATTTTCGCATATTTATCATAAGCTTTTTCGGTAATCAGGCCCGAGGCTATTTTCTTGGCCAATCGCAGGCGTTTGTTCGACTCTTCCCTAAATATTTTATTAATCCTAAAACCGTTCAGCGATTTAACCAATTGGTTTTGGTAGTATTTAAAAAAGGGTTTCCCTTTATACATAAAATCATCGGGTAAAGCAAGCACCTCTAATTTATCGAGTGCAAGCAATTCAGCTAGTAAAAAAATGTGCAAAGGGCTGCCCTCGAATGGTGTAAACCTTGTTATTTTTTTACCGGCGGTTTTCTTTGCTTTTTTATTTTGCTCGTATTTACTTAACTCGTTTTTAATGTTCTTTTCAATTCTTTTTCGCAAACTATATGCCGATGCATTTTTTGCCAAACGGGTTTCGGCATTGTCTTTTAGCTTTTTTGCCAATTGGGCGGCCTCAATAATGTTTACCAGCATATATACCGAGTTGGTATTGCATTTTTCGGCAGGGTTTTGTTTTCGGGCGTAGTCTACCAGTTCTTTTTTTGCCTGCGAAACAATAAGCGACCCAAGGCGTATACCTGTGCCGCCAAGATTTTTAGTTGTTGATAAAGAGGTTACGATGCTGATATTCATATAACTACCCAAATTATTCACAACGTAGCGTGAAATTGTGCGCCATTTTGGTTCTTCGGGGTCGTCTGATTTAACCGCATCGTTATAAGCTTCGTCTAAAAAGACGGTTATTTTGCTTGTACCTGCAAATTTTAAGAATTCCAACAAACTTTCTTCGTTAAAACTGGTAAAACCCGATGGGTTTGAAGGGTCGTTTATAACAATAGTCAGGTTTTCGCAAAAGCGATCCCAAAGGCTGCCGGTATCATCAAAAAGCTGGAATGTGCTTTTCATCCTTTGCAGTTTTATAATCAGTCGTTTAAAGTCAATCCTGCCAATATTGTCGTTAGCAATTTCAAGGTCAAATGGGTTTAAATCAAACCTGTCAGGTGGAAACAAATCCTGATATTCCCACGATAAATCCTTGTCGTACAAAATGTAAGGGCGTAAGTTCTTTTCTGTGTGGAACAAAATATCCCTGATTATCATCTGAACATCATCCGAAATTGATGTTTTATCGAGGTTTGCCAAATCGCTAATAAAACTTTTTACAATGTTTTGCTCATCAGCAGTTTTTTGGTCGTAAGCATCTTTTATGCCCAAATCAATAAGGAAATTATTAAACCGGCCCCTGTTATCTGATGTATTTTCCGATTTTGTCAGATATTCTTTATATTTTTCTAGAAACAGGTTGATACCAAAATTTTTATGGAAATGGTTTTTTAATGTCCGTTTATAATTCGACGGTAAAATATCGAGGATTGTTCGGCATTGCTTTAAAATCCGTTTATCAACATCTTTAAGTTTCCTTTGCAACAGCCATTCACCATAGGTTTGATATAGTCAGCCAATTTTGTTAATGCGTACTTGTCTTTTAGTATTTGTTTGGCAAAATCATCAAATTTAAACAAAACGATATCCCTGTCAGGGTCATTAGTTTTTTCAAGTTGTTGTTTCTTTATTTCGACAAGTTCCGCCTCATAATCTTTAATTTTTTCCAGCGCCAGTTTACTGAATTTTTCAAGGCTTTCGTTATTTATTTTATCAAGGATAAGCCGTAAATTAAGTTGGCTGTTTGCCAAAGCACCAAGTTTTTTTGTGTGTACCTTGTTAAGGATATTAACAATACCGTTATGGAAGGTGAAAACTAGCGAAGTATTGGTACTGTGCGATTCGGCAGAATCGTCGATAATTACTATACGTGTAAGATATGGGAACCAACGCTGCCTATTGAAAATATTACGGCGCATAGATTTTACCTTTACCAAAAAAACTTTTGAATAATCGTGTTGTATTTGGTTATAAAGTTCATCGGCAGTTGTAAAATCAATTACTTGTACATTATGTTTGCTGAAAACCTCTTCAGAAATCAGTTTTATGGCCGTATCGGCACTTCCACCAACAACGGTACGGATAAAACCGTTCAAACCTTTGTAGTTTACCGTAAGTTCAGTTTTGCTTAAAAAGTCCTTTCTTTCGGCAGGGGTTGTATAATGCGATGCCTGTATAACCATTTGGTCAAGCACATTCAAGAAATAATTCCACTGGGCCTCTTCTTCATCGCCATTGACACCAATTACGTCGCGAAATTTTTTAAGTTCGCTTACTTTTGCACCAAGCAGCAAGCTATACGAATAATCAAGTTGTTTTTGCGTAACAGGTGGTGTACCCACAGAGTAATCGTGTGCATTTAAAATATTATAAGCTTGCTTTTTTGTTTCTTCATCAATAGCCTCTGTATCAATCAGTAAGCTTAGCTTGTTTACAAACTCGCGCTGCTTTGCCTGATATTGGAATGCTTTAGAATCTTCATGCGGGTACAGCATTAATGAAACATCCGTAAATCCGGGTATTGCCTCTTTAAGTTCAAGGATATTCCGGTCTATTTCGGCCATTTGCTTTGCCGGGTCTGTTGGTTGTTCGTGGCAAAGGCGTACAAAATGCCTTAGCTTGTCGATAATAAAAGCGGGTAAAAAATTTTCGGCATTTTCGCCCAAAGAACGGTATAAATTAATAAATTCGTTCGCGTATTATTTTGGTAATGATATTTTAATTTTGATAACAAAATGTTTAAATAAACTTAAAATAAAAGTGAAAATGGTTTTGTTGAGGCATAAATACAGAAAATCGAACAATTATGAAGGTATTTATGTAAAAACGCAGGGTAGTCGGGTTTAAAAAAGTGGACATCATTTCGCTACGATCCGTGGCACGGATAAGTTAAAAACCTGTATGTATCATGAATAAAATACAGATTCCCATGATAAACTAGCCGTGCCACGGGTATTTTAGAACGGATTTTAGGATAAATGGCAACCAAAAAGTTTAAACCCGATTGCCCTGTGTAAATACGGAATATTTAGGCAAAAAAAAGCCCCGCATTGTAAGGCGAGGCAGACTGTATTTAATCACCCAAAGATACAAAATGAAAGCAATAAATGAAAATTTGCAATTCCTTCTCATTAATGTTAGTACTACTTTACGAACTTAAAACTTACTAATAATCAGCCTGAAAGGCTAAATCATTTCAGCCCAAGGCAACGCCTTGGGTTATTGTAAACATCAAAATTAATTGCGGGCTGAAAAGCCCAACTTATCAATATATCAAATTAA
>NBLH01000145.1 GCA_002084525.1 Bacteroidetes bacterium 4572_117 | reverse complement strand
ATGTTTTTTGTGCAAAGGCTTTGATCAAAAACAGTTTCGTCTATATCGTCAATTTCAAGGGTTCCTGCCTTTGTTTGTTTGGCTATTTTTTTTACGGCTTCAAGGATTTCCCATTTTGAGCTATAACTTAAAGCTAAAATAAGCTTTAACCCTGTATTTTTATCAGTAGTTTCAATAGCTTGATAAAGTTTTTTCCTTACTTTATCGGGCAGTATGTCATGATTTCCAATGGAAAGCAGCTTGACATTGTTTTTTAATAAATCTTTGGTTTCGGAGTTTATTGAGGAAACCAGAAGGGTCATTAATGCTTCAACTTCAAGCCTTGGCCTGTTCCAATTTTCGGTTGAAAAGGCGTAAAGGGTAAGGTATTCTAGTCCAATTTCACCTGCTGTCCTGACAATTTCTTTTACTGTTTTTGCACCTTGTTTGTGGCCAAAAACCCTGTTTTTACCGTGTTGATTAGCCCACCTGCCATTTCCATCCATAATGATAGCAACGTGTTGTGGTATTTTTTTTTTATCATATTGTTCTATAACTGCCATTTTAGTACTGTTAATAAATTATTTTGATAGATTGCCATAGGCCGGGCAAGAATTACTACCAAGTGCAAATTTATAAGTAAAAGTGATTCCAGCAAAAGAATACCAATCTTTACTGTAATTATAAGATTGTTGTTTATCTGTTGGAACGCTTGTCAAGCTATATTCATCAGGCTCGAGTTGATCGATAAAATCTGTGAAAGTTTTCCGATAGGTCCATTCGGCAGTTATTACAACCCTTTTTGTAACACCATACTTAAACCCTAGCCCAAAAGGGATAACAGCATGTATCGGGGTGTTTGATTTTGATTGCATATACATTACCCCAACTCCTGCGGTAACGTAAAATGTATAATATTCATCCCGTTGTTGTTGGTATAGATTTTTTGATTTTGCATCATTACCTTGCAAATTGGCAAAAGTGCCAGTTAATTTAACTGCATAGCGCGCATTAAGATCATATCTATATAAAAAACCGAACGTTGGTGATGGTGAATAGAATAACCTAGTAGTATTTAATTCACCCATGTAATAGGCAGCCCCAAGAAAAGCACCAATCTCATGACGTTTTTTTTGTGCAGAAATGGTCAATTGGGAGGAAAAAAGCAAAAAAACTATTAGCCATTTGAATATTATTTGATTAAAAGTATGGTAGCCCCCATTTTTAAATTGTTGCATTATAGATGTTTTTTCTTCATGGCTTTTAATATTTTGGTAACCCATACAACCTTTTTCTAATTTTATATGTTAAAGTAACAACAGTCATAATGTAGGCATCATTATATTTGGAGCCACCTCTTAGTCGTGTGCCTGATTCGTATGGTTGTGTAACCCCCCCATCAATACTAAGATGGCGGTCGGCTAGCGCAGCCGCAATATCGCCATGTTTTGCTCTAATTAAGTCATTGTCAAAATATGCATCATGTACGTCATCTAAATAATCAGAACTTGTATAAGTGTTGGATATTTCAATACCCACAGCTAATTTTTTTGTTAAATTATATTTGGCACCTATGCCAATAGGTATCCCATAGGCAATTCTGCTATAGGGTGCAGGATTGTCGCCGATACCTTGTCCTTCAGTCCCTAAAGGTTGCAAAGCATGTTTTTCGCCATTTAATTCTGCTTTAGGATTAAAATAAACTGCTGTAAAGCCGGTAAATACATAAGCACTAAAATTCTCAATACTGGTCAAGCTTGTAAAAGAATAACGTGCACTTTCTTTTTCTTTAAAAAAGTAATATTCCCCTTGAAAACTAAACTCCCAAATATTGGAGGAGAAACTCAGGTTTCGCATCCTTCTGCCTTCTGATTTTGAAGCTTCGTCAGATGCTGCAATAATCCCCCATGATAATCCTGATTTTAGGGCAAGGTTCTCAAGTATCCGATACCGATATTTGGCACTTATAACTGGCCTTGTTTTAATCAAATCAATATCCCTGATTCCAAAAAAATGTGCGGCATCTTTAGCTCCACCACCTAAATCGCCAAGGAAATGTGTAATACCCGTACCTAAAACAATGGTGTTTCGTTCCATTTTCCATCTTTTACCTTGGGCGTTTAAATAGAATAAACCAATACAAATTAGTATTACTAAGAAATAAAATCTTTTCATGCTTAGTCATTTATTAATTTTCTAATAGTTTGTGGCTAAATTACTACTGAAAAAACTACATTAAAATTTGTTTATGTATCGCAAAAATATTGCCATCAATTATTATTACTGTTTTTTCAAAAGTTATAATTGGTTTGATTGTTTTGGTTTTATAGTTTCACTTTATAAAATACGTAAAATTATAAATTTTGTTTTGTGCAAATATATTTATTTTTACTAACAATGTCATTTATTTTTACTAATTGTACTATTTATTTGATAAGGATTGTCTTTTTATCTTGCAAATAATGCAGTCTAATTTCTTTTATCTAGGCCCCACATTAGTTTTTCTCTTAAGGTGTTGTAAAAAGACTTGTCATCATGTTTTAACATTTTTATTTTAAATTTCGACTTTTTTATTTTAAGTTCTACCGATGTTGAAAAAACTTTGTGCCTGTGATCTAATGAAACTAAATAGTTTTGATCCCGGCCCTCTATTTTTAGGGTGAGTTCATGATGGTTTGTTGGAGTGGCAATAATTAATCCATCTGCCCAGTATGTATTCAAAAAATAGCCATCTATGTACACATGTATGGTAATCATTGAACTAGAATCTGTTTTTTGGACTGTTATTTCATTTAATGCAAAATTATTGTTCCCAAATTCATTATCAGGAGTTTCAAGTTGAATTAATTCACGTTTTTCAAACGAATAACTCTTGTTTAAAATCCTATCAAGTGCGTCTTCCATTTCATTTTTTGAAATATTTGCCAAAAAACCTAAACGGCCACTGTTTATCCCCGCAATAGGTATCCCTTTGTTTTTTACAAAAACAACACTTTCAAGAAAAGTCCCATCGCCTCCAATGCTTAAAAGGATATCGCAGTTAGTGTTGATCCCCTTTTTATCCGTAAATAATGAAATACCTTCACTTTTTAAAGGAACTCGCTTGTTAATAAAATTGAAAAAAGGCTCATATATATAAACTTTAGTTTTTGCTTTTCCCAAAATTTCAAACAGCCTGATTATGCATTCATCAAAATCAGGATTAAATTTTTTACCGTAAATTGCGATTTCCATTTTAAATAGGGGCTATAAAATGAATAAATAATCCAGTTTCACCGGTTTTAATTATTGAATACTCAAATCTAAATACCACATCGTAATACGTAACAAAGTCAATGCCTATCCCGCCACTATATTGCAAATTATTTGAGAAATCATTTAAGTAATTTATGTCTCTATATTTATCGTTAACATAGGCAATATCAAAATAGGCATTTAAAAATAAAGCAAAATGTACTTTTCTGAATTTTTTTATTGGGATAAAATTAAGCTGGGCAATATTTGTTGGTAATAAATTGTACTTTATATTGTTTTTTAACATAATGTAGTCTTGCCCATCTATAACATAATATTCATACCCCCTGATATAATCCCTATAACCAAGCCCTTCTTTTAAAAAATATACTTCGTATTTATTAAAAGATTTTTTAATACTAATCGAATTTGCGCCATAAAATTTTCGTGTTAACCAGAAATATTTTTTGTAGTTTGTATAAATTGAAAAAGTATTTGGTGCATATAACTGAGGTATACCTATGCCTTTTTGAACAATTTCGCCTTTCAACCAACTTCCTTTTGTTGGGTAACCCCTGTTATTTCGTTTGTCGTGAATAAAACGATATTGTAGCTCTACGAATGATGATTTTGTTTTTGTTTGGCCAAAATAATGATTATTCAATGAAATTAGGCTATCGTCTGCAAGATATTCCCTGTATGCGATACTAAATCGGTGCTTGCTGTTAAATTTAGGGCGATAGGTATAGTACAATTCAAACTCTTTGCCTTCCAAAGCATTTTTGTCTGAACTGGTAAAAGTTTGTAACTTATTTTGGTAAGTACTGTAAAAAGCTTGTTTTTGGTAAAATATACTTGCATAAAAACCTAAATAATGCTGTTGTTTTTTGTCGAGAAAAACATTTGAATATTGCAACCAAAACTCACGGGTAAAACCTAAAGAAAGTCCCATTTTAAACAAATGATTTAGACCCGCTACATTATATTGTTTTACCGAAAAACGATAATCAAGTTTCCTAAAATCCTTTGTATCTAACCATGAATTAAAGTTTCTTTCATTATTAAGGATTGATATTTCAGGCCAGATGAACCAGCGTTCTTCTACTAAAACATAAATGTTGACTATTTTTTTTGTTAAATGTACTTTTTCAATAGTTACAAAATTAAACAATGAGAGCTTTGTTAGGTTTAACTTGCTTGTTGTCAGGTTGTTATGAAGCGTGTGGTTGTCGTACACCCCGTTTTTAACAATAGTAAGCTCCCTTAAAATAATTCTTTCTTTTGTTCGGTTATTACCTTTAACAATAATATCGTTTACCCTAATCCCTTTGATAGTATCGGTATTATTTGATGTAGGATTATTAATAGCTATTGCATTAGCATAAATATCTCTATTAATGATAAAAAAGAATATCATTAGAATGAAGTATAAGTTGTATTTAATATAAGATAACATTTCAACAAAAGTAGATTAAAAAGTATTGATATAGAAACGCATAAAATTTGAAATGTTTTATATGTCGAGATAATTCATAAAAGAATCAAATCTTTCCTGATACAAAAGTTCTGTTTCTTCATCCTCAGGGAAAGAGGCTTTTATTGTGTAGTTATATCTTTCAAATGATTGAATAAGCCCATTTAAATTAGATGTATTCAATTTTAGGGTTATGTCAATTTTTGTTGAATTTTGGTGATTAGAAATGTATAAACTTAAAATTTTCACATCATTTCCTTCTGTAATTTGCGAAATTTCAGATAATGAATAATCGTGTATATTCATCTCAAGTATGAGTATACCACCTGGTTCAGAGGCTGATGTAATTGTAGAAAAATTATTTACTAAATCGTGCAAAGTAATGCTTCCAATATATTGCTTGTCTTTATTTAACACAGGAACTACGGTTAATTGTAATCTCGAAATCAAATCAATTACTTCGTAAATGTGTTGATCGGCATACACATATGGCCTTATTAGGGAAAGTGGATGTGCCCCTATTGCTTGTTCTGCCTTATTTAAGTCATAAATATCGGTATCAGAAATTAAACCCAAAAAATCATTGTTATCAGTTACCGGAAGATGAGAAACCTTGAATATTTCCATCCAATTTAGGGCTTTAATGCCTGTTTCTAAGGTGTTTATAACAGGTATCACATCTGATATTAAATCTTTAGCTAACATTATATCTTATAACTTGAAAAAATACCTTAATTTTGTATGATTAAAATATAATACAAACCTAATCAAATTATTATAATTATCAAAAATGACCAGACTAAGTGTAAATATAAACAAAATTGCTACAATAAGGAATGCCAGAGGAGGAAATGTTCCTGATTTATTAAAAGTAGCTGTTGATTGTGAGCGTTTTGGCGCACAAGGAATAACTGTCCACCCCCGTCCTGACGAGCGGCATATCAGGTATCAGGATGTTTTGGATTTAAAGCCTTTGGTAAAAACCGAATTTAATATTGAAGGTTACCCAAATAAAAAATTTATGGATTTGGTATTATCTGTTAAGCCAGAACAGGTTACCCTTGTGCCCGACCCACCGGGTGCAATTACTTCAAATGCGGGTTGGGATACCGTAAAAAACCAATCGTATTTAACAGAAATTATCAAAGACTTTAAGGATGCAGGTATCAGGACCTCAATTTTTATCGATACAAACCCTGTAAATATTAGTTATGCAGCCAAAATAGGCACTAACAGGGTTGAACTTTATACTGAACCTTATGCTACTAATTATCCTAAAAATCGAGAAGAGGCTGTATCTGCTTTTGTTGAGGCCGGTAAAATTGCCATAGAAAACGGTTTAGCATTAAATGCCGGGCACGACCTTGATTTGAACAACCTGAACTTTTTTTATAAAAATGTTAAAAATTTGGCAGAGGTTTCAATAGGGCACGCATTAATTTCTGATGCTCTTTATTTCGGGCTTGAAAATACTATCCAAATGTATTTGAGGCTGTTGAAATAATGAGTTATGTCTAAAAAGCCTTGATACGAGATTTTCAGCAACTTATTACCCCAACCCTAAAGGGTGAAGTTGCTGAAAATCAGGACGCCCTTTAGGGTTAGGGGTAAATCCTGATTTTCAGGTTGTACTTTTTCACTCTTTTTAGACAAGACTCAGTAATTGTCAAATAGATAATGTTTGTAGCTTAATAATTGGTGAAGTGTTTTAAGATACAGTAGCCTGTTATGTGCTTGTAATATTCTAGCTGTCAAGAATTTATAGGAATGAACTCCCTTGCTTTAAAGTGCTGATTGCTAGTGGTTTAATCTAAAATTAACGATGTGTTATTAAGGTGATGGAGCTTTTTTACAGGAAATATGGACAAGGCATACCCTTAATTATTGTACACGGGTTGTATGGGGCTTCAGATAATTGGATACCTATTGGTAAATTCCTGGCAAAGTATTTTAAGGTGTTTTTAATTGACCAACGGAACCATGGCCGTTCGACACACAGCGATGTGCATGATTATGATGCGATGGTTGGCGATTTATTAAAATTTACCAAAGCCCATGATATTGAAAAGGCAATATTGATTGGACATTCAATGGGAGGTAAAACTGCTATTCATTTTGCACGTAAATACCCCGAAAAAATAATTAAGCTGATTGTGTTGGATATTGCCCCTAAATCGTATCTGCAAATTGCTAAAGAAAACATATTTGAACTTGATCATTATTCCATACTGGAAGCTATGAAAGCTATTGATTTTTCAAAAATCAATAACCGCAACGATGTAGGCAAAAAATTGGGGGAAACAATAAAAAACGAAGGTATTTGCCAGTTTTTATTAAAAAATATTAAAAAAGATAAAGATAAACAGCTTGGTTGGCGCATAAACGTTAATGCATTGTTACTAAATTTAGATAAAATACTTGACAAGCCCCATATTGATGCAGGCCGAAACAGTGATAGAATTTTTAATTTGCAGGTTTTGTTTATAAGGGGCGCCGATTCAGGATATGTTCTTGATGCAGATATGGAAGCAATTAGAAAAATATTCCCAAAGGTTGTGATGAAAACTATTGATAATACGGGTCATTGGTTGCATGCCGAACAACCAAAAAAAATAGTTTCAACAATCATGGATTTTTTGAAATGATAAAAATTTTATTAACTTTCAGCTGTTTTATAAATTTTGTGATATGAGTAACTATATTTTAGCACTTGACCAGGGAACAAGCAGTTCGAGGGCCATTTTATTTGATAAAAACCTTGATATTGTCGGCAGTAGCCAAAAAGAATTCCCACAAATATATCCAAAACCGGGCTGGGTCGAACATGACCCCGAACAAATTTGGCAAAGCCAATATTTGGTTATAATTGATTTATTAGCTGATACAAATATAGAAGCCACAGAAATATCGGCAATTGGTATAACAAACCAGCGCGAAACTACTCTTGTCTGGGATAAAAACACGGGAATTCCCATATATAATGCAATAGTTTGGCAAGATAAAAGGACTTCAGATTTTTGCTCGAAACTAAAACACAAGGGTTTTGAAAACTTTGTAAAAAAAACCACAGGTTTGGTTATTGATTCGTATTTTTCGGCAACAAAAATTAACTGGATTTTAGATAATGTTGAAGGGGCAAGGGAAAAAGCAAAAAAAGGCGAACTTTTATTTGGTACAGTTGACACTTGGCTAATTTGGAAACTAACTGATGGTAAGGCACATGTAACAGATTATTCAAATGCGTCAAGAACCTTGCTTTTTAATATCCGTGAGTTAAAATGGGATAATAAATTACTAGAAATTTTCAATGTACCCGCTTCGGTGTTACCGGAAGTTAAACCATCGAGCGGGATAGTTGCAAAAACCTCAGCTAAGCTTTTTAATGGTGCCGAAATTAAAATTTCAGGTATTGCCGGCGACCAACAAGCTGCACTTTTTGGGCAAAAATGCTTTAATAAAGGTATGGCAAAAAATACATACGGAACAGGCTGCTTTATATTAATGAACACCGGCGACCATATTGTAGAATCAAACAAAGGTTTGCTTTCGACCATTGCTTGGAATATTGACGGAAAAACAGATTATGCCCTTGAAGGCAGTGTTTTTATTGCAGGTGCGGCCATAAAATGGCTAAAAGAGGGTATAAAACTGATTAAAGACCAAAAAGAAACCCAATCGGTTGCCGAAAGTATTGAAACTGACGAAGATATATATGTTGTGCCGGCATTTTCAGGCCTTGGTGCACCACATTGGGATATGTATGCCAGGGGGGCAATACTTGGGTTAACACAAGGGGTTACCGATAAGCACATAGTGAAGGCGACCCTTGATGCACTGGCTTACAGGACAAAAGATGTTTTGGATGCTATGAGCAGCGATTCAGGTATCAATTTAAGTAAACTTAATGTTGATGGTGGGGCTTCGGTTAATGATTACCTTATGCAATTTCAGGCCGATATTTTAAACACACCCGTTGAACGGCCCAAAATTATTGAAACCACTGCACTTGGTGCCGCATTGTTGGCAGGTATGGCAGTAGGTATATGGACAAAAGATAAGCTTGCAGGAATACCAAAAACAGATAAATGTTTTAAGGTTAAAATGGGGGAGGGGACACGAAATAAATTATACAAAGGCTGGTTAAAAGCAATTGAAAAAGCCAAGGGCTGGGTCGACGAGGAAGATTAGAAAAATTTTGCGGCGAGAAAATTTGAAAGTGAGCTTGACTAACAATAGCCGTTACATTTGGTATCTTGATTTCAATATTGTTGTATTTTTTTGGCAGATATTTGCAAATTTAAAGTTTATTTTACATTTTTACATTTATTCTTTAACTTTGTTCTCTTAAAAAGATAAAAATTAGATAAAATGAAAAAAATACTATTTGTACTTTTAACTTTTTCAATATCATTGTGGTCATGTAGTGATGAACCTTCGGACAATGAAAACCCCGAAAATTCAGTATCGACCACAATAATTGACGAAACGCCTGAACCACAGGATAATAACTTGCAAACTGAAGCACAGGAACCGCAATTAAATGCAGATTACAAAGCGTTTTTAAACAAATTTGATAATGCTAGTTTACCATATAGTTTAGATCCTGAAAAAGATGATGTTTCCGGGAAAATTCCGCTTGAAAAACAAATTAAGTATCTGGCAAAAGCCGAGGACTTGACAAAAGCTGATTTTGAAGAGATGGCCGAATATACCGATTACTTTTTTGTAAGCAAACCTGTAGAATCAAACAAGTTTAATGCAGTTATTTATGCACGGTTCGAGATGGGTTCTACATACTATTTTCTTTGCACCTACAATAATGATGGTAAATTAATAGCAAATATTGATTTTGCTGCATATGAAATGCC
>NBLH01000011.1 GCA_002084525.1 Bacteroidetes bacterium 4572_117 | reverse complement strand
GTGTCTATTTTTTATTGTTTTTTTTGCCACATGGAACATTCATAATAGTCATTCCCAATGAATGTTTCATATTTTTTTGTTTTTAATTGACAATTTTTAAGTATGACAAGTATGCTACTTACCTAACTGTAATACAGGTTACTGTCTCACCTTAAAAGCCTATATTTTTCTGAATATCAACCATTTACCTACCTCAAAGGTTGTCTCATGCCATATATTTTTGAACTCCAAGGTGAATAAACCCTAGCAACCCGTTTAATTGTCATCACAGTTTCTTCATCATCATGTAGTTCGCCCATGTGTTCATGTAAAGCCATTGCTATAGCTGCTGCAACAGGGCCACTTATACTTAAGTCCTTTTTTTGCGCTATTTCAGTATACCCTTTTTTCCGTAGTTTTATCCTAGCCTGAAAATTAATTAGTTTTGGTAAACTATTAAAAACAAAATAAAGTAAAACCAAAGCAGAAAAAACAATCAGGTAACCTACAAATGCAATGGTAACATTTTCCATGTTTAAACCTGAAATTTCCAATAAAATAGTATTATGCATAATTTACATCATTTATATGATTAGTCATTAGCCATTCTACAACGGCATATTTGAATGTTTTTTTGGTGGATTAGAATCTTTTTTGGTCGCTAATGTTTGCAGTGCCCTGATAATCCTAAACCTTGTATTCCTAGGCTCAATAACATCGTCAATATATCCATATTTTGCTGCCTGGTATGGATTAGCAAAATTATTTAGGTATTCGTCCTCCTTGGTTTTAATGTATTCCTTTCTTTCATCAGGATTTTCAATCGACCTAATTTTTTTCCCTTCTAAGATTTCAATGGCACCTTTTGATCCCATAACCGCAATTTGGGCAGATGGCCAGGCATAATTATAATCGCCACGTAATTGTTTCGAACTCATAACATCATGCGCCCCACCATATGATTTCCTTAAAGTAATAGTAATTTTAGGGACAGTTGCCTCGCCATAAGCAAATAATAGTTTAGCACCATGTATTATTATGCCCCCGTATTCCTGATGGCTGCCCGGTAAAAAGCCTGGGACATCAACAAGTGTTACAATCGGTACATTAAAAGCATCGCATAAGCGGACAAAACGTGCCGCTTTTCGTGAAGCTTCAATATCTAACACCCCGGCAAGGAAATTAGGTTGGTTAGCAACTATGCCAACGGGGCGGCCATTAAATTTAGCAAAACCCACAACAATATTTTTCGCATAATGTCTGTGGAATTCCAAAAAATCATCGTTATCAACTATAGTGTAAATAATATCTTTAACATCGTAGGCTTGGTTTGGATTGTCCGGAATTATTTCGTTCAAATCGTCATCAAGCCTGTCAATAGGGTCGGCACATCGTGTGATAACAGGATCTTCAAGGTTGTTTTGAGGAAGGAACTCTAAAGTTTTCCGTATCAGCATAATACCTTCGTTTTCATCGTCGGCCCTAAAATGTGCCACACCAGATTTGGTAGCATGCATTGTTGCCCCGCCTAAATCTTCTGTACTGATGTTTTCGCCTGTTACTGTTTTGGTTACCTTTGGGCCGGTAACAAACATATAGCTGGTTTTATCGCTCATAATAACAACATCGGTAAGCGCCGGGGAATAAACCGCACCACCCGCACAAGGACCAAAAATAGCCGAAATTTGGGGAACAACACCAGAAGCCATAATGTTTCGCTGGAAAATCTCAGCATAACCTGCTAGGCTGTTAACCCCTTCTTGGATACGTGCCCCACCACTATCGTTAATGCCAATAATTGGTGCGCCTACTTTCATTGCCTGATCCATTATTTTGCAAATTTTCTTTGCATAAGTTTCTGATAATGAGCCTCCAAACACAGTAAAGTCTTGTGCATACACATAAACTATCCTACCATCGATTGTACCGTGCCCGGTAACAACCCCATCGCCAAGGAATTTGGTTTTTTCCATACCAAATTCAGTACACCTGTGTGTAACAAACATATCGGTTTCTTCAAAACTACCTTCGTCAAGTAGCATTTCAATTCTTTCGCGGGCAGTATATTTTCCTTGTTCATGTTGTTTGTCAATCCGTTTTTCACCACCACCTATTCGGGCTTCTTGCCTAAAATCAATTAGTTGTTTTATTTTTTGCTGGCTGTCCATATTAATCTCGTATAGTTAGTTATTTGTTTGTTTGTCATTGCACAAGTGAAGCAAAACGATGGCTTTAGCCTTCACGTATGTAATCCCTATGCAATTAATAGACTATTCATTTTATAAATATTGTTTTTATCAACATATAATTAGTAACTATTACTTATTACTTCGTTACCAATTACTAATCTGTAAGTTACTAATCCCCTTCGCTACAAAATTCTGTAAGAACACCAAAAGTTGATTTTGGGTGTAAAAACCCAATATTCAAACCTTCTGCACCTTTTCTTGCAGTTTTATCAATTGTTTTTATTCCTTTTTCATCTACCGATTTTAATGCTTCATTAACTCCATCAACAGCAAATGCCAAATGGTGAATACCTTCGCCGCGTTTTTCGATAAATTTAGCAACAGGGCTGTCGGGGCCGGTGGCTTCTAAAAGTTCCAACTTTGTTTGACCTACCTTAAAAAAAGCTGTTTTCACCTTTTGTTCTTTTACTTCTTCAACTGCATAACATTCCAAACCCAGAACATTTTCATAATATTTTCTGGCTTCTTCGATGCTTTTTACTGCAATCCCAATGTGCTCGATATGCGATAAGTCCATGTTTTTATATTGATTAAAAAAAACTTATAATTCTGATAACAAAATTACAGATGCAATGTACACAATAATATGATATATATCAACACTTAGAGATGTTTTAAATGATATTAAACATATTATTTTTACTATTTTTGTTAAAACTTTAATTATGCAAATTGTTATATTAGACACAGCCACCCTAGGCACAGACATAAACTTTTCTATTCTTGAAAAAGAAAGAGACCTTACAAAATACCAAACAACCAATAGCTCACAAACTGCAAAAAGAATTGAAAGTGCCGATATAATTATCACAAACAAGGTAATTATTGGTAAAAATGAAATGCAAAATGCAAAAAAGCTGAAACTAATTTGTGTTGCTGCAACGGGTACAAATAATATCGATATTGAAGAGGCTAAAAAACGGGATATTGTTGTTGCAAACGTTAAAAACTACTCTACCGAGGCTGTTGCCCAGCATACTATTAGCTTAATACTTTCTTTACAAAATTCATTGATTGAATTTGCTAATGAAACAAAATCAGGGAACTGGTCAAAATCACCCATATTTACCATGTTAAACCATCCTTTTAATGAGCTTAAAGGCAAAAAATTAGGTGTAATAGGCTATGGTACAATAGGTAAAAGGCTTGCTGAATTAGCAAAAGTATTTGGGGTGGAAATTTTAGTAGGCAAAAGAAAAGGCATAAATTACAACGATACGCAAAGGATTGACATAGAAATACTTATCAGAGAAAGTGATATAATAAGCATACACACACCTTTAACTGAAAGCACCAAGAATTTGTTTTCTGCAAAAGAATTTAAGATGATGAAAAAGAGTGCGTTTATTATTAATACGGCCAGGGGTGGGATTATTAATGAAAACGACCTTTATAATGCACTAAAAAACAAAGATATTAGGGCGGCAGCAATTGATGTTACTGAAAACGAGCCTATTCAGGCAAACCACCCTTTGCTTGAACTTGACAATATTATTATTACACCACATATTGCATGGACATCGGTTGAAAGCAGGAAGAAACTGTTTGAAGGGATTGTTAATAATATCAAATTGTTTAAAGCAGGCAGAAGTAAAGAAATAATGGTTTAATTACTCAGCTTTTTGACTTGGTTTGTGCAAAAAAGAACGATGGTGAAGCGGATGCTTCGCAAACACGAATTATTGCGGATTTTTAACAGACTTATATCTGTGTTATCTGCGTTATTATATCGTAAAACTTTGGAACGCTGATGAGGCGGATGCAAGCAACGCAGATTATTACGGATTTTTTATCAGACTTATATCGGTGTTAATCAGCGATACGGAGTATCTGCGTTATCTGCGTCCTTATATCGTAAAACTTGCATTATTTTATAAAAATGCAGATAATACTTACCAAACACAAATTATTTCGGATAAAAACCTCTTTTTATTAGATTAACAAAGAAATAATCATCATAAAAGTTTTTTTTTTTTTTTACATTTACCCCATTAATTCACAAAGGGGTTGTTATTATCATTTTTCGTTAATTGTATAGATAAATTTGTATAAATGTTATACAAATTTATGTGTATTAGCCAACCTATTTTTTTTATTAACATAAATATTTTAACTATGAAAAAATTTTACTCAATTGCATTACTAAGTTTTTTTATTTTAACATTTTATCCGGGCATTATTTTCGGACAGAGAACATGTGCCTCGCATGAGCACATGTTGGGGCAAATCAAAAGTAACACAAACATGCAACAAGAAATGGACAAGCTTGAAAACTATACAAAAAGCTTTGTTCAAACTTATGGGCATTTAAAAGCTACAGAAAGCAGAACAATTCCTGTATATGTACATGTGATTTACCGGCTTTCGCAAGAAAACATTAGCGATGCACAAATTGAGTCGCAAATTGCTGTTTTGAATCTTGATTATGGTGGGACAAATTCTGATATAGCTTCTGTCCCATCAGAATTCGTTAGTGTTACTGCAAATAATCCAGGTATTCAATTTGTATTAGCAGGTATAACACGAAAATATGTAAACAGGTCCACGTGGGGTACTAATGATGCCATGAAAGATCCGAACCAAAATGGAGTTGCCCCTGTTACACCAGAAACGCATTTAAATATGTGGATTTGTAATATTGGCGGAGGAATTTTAGGATATGCCCAGTTCCCAGGGGGCAATTCAGCAACAGATGGGGTTGTTTTTTCGCCACAATATTGTGGTAGTTCTGATTATGACGATGGTTCGTTTTATTTAAGTGCCCCTTTCGATAAAGGAAGAACAGCCACACACGAAATAGGCCACTATCTAAACCTTAGGCATATTTGGGGTGACGGCCCTTGTTCCGCAACAGATTATGTTGATGATACCCCAAGTGCAGCCAGCGCAAATTATAACTGCCCTTCGCATCCACATAATACTTGTGGTTCAGACGACATGTTTATGAACTATATGGATTATGTTGATGATGATTGTATGGTTATGTTCTCGTTAGGTCAAGAAGCCAGGATGTGGGCATGTTTAAATTCTATACGCCAAAACCTTGGTACTACAGGAGGCAATGCCTCTCCCGTTGCAAATGCCAATGGCCCATACTCAGCCGAACCAAACGTTGCAATTAATTTCAGCAGCACCGGTTCAAGCGACAGCGATGGTACAATCGACAGCTATTCTTGGAACTTTGGCGATGGCAGCACTAGCACTTTAGCCAACCCAACGCATACCTATACTGCCGATAATGTATATACAGTAAGCTTAACTGTAACCGATAACGAAGGTGCAACCGGGACAAACTCTACCACAGCAACTATTTCGTCCGGTAGCACAAACCAACCTCCGGTTGTTAATGTAAACGGGCCTTATACAGGACAAGCAGGTGTAGCCGTAAACTTTAGTTTTGCAGGCACTTCAGACCCAGATGGTTCACTTGCAAGTGGCTTTTGGGATTTCGGCGATGGCACAACAAGCACAAACCCGAACCCATCGCATGTTTACGGTACTGCCGGAACATATACGGTAGCTCTATCTGTAACTGATAACGAAGGTGCCACAACAGTTGGTGAAACTACCGCTACAATAACAGGAGGGTCATCGAACCAGCCACCTGTTGTAAACGCAAACGGACCATATTCCGGTGATGTAGGCGAGACCATTAATTTTAGTTTTGCCGGCACTTCTGACCCTGACGGTTCCCTTGCTAGTGGTTTTTGGGATTTTGGCGATGGAACAACAAGTACAAGCCCTAACCCAACACATGCTTATAGTACAGCAGGTGCATACACAGTAATTTTATCCGTAACTGATAACGATGGTGCCACAACAACTGATGAAACAACCGCTACTATTGGCGGATCTGGAAATATTGCGCCTGTTGCCAATGCAAATGGTCCTTATTCAGCCGATGAGGGTGTATCAATTAGTTTTAGCAGTGCAGGATCAAATGATTCTGACGGGACTATTGCTTCATATTTATGGAATTTTGGTGACGGCAACACAAGCACAGATACAAACCCAACACATGCTTACACCTCAGGTGGCACATATTCAGTTAGTTTAACTGTTACCGACAATGAAGGTGCAACTGGAATTGATCAGGTTACAGCAACAATATCAGGATCATCTGGGACAGTTACACTATCGCAAAGCTACTTTGAAAGCGGTTGGGATGGTTGGACTAATGGTGGTGCAGATGTTTCGAGATATTCTGGCCCGTTTTCTTATGAAGGTAGTTACTCAATTGCTATAAGGGATAACTCAGGTGCTGCATCAACAATGCTTTCGTCCTTTTATAATGTTAGTGCTTATAATGAGTTAAATATTAGTTTCTATTACAATGCAAATGGGATGGAAACAGGGGAGTCGTTTGTAGTAGGTTATAACACTGGGACTTCGTGGGTTGCTATTGGAACTTTTGTTTGCGGTACCAATTTTAATAATAACGAGTTTAAGCTGGGCAATGCTTCTGTAAGTAGCGATGAACAGAACTTTCCAACAAATGCCAGATTTGCGATACAATGTAATGGAAGCGATGATTCTGATGTTGTTTATATTGATCAGGTAATAATTACGGCTTCGTCGGGTAGTGCAAAAAGTAGTGGTACTAATTCTAACACAAAACTATCATTTGAAGTAGGAAAAGATATTAAAATATATCCAAACCCGGTATCTGATATGATAAATTTATATTATGCGGTTGATGAAAATGCAATAGCAAAAATTTATACGATGAACGGAACTTTAATAAAAACGGTTAATTTAACCGAAAGTCATACCGAAATTAGTGTTTCTGAACTAAAATCTGGAATGTATGTCATAAAAGTGTCTGAAAATAACGAAGTTATGCTTAAAAGATTCATAAAAGAATAATTTAGCAAGCTTAATGTAATTTTTGAACCATCCTGATTTATTTAGGATGGTTCTTTTTTTTTATGTATTTTTCATAGTTTTACAATGTAAAATGGTTGAATAAATACCCAGACAAAATTAATTGATATTTACTTTTACGCAACTTGCATATTGTAAGATATTTGCACTGGTGCGTAAGAACATTCTATAGCACTTAGTACTTATAATATCTAAATTTGTATTAATATGCATACTAATTCTTTAACATTCTCGATTACTGTTTTAAACTATTATTTTGGACGTATCAATAAAAAGGTTGTCATTACACAAAACAGCTTGTCCTACGAAAACAAAGTCAACCTAGGTAACAGCAAAAAAATTATAAGGCCGTTAAATGATACCATAGAAAGCGAAATAGCAGATTTTGTAATAAAGTTCCCTTTGGATAAACTTGAAAAAACATATATAAACCCAATGGTTAAAGATGGCACACAAATACGTTTCATTTTCAACATTAATAATCTATCAAAAGAAATATTTATTGGTAACATGTACCAAGAAAAATTAGGAAAATTGGTAAAATTGATGGTTACTATGTTGCCTGAAGATTATATCCAATACAAAAAAGAACACATTTACCCTTATTGAACTGATATTATTCATTAATCACTATAAAGAATGGAATCGATAAGCAAACTATTTAAAATAGGAAATGGCCCATCAAGCAGCCACACCATGGGGCCAAAAAGTGCCGCCGAAATTTTTACCGCAAAAAATCAGGATGCCCATTCCTTTAAAGTGTATTTGTATGGAAGCCTAGCATTAACAGGCAAAGGGCACATGACGGATTACATCATTTTAAAAACATTGCCAAAACCTACAGAAATTATATGGAAAAATGATGAATCTTTACCGCTTCATCCAAATGGGATGAGGTTTGAAGCCTATGACGAAAATGGCACAAAACAAAATGAATGGGAAGTTTATAGTATTGGTGGGGGTGAAATTATGGATAAGAATAGTGAATCCAAGGAAGAGAACATTTACCCGCAAAACACTATGGCAGCTATAATTACACACCTTGAGGAGAATGGTGGCACGTTATGGGAGTATGTTTTGCAAGTAGAAGGTGAGTCGGTGTTAGAATCAATGAAAAAGGTTTGGGATGTAATGAAAGATGCTATTCAGAGAGGTTTAGAAACAGATGGCACATTACCGGGTGTGTTAAAATTGAGTCGGAAGTCGCCGTCTTATCACGTAAAGGCTAAAATGCAAAATAAATTTGCCGAAGATGACACTTTTTTGTTTGCCTATGCATTGGCAGTTTCAGAAGAAAATGCGGCGGCCGGAAAAGTTGTTACAGCACCAACATGTGGTTCTTCGGGTATTTTACCCGCAGTACTTTATTTATTTTATAAAAAATATGATTTTTCAGAGACAAGGATACTAAAAGCACTTACAGTTGCTGGTTTGGTGGGTAATTTAATAAAAGAAAATGCTTCTGTATCAGGTGCCGAAGTAGGTTGCCAAGGAGAAGTGGGGGCAGCTTGCTCCATGGCTGCTGCTGCTTGCACCCAATTACTTGGCGGCACAACGTACCAGATTGAATATGCTGCATCTTCAGGCTTAGAACACCATTTGGGCTTAACCTGCGACCCTATTGCCGGCTTGGTGCAAATACCTTGTATCGAGCGGAATGCTTTTGGTGCCCAACGTGCACTTGATTCAGCACTTTATGCAATACATTCTGATGGGCGGCACTTAGTGCCTTTTGATAATATTGTTGAGGTTATGGAACAAACAGGCCATGACTTGCCTAGTTTGTATAAAGAAACTTCACTAGGTGGTTTGGCTACTATTGGCTTGCATGGAAGACCTAAAAAATAATGAAAATCAAAACCCACTAATAACAAATAATGAAATTATCAATAATTATACCGGCATACAACGAGGAAAGCACTATATTAAAATTAATCCAGAAGGTTTTAGAAGTAAAATTAATAAATGATATTGAAAAAGAAATAATTATTGTAAACGATTGTTCTACAGACAAAACACTCTCTATTGTTGATAAATTAATAAAAGGAAACAGTAATTTGCCTTTAAAACTAATTAGTCAGAATAAAAATACTGGGAAAGGAGCTGCAATACATAAAGGGTTAGAGATAGCAAGTGGTGATTTTGTTTTAATCCAAGATGCTGATTTAGAATATGCACCCGAAGATTACAACCCTCTTTTAAAACCAATAATTGATGGTTTTGCGGATGTTGTATATGGTTCAAGATTTAAAGGGGCAAATCCTCATAGAATTCTGTTTTTCTGGCATTCAATAGGCAACAAGTTTTTAACTTTCATATCAAATATGTTTACAAATTTAAACCTTACTGATATGGAAACATGTTACAAAATGTTTCGTAGTGAAATACTTAAAAGTATAGATTTAAAAGAAAAACATTTTGGATTTGAGCCCGAAGTTACAGCAAAAATTTCAAGGATACCTGCTATTAGAATATATGAAATTGGAATATCATATTATGGAAGAACCTATTCTGAAGGGAAAAAAATAACTTGGCGTGATGGTTTAAGAGCTATTTATGTAATTTTAAAATATAATATTTTTTAAAAATGAGAATCAATTTTAAATTCAAAGAATCAATTTTAGTTAATATTTTATTGTTCGTTTTTTTTATAATATTTATAATATTAGCATATTTATCTGAAGGAACTTATGGAGGAGCAGATGATATTACTCATTACAGATTTTCTAGATATGCTTTTCAATATCCAGAGTTTTTCCTAAATCACTGGGCAAAACCAGTTTTCACCTTACTTAGTTCTCCTTTTGCCCAATTTGGTTTTATTGGCATGAAATTTTTTAATGTAATTATAGGTACTTTAACTACATTTTACACTTATAAAACTGCAAAGAAATTAGGACTTAAAAATTCGGTTTTAGTTATATTATTTACTTTTTCATCTGTTCTTTATCCTGCATTAATGATAACAGGAATGACAGAAATACTTTTTAGCTTTGTACTAATTGTTTCAATACTCTTATTATTAAACAAAAGGTATGTTTTTTCTGCCATTGTTCTTTCCTTTTTACCTTTAGTCAGAACTGAAGGCATTGTCTTATTAGTTGTTTTTGTCTTTGCTTTTTTATATTATAAAAAGTATTATCAACTAATATTTTTGTCATCAGGAGCATTTATTTACAGTGTAATTGGTTGGTTTTATTATAACGATTTTTTATGGCTTATAACAAAAATGCCGTACGGAGATTCTACTGATATATATGGAACAGGTAATTTGTTCTATTTCATCGAACAATCGAAAAATATATTTGGTATATTGTTAAGCATACTTATCTCAATAGGAATTATTATAATTTTATTTTTTTTGCTTAAACCAAAGCTTAACAGACTTAATTACGACAATTTAAAAGTATTCCTATTAATTCTTCTTCCTGCATCTGCTTATTATTGGGCACATTCTTTCTCATGGTATCTTGGTATTGGTAGTTCGTTAGGTTTGATTAGAGTAATGGCAGCAATTATTCCATTATTTGCAATAATTGCCTTAATATCATACAATTATATAATTGAAAAAATTAAATTAAAAAAACAATTTAGTAATATTGTTTCAGTAATAATTATTATTCTTTTATTTCATTCAACTTTATCTGTTAACACTTTTCCTGTTCCCTTGCGAGAAAAAAATCAACTTATTAAAGATGCTTCAATATGGCTAATTAATAGTGAATATAGAAACAACAAAGTCTATTATTATGATCCTTATTTTTTCTTTTTTATGGACAAAAATCCTTACGACAATACGATTATGGAAGAGTTTATTCCTGATAAAGAAAAACCCGGCAATAAAATGAAAAATAATGAAATTTTAATTTGGGATGCACATTTTAGTCCAAACGAAGGACGTTTAGCACTTTCAAAAGTAGAACAAAGCAAACTGCTACGAAAAATTAAAGTTTTTAAACCAAAGAATAAATTTACAGTACTAGGAGGTTATGAGTATCAAATCATTTTTTTTCAACGTATAAATTGATTTTTAAATCTTAAAAAATTTTAGGACAAAATATATAATTAATTTTGGCTGATTACTTAATTCGTCTCACTTTGGGGCTGTGTAAAAGCTTTAAAAAATTGATAATCTCTTTTATTTTACACCTGCGCCAAAACTTGCTCGAAGTTTTACGGCAGTTAATACTTTTTTTGTGTACAGAGGAAAATCCGCATTCATAATCCAACTATAATAACCGGGTTGTTGCTCGAACACCTCCTCTACTGTTTTTCCTTTATTTTTCCCAAAGTTGAAGGTTTCTTTGCCTGCATCATTAAAAACAATCATCCCTGCAAAATCTGCGCTTTTCTTTTGTGATGAAAACTTTGATAGTTGTCCCATATCATTTTTCAAATCGTCGTACCGTTCAATTTGTGATTTTAATACTTCGTAGGTAGCTGTTACATCAGCTTTTGCCGAATGGGCATTTTCTAATTTTTTGTCGCAATAAAATTTGAATGCTGCGCCCAATGTCCTGGGTTCTTTTTTGAAGAAAATTACCTGACCATCAATAAGTTTGCGTTTTTTAACGTCAAAATCAAAGTCAACCCTCAGAAATTCTTCAACTAAAAGTGGTACATCAAATTTATTGGAATTATAACCGGCAAGGTCGCTGTTTTCAAAAAAATCACTGATTTCTTTTGCAAGATCAGCAAAAGTTGGTTTATCTTTTATATCCTTATCATATATCCCATGTATTTTTGAGGTTTTTGCCGGGATTGGGATTGTTGGGTTAACTAGCCATGTTTTTGAATGTTCTGTTCCATCTGGCATTACTTTTAGTATTGATATTTCTACAATACGGTCTTTTGAAACATTAATACCTGTAGTTTCAAGATCGAAAAAAGCTAATGGTTTTGTAAGATTTAGTTGCATTGGAAATGTTGTTTAATGTTTAGAAGCTAATTTTTTTGGTTTTTATTAAATTCAGCACAAAAATATTAATTTAAACAATATCAAATATTAAAAATGCAAATTAATTTTCAAATTTATCTAGTTTTATTTTTTGTCCGTTCTCTTTTTCGGTTTCTAAATAGATATTAATTTTTCTTTTTTTATTTCTATAATGATTCTCCTTAATCGTAAATTTCTTTTTAATAGGTTTAAAGCCGTCAGCTTCAATTTTAAGATAGTATGTACCAGGGTTTACTGCTAAAACAAAAGTATTATTTACATTGTTTAAGGCATATATACCAAAAATACTATTGTCTTTATATGTTGATATTGAAATTGATTGTTCAAATTCATTAAATGGAATGACATCTCCTAAATCTTTCACAAAGACATTACCCTTAATAATTAGATAATCAGCTTCCTGATCTAAGAAAACGACTTTGTATATATCATAGTCGCCCATTCCTTTATTAGTTATAGAAGATATGTAAGCATACCTTGGGTTCTTTGTAAACCTGATTGTTCTATTATCGAAGGTATTATTTATGGGATAACCCATATTTTCAGGCTTTATCCACCCATTTTTATCAGTATTCCATTTAGAATAAAATATATCATACCCCCCGATTGAACCATGCCCTTTCGAAGCAAAGTAGAAAGTTGAGCCATCAGGATCAAAACTTGGGTAGTTTTCGTCTGCTTTGGTATTAATAACTGGCCCCATGTTTATTGGTTGCCCCCAAAGCCCATTAGATATCCTTAGTGCATAATATAAATCCATCCCACCGTAACCACCTGCCCGGTTGCTGGCAAAAAAGAGGGTATCGTCTGATTTAGAGTAACATACACCTTCTTCTTTATAAACAGAATTCACACTGGTTCCAAGGTTGTCCAACTCTTGATACAATCCATTAATTTGAGTAGCTTTGTTTATATCTTCAAAACCATTATCTTCGTTATAATGGACTAGCATTGTGTTGCCATCATCCGATAGTCCGGCAACAAATTCGTCATTTACTGTATTTACTGAATTGCCTACCAGTTTAGATTTATCCCACAGATATTGATTTTTTCGTTTCTTGCTGACATAAATATCATAATTGTCGTACTTTTTTGAGCTATACACTAAAATATTTTCACTATTGGATACAAAAGGGTTAATTTCAGCATATTTGCTATTAATACTTGGACCTAGGTTAATTATTTTAATGTTTTTTGCATGGGAGGCACTATTTTTAAATTTTTTATACCGTTTGAGCTTTTTCTTGGCAATGCGTTTCAATTTCCCATTTTTTATTTTGTTGATGTATTGTGTTTGTAAATTGACTGCCAAACCAAATTGGTCGTTATAAAAATAAGCTTCTGCCAAAGACCGTATATCTGCTACATTATAAGTTTTACTAATTGTAAGTAAATATTCGAAATAAGGAATTGATTTTGCCTTATTATTATCACTCTTAAGATAATCGTATGCAATTCTACGACAACCTTCAACGCTTATACCTTTTTCCTTAATATATTTTACATTTCCTGATGTTTTTCCAGTTATTCCATTATCCAAATTTGCAATCAATACAGCAGAGGGTTGTGAAAAACCTAATGTTTTCATAACCAACATTAAACTGATTATTATAATTAAGCTAGGCTTTATTTGTATAAGCATTATTTTAAAATTTTCTAATTACTAAAAATTTGGGCTTAGTTAAGCTGAAGAAATGTCCCATAAACAAATCTAGAAATCTGAATATAACTTCATTACATCTGATTAGTTTTAGCTAAATAATAATTTTATGGCAATATTAGAATTTGCTTCAAAATTAAAAATATTATTCAGTTTTAAAGGGAAATTTGGGTCTAAACATGCTTTGTTTTATGTTATAGCACAAGAGTTTGATGAATGGTTGTTTAATTTATGTGAACACAGGAGTACGTAATTCATTTACAGTTCCTATGTTTTATTCTTTTTCGAGATAAATATTAATTACCCGTTTTTTATTTTCGTAAAAGTTTTCTTTAACTAGGAATTTTTTATTTACAGGTTTGAAACCGGCAGCTTCAATTTTTAAGTGGTATGTGCCCGGTGTTATGGCCAAAATAAAGGTATTATTTCTATTATTGAAAGCATAAATCCCAAAAACCACATCATCCTTGTAAGAGGTTATGGAAATTGGTTGCCTAAGCGTATTATATGGTATTTTATTATCGGCATCTTTAACAAACACTTTTCCTTTAACAAATAAAAAAATCAGCTTCTTTATCCAAGAAAACCACCTTATAAATATCATAACTCCCCATTCCCTGTTTCATATTTGACGAGGTGTAGGCATACCTTGGGTTGTTTGTAAACCAAATTGATTTGTTGTCATAGGCATTGTTTATTGGCCATCCAATACTTTGAGGTGTAATCCACTTTTCCCCGGTATTGTTTTTTTTCGAATAAAATATATCGTAACCACCAATTGAGTTGTGTCCTTTTGAAGCAAAGTATAATTTTGAACCATCATTATTAAAGCTTGGATAGTTTTCGTCAAACAAAGTATTTATGTCAGGCCCCATATTCACAGGCTCTCCCCAACTTTCGTCTGAAATTTTCAAAGAATAATATAAATCCAGTCCACCAAACCCACCAATCCTGTTACTTGCAAAAAATAGGGTATCACCTGATTTTGAAAAACATGCACCCTCTTCTTTATAAACAGAATTTATATTAACCCCAAAGTTATCCGCTTCACGAAAGCCCCCTTTAACCTTTCTGTTCATGATTATATCCTCAAAACCACTATTTTCATTATAATGGACAAGCAAAAATTTTCCATCATCAGATAATCCTGCCACAAATTCATCGTCTGAAGTATTGACAGTGCCACCTGCTAGTTTCGATTTTTTCCATGAAGTTTTATTTGGTTTTTTTTCGCTGATATAAATATTGTAATTTTCATTTCTTTTTGAACTATAAACTAAGATATTTTCTTTTATAGAAACTGCCGGGTTTGTTTCAGCATATTTGCTATTTATTTTCGAACCAAGGTTTATTAGTTGAATATTTTTCGAGTTAGTGGCATATTTTTTCACTCTTATATATAATTCCAATTGTTTTTTTGCTTCGCGCTTTAATTTTCCGTTAGCAACTAAATCAATGTATTGTGTCTGGAAATTTATTGCCTTGGTAAATTGGTTATCAAAATAATATGCTTTAGCCAAAGAACCAATGTCTTTTGTTTCTAGCTTTTTTTCCTGTTTTAGTATATATTCAAAATAGCGGATTGATTTTTCCTTTGCATCTTCACTCATAACAAAGTCATAAGCGATTTTGCGACAATCTGCAATGCTTAGGTTCTGTTCGGCAACAGACAAATTTTCTTCGGATTTTTTATTTGTGCTATTTTTTTTATCGGGTTGAGAAAATGATTTTATAGTTATAAAAAATGCCGATATAAACCGGCATTTTTTCATATAATGAGTCTAGTCTAAAAAGGATGAAAAAGTACAATCTGAAAATCAGAATTCACCCCTAACCCTAAAGGGCATCCTGATTTTCAGCGACTTCGCCCTTTAGGGTTGGGGTAATAAGTTGCTGGAAATCTCGTATTAAAGCTTTTTAGACTGGACTCTATAATGCTAAATTATTGTAAACCCAAAGGCATCAATAACATTAATTCGTCTTCTGCATCGTTCTCCTTATCAAGAGGGACAATAACACCGGCACGGCTTGGGTCAAGTAATTCAATTACAACATCACCTGATGACATATTTGATAAAATTTCTGATAAGAATACTGATTTAAAATTAATTTCCATTTCAACACCATCATATTGGCAAGCTATTTTTTCGTAGGCAGAAATTGAAAAATCAATATCCTGGGCAGATATTTCCATTTGATTGGCCGAAAACTTAAGAATTATCATGTTACTTGCTTGGTTAGCAAATACCGCTACACGTTTTATTGTGTTATTAAGTTGCTGCCTGTCAACTACTACCCTGTACGGACTATCATCTGGTATTACAGAATTATAACTTGGATATTGGCCTTCAACAAGCCGACAAATTAATTGATAACCATTAATTGTAAAAAACGAGTTGCTTGCATCAATTTGAACGCCAATTTCAGTTTCATCTAATGGAAGAAGCCCTTTTAATAAAGCTGCCGGTTTTTTTGGCAAAATAAAATTGGCTTCAATACCTGCATTTATATCGTTTCTTTTATATCGCACCAATTTGTGCGAATCTGAAGCAACAAAAGTTATACTGTCCTCTTTTATTTCAACAAATATCCCATTCATAACAGGGCGCAATTCATCGTCGGCAGTAGCAAAAATTGTTTTACTAACACCCGTTGCAAGCATTTCAGAACTGATTTTAAAAGAGTGGCTATTTTCCTCTTTTAATATCGGAAGTTTAGGGAAATCGTCGCCCAACTGGGCAACAATACTAAATTTTCCATTTTCTGTTAAGATATCAACTTGTAAAGAGTCCATATCAATCTCAAAAGTTAGAGGTTGTTCAGGAAATTCTTTCAGCATGGTTGTTAATCTTCTGGCATCTATCGCTAAAACCCCTTCACCCTCAACATTGTCAAGTTCAACATGGGTAATCATTGTTGTTTCAAGATCAGTTGCTGTAATAGTCAATTCTGTGCCTTCAAGTTTAAACAGGAAATTGTCAAGAATTGGGAGTGTATGTTTACCACTGACCACCTTACTGATTGATGATAAATGACTTAATAATTCTGTGCTGGAAATTACAAACTTCATTTTAATATATTTAGTTTATTGTTTAATCTGCAAAATAAACAAATTTTAGCATTATATGGTAAAATTTCTGCAATAATTTCAAATTATTTTTTGAATAATTCATGGATATTAAATATTTGGGCTTTATTTTTATAAGCATCTTTATTATTTAACCAAATTGATAGTTTTAATACACCTGACTTTGGGATAATTTGCATTGTTTGAAGGTTCCGTGCTTTTAATATGGAATAAGTTGTCATTATATCCCAACTTTTTTCTGCATCAATATCAACACCATTGGCTAAAAACTTGTTAATAGAATTGTACCTACCCCCGTATCTTCTACGATTATTTCTTTTGATAGGATAATTTGCCGCATATAAATTATCACCGTTTATTTTATCATCATATAAATTGCCCCTGAAGGTAAAATGTGGTTTATTTGGGCCAATTTCGGCAACCATAGCAATTTGGTTGTCGGCTTTTGCAATTGCCGCGGCTAATGCACAGATTATGTACGTGTTAGCATATCCGTCTTTATTTGAAATTAATACTGCTTTTAAATCATTTACATCATTGTACCCATCTTGGTTATAATCTTTTTGCTCTAACGCTTTTCTTAACGAGAACCAAATTGGCGTATATTTAGCTGATTTCACTTCAGACATATCGTCCTTCATCATATGTTGAAATATGCTAAGCCCTGCTTTATTGCAACCCGATAATACACTCATTTGACCAAAATACCCAACCATTAACCATGGCTGTTCGTCAGTTTCAGCAGGAATATGCACTAAAATAAGGTTGTTGTTTGTTAAAGTTGGAACAACAGACCAGTCAAGGTGCCTTGTTATAACAGATTCACCTTTAAGGCTTGTACCTTTTGTGGCACTACCCCAACTCATTAAACTTGAACAACCATTGTTTAATTTATTGTTTTTTCCAAGCCCCCGAATATCTAAAAAAGAGTTTGCAAGCAATAAATCATTGTAATTAAAACCTTTTAGGTCTACTTTGGCTGCCTTCATACCTTCAATAATTGCTTTAGCTTCATCAATATATTTATTTTCAATTTGGATATATTGTTGGCTTGAAATAGCAATACGCGCTTTAGCTAAGTTGCTACCCAAAGCAGGGGTAATATAGTTTTTAAATAACTGCAAAATTTTCTCCCCACCTAAATAGCCATAAGCAAAACCCCTTTCCTTGTGAGTTCCCCACACTTTAATTACTGTAATATTATCTTTTTGATGAACTATTTCACCTTTTATTTGCTGCGAAAAAACGCAACTGCTTTCTATTATTGTTAAAAGCAGCAATGCCGTTATTACCTGTATCTTCATTTT
>NBLH01000144.1 GCA_002084525.1 Bacteroidetes bacterium 4572_117 | reverse complement strand
ATTGAACTAAGTTGCACCTTTAGTTTCTCAATATATTTCAGTTAGTTTTGCAATATATAAATAATCTTTTTATTTTTGCTACAAAGATATGAGCCCAGTACATCTGTGTCTTTTTTCAACGGCATAAATACCGTTGCTAATTATTTGTTTTAATGTTTTCACACAGTCTCTAAATGCCGTAGCTATTTATATATCAATAGTTTAACGTCTTAGCTTGACAGCTATTACCAATTAATTATAACCTAGTAAAATAGCATTACTAAATCCTTTATTTTAATATATGCTTAAAACTATGTACCCCTTTATTACTAACAATTTCAATATTATATACCCCTTTGGCGTGTGTTTGTAAATTTATTTGTTCATTTACCGACATTACATTTTTTTGTTCGCTAAAATAAACAGCTTTCCCCAACATATTATAAATAGATATACGATAATCTTTGGCATTAGTACCAGTAATTTTTATGTTGAAAACCCCATTAGAAGGATTTGGGAATACCTCAACACCAAGCTCCTCAACACCCTGAATATCAGACACATGAACATCAACATCATACTGGGCACTATATATCCCATTTGCATGTGTAGCAACAACAACTTCGCCCACATTACCGGTTTTGACCATATTTACTACTACATTGCCAATAGTGTTTTCACCCTCTTGCAACCAAACTGTGTTGTCACCGTCTAAATTTGTTGTTGAAAATAAACCTGTGCTTGTACCAACAAAATATATGTAGCTGTTGGTTGCCAGCCTCATCATTGAAATCCACCTAATAGATGGGCCGTTGCCGGATCCATCAGGGTTGTCTTCTAAGTTTCCACTAATCGACTCCCAGCTTATTCCCCCATCTTTAGAATGCCATATGCTAATGATTTTATAATTTGTGAAAGTTGTAAATAATTCTGAAGTATCTGATGGGTTTACCATTACACAACCAATATTCCCCGGCGGTAAATTGCTTCCTGTAATATCAATAGGTAGCGGGTCGCCATTTAAGGCATCTATAATTTTGAACAATTTGGCATTTGCGGTCCCATAGTAAAGTATGTTTAAGGGATTTTGTGAAACATCAATGGCAGTAATAGTGCTTCCGCTAACCCCTGAATTACTCATTTCAAACCAATTAGTTGATGCAGGGTTATCACTTTTACTGGGTATTTCAGTTAAATCCGAGTTTCGCCATATAATATCACCACCTGCATAATACATTACATTGTTATTATTTGGATCTAAAATAAACGGTGTAATAAATAATTGCCCTGTAGCTCCCTCGGGGTCAACTCTTGTCCAATAATCATAAAACCCATGAAAATCATAAAAATCGCCGTAAACTGTACCATTTTGCGATGATGAAAAGCTCGAATTCATTCCTAAAGCACAATAAGAGCCATCGCCACTTAGTCGCTTTTCCCAATTAACTGCACCATCCATGCTTTTTGTTGCCCATGTACCATTATCCTGAAAGCCTGCCAAAACTAAATCAAAACTGGAATTTTTCTTACGTGAAGCTGTTGTATACATCGTGGGAATAGCAACAGTATAAGCCTGTGTAGTCAAATAACCCCTATTTAGCTTTAACCAGTCAACCACTTCGGTATCAACACCATTTGCACTAATATCATTAGTTCTGCTAAGGCCCCCATCGTGGCCTACTATCACTTTATTGGTATTAGATTTATAAAACACCAAAGAGTGCTGATCTGCATGATGATTAGTATAAAAATCGTAAGTATCGTTTAGTGGTGAATATCCACCAATCCAACTAGTATTTTCAGTAGTGGTAAATCCATCTGTTGAACGGTATAAATTGATCCCACCGATTACGACAAAATTTTCATCGTCCGGTTTCACTTTTATAAGCAAATCATATGATTGCTGTGAATCAAAATCCCCTGTATAGCCCCCTTGCAAAGGTATTTGATTAGACATATTTGTCCAGTTGCCACATTTTCCCAGGAATCACCGCCGTCTGCCGAATAAAAAATCATACCGTAGGCTGCCACAAATACATACCCATTTATTGGGTTTACTTTTACATTCCAACAATATTGAAAACTATTAGTAAAACTTTGTGGTGTGTTTGATATTGTCGAACTAATTTCTGTCCATGAAACACCGTTATTTACTGATTTAAAAAGGCCATTACCTTTATACGAAGCTCCCACTTCGCCGGCAGAATTACCCTTCAACTCCCCAGTTGTGTAATACCAAACATTAGCTAATCCTCGGGTATCTTGGGCAATAGCGGTAACGCTGTGCAAATCAGACGATCCTGTTGTTTTAGTCCATGATAAACCACCGTTTATGGATCGCCAAACACCACCAGAAACACCCCCGGCCAAAATAATCATCTCATCATTTGTGTCAATAGCCAAAGCCCGGGTTCTTCCACCAAGGTTAAAAGGCCCGCGATGTACCCAATTTGTAGCTTTACTGCTTTTTATTTTCCTGTTTAATTTCTGATTCCTGATAAATTTCAACTCTTTTTGCTTTATTTTATCAGGTATTTTACCTGTTTCAGGATCAACTAATCGAGAAAACTCATAAATATCCCTATTTATCGGATCATCTTTTATTTTCTTTGGTTTATCCTGAGATAAAGCATCTATACAAAAAACAAAAAATATTAGGATTACAATTACACCTTTCCTCATATATTACATAATATAACCAATATTTCGCAAAATTGCAAACTCCATTTTAAGATTTCTACAAACCGGGTACACAGCCATTTCTTAAATAATTAGCTCTTCCTGTTGGCCATAGCAAGCTGTTTTTTGATGCCCCGGCAACAGTATATACCTGAACCATCCTAAGCTTGTCTTCCCCATCTTTTAAACTTACAATTATTTCAAGTTGGTTATCACCATCCACATCTGCAATTGTAGGAACCGGCATTGCCCCACGTTTTGGCAAAGCAATCTGCCATTGTTTTTTGCCATCGGCACCAAGAATAAACAAATTACTTAAATTTTCAATTGGCGAATAGCTGCAAAATATAATTTCCGGGGAATTATCAGCATTTAAATCTGCCACGGCAACACCGCCAGTTAAAACTTGGGGGCTTGTAGTATAGGTATAAGCCCATATTTCATTTTTCTGGGCATCAACAGCGTGTATCTTACCATCAAAACCTGCAAAAATAAATTCCGGGCCGGCCAGGTTTGGGTCAATATCGGCAACTGTAACTTGGTTTGTAGCGGCAACAACATTAGTACCTGAATAATCCCATAAACCAGCTAAATAACCCGAAACATGAAAAGGCTCCTCCCAAACTGTGGGGCGTGTACCATCGTTATTCAATACCCAAAGCGCCACACCTCTCAACCTATCGGTTTGTGCTGCGTTTTGAACTGAAGCAAGTACTATAAGTTCATTGGTTCCATCGCCATCAATATCGGCAATTGCTGGTGCTGAATTAGTGAAATGAGCCTGATTATCAACACTTTCGTTATCTGACCATCCAATTTTTGAACGTGAATAATCATGTAAAAAGCGGATCCCGTTAAATTTTACGGGTATTTCAAAAATCGGGTTAGAATCAAATGCACGCCCGTTTCCTTCGTGTAAACTTAAATAGGCATTATCTTGTGTAGCAAAAATATCATCCACACCATCGTTATTAACATCGCCTAAAGCAATATTTTGGTCAAAACCACCAGTTTGATAGCAATATTCATTGCATCCCGAAGCCCCGGTAGTGTTTGCCGGAAAACCTGAAACTATGGAACCATCCATATTGTAAGCTATTATGATGTCGTTTTGTCCGTTTTCGCTTAATTTATTTGTGGTAACCGCTACTAATTCATATTCACCATCGCCATCAATATCGGCTGCTGCAACAGAACGTAACTCATCTCTCCAACTTACAGGAAATCCCGGAATATTATCCCCATTTTTGTCCCAAACATAAATTTGGCCACGCGACGCAACCGCAATTTCTAGCCCTTGAACAGATGGAAGCAAATCAGCAACCACCGGCGAAGACCAAATCCGCCCACCTGTTTCGGCACGAAAAACTATTTCATTATCTAAATGCCAACCCAAAAGCAAATTCCCTCGGGCAACAAGAATCTCCTGTACCCCATCCTCATCAATATCAGCTACTGCCGGTGATGCCTGCCAAGCTTCATGCCACCTGTCTTTTAATTCAACAATCAACTCGGGTTTGGCAACACTGGTTCCTCCTGTTGAAGGTGGGTCGTCTGTTTCTTTTTTGCACGATAACATAAAAATCATTACAAATAAGCCCGATAATAAAAATAAATTTTTCATAGTTTTTTGTTTTTAATTAGTTTTATGCATATTGCCTATATAATACTGATTTACTGATACTTAATCCTACAAACTTAAACATTTCATTGCTATTGGGTTTGACCTGGCTTTCAAATTATACTAACTTTAAATTGAATTCCTGTTTTTTTCCCATTTGGCACCAAATATTGCTATTAAAATACTTAACAATATACTACCCAACAATACACCCATTACGCCAAAAACTGAATTTACAAAACTAAAACCCATAGTTTTTCCAATACTAAGTACCACTTTTTCGTGTTCGGCATCAACAAAACTTGATTCGACTATATATTTGCCTTTTTTTTCAATCTCAAACATAAGTATCGCAGCACCACTAACATCAGAAGTTGAATAAGTTGAGTTAAAAGTTGAATTTTTTACTACTATTTCTTTATTATCCGATTGATTTTGAACTTGTACCTTTAACCCATTAATTGAGCTGCGTGTATCAAAATAAACATCTTCAAAATAAGTTTTATATTCATGATATACCGTATACCCGCCAGCTTCTAATTCAACAACTTCCTTGTTACATGGGGCTACAAAACGGTGGTTCAAGTCTGTGTAGTCCTCAACAATGTCAAATATGAGGTATATCATATAGATAATACCAAAAACAAAAACTGCCCCGGCTAACAAATAAGGCCATATTATTGATTTTTTATCCTTTTGTGTTCTATATCGTGTAACCATCGTATTAATTATTTATATCGTTAACAACAAAGCTAAGCACCAGTGTATTTTTATATGTAAACCCTGAGTAATATAAGTAATTGATATTCTTTCAAATATCAAATTAGAATTATAAAATTAATTTTTAACAGGTGCTTATTAACAGTTTGCAAATTCTAAATTTGATTAAATTAATGAAAGTATTCCCGTAAATTTCTTATTCCTTTGAAGTTTTCTAGGCTAAAATAGTATTTTTACAACCAAATTCATAATAATGTTCAGGTATTTTTTACATATAGCATATAAAGGGACTGCATATCACGGGTGGCAGGTTCAAGAAAACGCAATAACTGTCCAACAGGTAATAAACGAGAAATTAAGCATTATCTTGCAAGAAAAGATAAATGTTACAGGTGCAGGCCGGACAGATACAGGTGTACATGCCGAATATTTTATGCTCCATTTTGATGTACTCAAACCAATACACGATATTGCTAAGTTTTTAGATAAAATGAATAAAATTTCACCTGTGGATATTGCTGTATATCAGTTATTTAAAGCACCACAGGAAGCAAATGTGCGTTTTGATGCTTTATCGCGCAGCTACGAATACAGGATTACCCGCACAAAGAACCCTTTTCTAACAAATTTGGCGTGGTATTATAGAGTTCCGTTGAATGTGGACTTGATGGGGCAAGCAGCAAAAATCCTTTTTGATTATACTGATTTTACGAGTTTTAGTAAAACCGGCACACAAGTAAAAACAAATAATTGCAAAATTTATGAGGCTAAATGGCTTGAAAAAGACAATAATATGCTCATATTTAAAATCAAAGCGGATCGTTTTTTACGAAACATGGTACGGGCAATAACCGGTACTTTATTTGATGTTGGTAGGGGGAAACTAAGTTTAGATGATTTCAGGGTAATCATTGAATCTAAAAACCGCTCAAACGCAGGCCTATCTGTTCCTGCCCATGGCCTTTTCCTTACAGATATTGAATATCCCGAAGGCTTGATTAAGCGAGTTTAAATTGTTGGATAATTCAATTATTTAAAATTTCTGATTAATTTACTTTTTAATATAAATTATTTTCACCAATTTTACATTTGAACCTTAAATTATACACAATAATGACTTGGACAGAAAAAGACTTGATTCAATTTAAAAGCAAAAATATTGATAAAGAACATGTTGACACCCAAATTAACAATTTTAAAAAGGGTTTCCCATTCATGGAAATTACTAAAGCTGCAACAGTTGGCGATGGGCTTTTGCAACTTGACGAAGAACAAGTTGAAAAATACATACGTAAATACAACTATGAAAGCACCAAACTAAAAATAGTAAAATTTGTACCGGCATCAGGGGCTGCCTCACGTATGTTTAAATCCCTTTTTGAACTGAATGAAACACGGCCCGGCTCTGACAAATTTAACAATAAAATGGCAGAAGAAAACTTTAACTCGCCATCAACTTTTTTTAGTAATTTAAAGAAATTTGCATTTTATAAAAATTTGCAGGAAACAGCAGTACTAAAAAATGAAAGCCCTGAAAAAATAGTTGGACAAAAAAAATATCATGATATTTTGCAAGCTTTGCTTATTGAAAGTGGCTTAAATTATGGTAACAAACCAAAAGGTTTACTAAAGTTCCATCATTATGCTGACGATTCGGGTACACCAACCCGCGAACATATGGTCGAGGGTGCGCTTTATGCTTCGGGCAACAATGAGGTTTATATACATTTTACCGTTTCGCCGGAACATATCGAAGGGTTTAAAAATCATGTAAATGCCTTAAAACCAGTGCTTGAAGAGCGATTTGGGATAAGTTATTACATTAGTTTTTCGGTTCAAAAATCATCTACGGATACAATTGCTGTTGACATGGACAATAAACCTTTTAGGAACGAAGATGGCTCTATTTTATTTAGGCCGGGTGGGCATGGCGCACTTATCGAAAACCTAAATGAAATAAAATCTGATATTGTTTTTGTAAAGAACATTGATAACGTAGTCCCTGATCGTTTAAAAACCGAAACCGTCAACTATAAAAAAGCTCTTGCCGGGGTTTTAATCGAATATCAGAAAAAAATATATGGCTACTGCTCAAAATTAAATTCAGGATCGAACCACACAAATGAAGTATTGGGGGAAATCACGGATTTTTTGAAAACAGAACTTTGTTTTGTCCCCGATAGTAGTTTTGATAATATGGACAAAAACCAAAAAGCAACCTATTTAACCGAAAAACTTAACAGGCCAATAAGGGTTTGCGGTATGGTAAAAAACGAAGGCGAACCAGGTGGAGGGCCGTTTTGGGCAAAAAATAGTGATGGTAGCTGCTCATTGCACATTGTTGAGGGTTCGCAAATTGATACAGATAGCAGCGAAAAACAACAAATTATTGAAAAGGCCACACATTTTAACCCTGTTGATTTAATTTGTGGGGTAAAAGATTATCGTGGAAATAAATTTGATTTAACAAAATTTGTTGACCCAAATACAGGTTTTATTTCTGAAAAATCGAAAAACGGGACAGATTTAAAAGCAATGGAGCTACCCGGATTATGGAATGGAGCCATGTCAGACTGGAACACAATTTTTGTGGAAGTGCCGATAATTACCTTTAACCCGGTTAAAATTGTTAACGATTTATTGCGGCCAGAACATCAACCCAAATAAAAATAAGGGTAAAATTTAAACCTTATAATTATTTATCTAAAATTATAGCTCAAACTAGCACTGTGAGAAAAAAAGAACGTTTTGAAAAAATAATAGGATATTTTAAACAGCATAAACCAGTTGCCGAAACAGAACTGGTTTATAAAAGCCCATATGAGTTAATTGTGGCAGTTATTTTATCGGCACAATGTACAGATAAGAGGGTAAATGTGATAACTGTTGATTTATTTAAACGTTTCCCCGATTTTGGAAGCATGGCTGAAGTAGAAGCTGCCGAAGTTTTTGATTATATCAGAACATGCTCATACCCAAACAATAAGGCCAAGCACCTTGTTGATATGGCAAAAATGGTTTTAGCAGATTTTGCAGGCAAATTGCCTGAGGACATAAACGAATTACAAAAATTACCCGGCGTAGGCCGAAAAACTGCAAATGTACTGGTTTCTGTACTTTACAACCAACCGGCCATGGCAGTCGACACACATGTTTTTCGGGTATCTGCACGTTTGGGGCTTACCACAAATTCAAAAACACCTTTAGATACCGAAAAGCAACTTGTAAAACATATCCCCGAAGAATTAATCGCTTTGGCACACCATTGGTTGATTTTGCATGGGCGATATGTTTGCCTTGCACGAAAACCAAAATGCAGCGAATGTGGCTTGACTGAATATTGTAAGTTTTTTGAAAGAAAAAAATAAAATTGCAATTAGAAATTCACAAAATAATATGTTGATAAACCATTAGGGTACACCCCTGTTATTAATAATTGCCTGTTTTTTGTGTTTTGCAATATATTTAAGGCATCATCAGCTTCGTAAATTGGGTTTTTATTAATTGATGTTATAATAAAACCATTTTTAATACCTTGGGTATATAATTCTTTGTTTCCAACATCTTTTACCTGAACTCCTTGTTTTAAAGAAAGGTAACGTTTAATACTTGCCGGAACTTCGCCCAGTTCAGCACCCAAAAAATTAACATTTGTATTTTTAACAATATCCGTGTTGCCAAATTTATTGTGTAAAACAACTTTTATGTTTTTTACTTTGCCCTTTCTTTTTATTGTTATATTAATATTTTCACCCGGTCTGAATTTACTAAGTTGCTCTTGTAACTGCGGCAAATTATTTATGCCTATATCATTTATTTTTAGAATTATATCGCCTTCTTTAATTCCTGCTTTGTATGCTGCCCCATTAGGTATGCTGCC
>NBLH01000143.1 GCA_002084525.1 Bacteroidetes bacterium 4572_117 | reverse complement strand
AATGTCATCGCCACGTTTAGTTGACCAACACCTATATAACGAATGTATATCAGGCGTATGGAAATGGATTTTTAATACTTTGTTAGTGTTTTTCTTAACTTGATTGTTTATATTTGATACTGAGCCTGATAGCGAATTTACGGCTAGCTCCCGATCCCCTGAGTCTGCTAATATTTTATATGCCTTTTTAGTGGACGGTAAATCTGAGAAGAACGAGGCTGTCAGCAAAGCTTTTGACTGTATCCTAACTAAATCTGATTCAAATTTGGCTAGTTGTTTGTTAATCCTATCCGAATTGTAGTTCTCAGAATTTTCACTGTACTTATCAATCACTACCCATAAAATAGTAGATAAAATAATTGCGACCAATAATATAATTGGTACTGAAATCTGAAGCGAGATGTACTTTTTTATCATAGTCTGTTAAGGTTAATACTTCGTTATATTTTTGCCGCAAATGCACTAATAAGAAAGTAACGAACTAATAATCAGCAATATACACAATTGCCTGATAGAGCTCTAATCTATTGATTATCAGCTCATTTCAAAAATGTACCGAACTATTGTTAAGGTATTAAATTTAATTAATTAGTTTTCTATTAGTTAACAAAAAACAAGAACAGATTATGGCAAGATAAAGAAAAAAATATGCAATTTGACATGGTTAAATATGTCAGCTGACACACACAAAAATGCAAATAAACTATTGTTGACTTTTTTTTACATAAATTTTTATTATATTTGGAACAAAACTTGCACAATTTGTTTGTAACTTGATACTTAAATTACGAACAAGTTTATTTTCTTATTTATTTAGGCCAATGGTTATTGATTATTTAAAATGTGGAACCTGCAAAAGCAACCAAAATATACGTAAGGTGCTCAATAGTAAAGAGCTAGATGTGCTGATGGATGCCAAACGGCAAATTGCTTACCGAAAGGGTGAAACAATATTTAAACAATCGACGTATATTTCGCACATTGTTTTTATCAGGTCAGGCATAGTTAAAATATTTACTGAAGGATATAACAACAAAAATATAATTTTACGCTTTGTACAAAGTGGAGAATACATAGGCCTTCCTTTTTTATTCAATAATAATTACTCATATTATACAGCTACGGCACTAAATAATGTAGAACTATGTTTGATAGAAAAGAATGTTTTTGCTGATTTAGTGCTGAATAATACAGAGTTTAAAAAACAGATTTTCAATATTATCTCCAACGATACCGGTATTTTGTATCAAAAAATAACAAGCCTTGGAACAAAACAGCTTCATGGAAGGTTGGCTACAACAATATTGAATTTAGTAAAGCAAGAAAAGGATGGCGAAAATATATTTAGTTATCTTACAAAAAAAGAATTAGCTGAATTTTCAGGTATGTCCATTGAGAGTTTAATGAGATTACTTAATGAGCTAAAATCAGATAGGATAATTGTTCAGGAAGGTAAGAAAATAATTATTAATGATTATGAGATGCTTGTAAAATTGAGTCAAGTTGGTTAATTTTACAATAATATTTTTTTTATTTCAATAATGCAACTAACTTTACGTTTGTAAAGAAAACAATTTAGTATGAGAGAAAAATTTAAAACTACCTTTGAATTCGCAAAAAATAATACGCTTTACTCATTATTTATTTCCGAAAACAATGATAACAAAGTTTATAGCGAATTTCAGGATATTGAAGAGGTTGTTAAAAAAGTATCAAAAAATAGGAATATTATAAGGAAAGCGTATTCTATCAGTGTCGAATTAATTGAGAATGTTAAAAAATACGGTGTTCTTGCAGATTCATTTAAAAATAAGTTTCTTTTGGGGTATTATGATAGCAGCTTCTACTTTTTGTCGTTTAACTTAGTCCATAACAAAGATGTTGATTTTATTACGGGAAAGTTTGAACAAATTAATTCGCTATTTGCAATGGAAAATTCAAAGGAACTGCTCAGGGAGGCTTATAAAAATAAGCTTAAAGAGGTCAGTTTGTCTGAAAATGATGTGAAAGTGGGTGTAATTAACCTTGTTAGGAAATTAGATAGCAAACTACTTTACAATTTTGAAAAAGTTAATGATGATTATTCTGTACTTTCATTGATTTGCTCTACAGAGGATAAGGGTTTGTAAATTTGAACCTTAAGTTGACACGCCAGGTTGAGTTGCTTCAATATTATCAATTTGACCTTTTACCTGTTATTGTTTCAATTTGTATTTTCCAAATACGGACTTTTTGCAACATTTTACTTGTAAATTTCCATTCTTTACCCGAATAATGTTTCATTATATGATTTAAACCGTCAATCATTTCTTTTTCATTTGTTATTTCATAAATTTTTCCAGTCCCAATTACACTTTTGTATGAAGTTGACCACTTACAGCCGATTGTATCGTGGGTTATAGTTTTTACGTCGATATCAAATTCAAAACACACATTATTGTTTGCTTTAATAAATTCAATTTTTTTGCCTTTGGTTGCTGTATGGATAAACAGATGTTTTCCTTTAGTTTGAAAATTATTAAAATACCAATTTTTATATTATTTCTTAGTGTTGGGTTATTGCCAGTTTAACAGAGATGTTTATCTTTGGGGAAAAAATCAAAAGGCAAACAACTTTACAGCAATAATCCCAGGCTTTGGAAATAGCAAGTTTTTTATAGTTAGATGGGTTTTGGGCTATGATTTTTTAAGGTCGTTTTAATTTGATTTATTGCAACAAGTCATTTGCCAACTAGTAGATCCATGATTGGTTGTTTCGGACGTAACTGCCTGACTGAAAGTTGCTAGTGATTGATTGTGAAATGCTTTGCCAGTATGTGTCTGGCAAAAATGATTTTTGGATAATGGAATTTCTACTAAAACTTGGCCTTTATGGTATTTATTTAATTGTTGCTTTATTTATTGCCTTGGTAATATATGTAGTTCGGATTAACCGTAAGCTAAGTTCAGTTATTCACGAATTAGATAAAATAGCCCCAAAACAAATCCTACAAAGAAGTAAGTCAAGATCCAGGAAATATAGAGGTTCAGGTATTCATAAGTTTTTTGCCAAAATTAATAAAGCTATACAAAGTATAAAGTTTGAGCGGTATTTAAAAGAATATTTTATAGCGGCAAATTTTATAACTGTTGTTGGTAGTTTAATATTGCTGGTGGGCATTGGGTTTTTTGTCAGATATTCAATTATTGATATTTGGATAAATATAACTGGCAGGATAATTCTGGCGTTAATAGCGAGTGGCTCTTTACTTTTGCTTGCGCACCAATTGCGGAATAAACAGAAAGCTTTTAGCTCAATAATTACAGGTACGGCCCTTGGTATTTTATACTATGTTTTTGCTTCGGCATATTATAACCATCATTTATTTAGCACATCTAATGCTTTTATAATTACAATTACCATAACAGCTTTTTCTGTACTATTATCTTTTTTTTACGACAGGGTATCGCTTGCAGTGCTCTCAGTATTAGCCGCTTATACGGCACCTTTCCTTATTGATTATAACCAGTCGCAAGTTGAACCTTTGTTTACTTACATATTGGTTTTAAATATTGGTGTGCTAATAATAGTTTTCTTCAAAAAAAACTTGTTCTTAAATATTTTGGCTTCTACTTTTACCGGTATTTTCATGATTATTTGGTTATTGACCACATATAAATATAACCAAACCGACAATTATAACACCGCTTTTTTATATATTACGCTACTATACCTTATTTTGTTTCCTATTAACACGATTAGTAAAATACGCCTTTCCGAAAAGTTTATTGCCTATGAACTATCAATGGTTATTGTGATAAACACAATTTATTACTTAGCAGGAGGTGTTTTGCTTGATGTTTGTGATTGTGTACCTGTCATTAATAGCCCCAATCGAATTTGTTGGTAAAACTCTTAATATTGTTTGGGCGCTTCAAATGGTACTGTTGCTTTGGGTTGCCCAAAAACTTGATATAAAGGCTTTTAGGTTTTATTCGGCCCTTTATATTTTGGTTGTTATAATTAATACATTTTATGAGTTGTATCAAACTTATAATAATATTTCGCCACAGGCAGAATTAAAAACATTGTTTATAAACATCGACTTTATTTCTGGCCTTATCGGAAGCCTTGCTTTATTGTTTTGTTTTTACCTAGTTGGCAAAGAACATAAAATCTATTATTTAAAACCACTTAAAATGAGCCTTTATCAGGCAGTGGTAAGTATATTTGCCGTAATTATTATTTATTTTAATATATATATTGAAATTAGTTATCATATTACTATTATTTATGAATCGGAACTAGTGCACAAAATTATACTTGGCATTTATAATTTTGGGTTTATGTTATTAATAAGTACACCTTTTTTGTTTATCAAAGTAAAAAAGGCAAAACTTATTGGTGGGGTACTTGTTAGTATATCAATATTATTTTACTTTTTTTATTATACCTTGATTATTATACAAAGCCGCGATGAATTGTTAGCAAGTGCAGGAATTAGTCAGTATCAGTTTTGGTCGCATTTAATTATCTCAGCATTAGTTGTAATTCTTGCCTTTTCTACTTACCTGAATTTCAGGAAAATATGTATTAATCATAAATTTTTATCTGCATTTACAATTTGGCCTGCTATTTTTATTGTTTTGGCAGTTTTAAGTTTCGAATTAGATCATATTTGGATATTTTCGATGAGTGAAAATAATATTGCAACAGCTGATATATTAGAAAAAGTACACAGGATGCCCTATACTTTGTTGTGGTCTGTTTTTGCAGCCTTCTTAACTCTTATAGGTACGATCATAAATTATAAGCAACTGAGGCAGGTATCCTTATTTATTGTTTTTTGTGCTCTGGTTAAGCTTTTTATAGATTTACAGTATATGAATATTGCAAATAAAACTGCATCCTTGATAGGAATGGGAGGTATTTTGTTAGTTATTGCTTTTATCTATCAATTTAATAGTTCAAAAATTACCAACAATGATTAAAATTATAGTGATTATATTTTCTCTACTATGTTCAACTTTTATTTCTGCACAGCAGTATATGTTTGAGTCTGAAATAATTAACAATAACGCAGAAGGGTTTTATAAAATATACCTAATTCCTGATATAAGTTCCAGGATGCAACAAAATTTTCCTGATTTAAGGGTAGTTAATAAAAATAATGTAGAAATTCCCTTTATTTATGGCCTTGATTGGATAAATCCTGATTCAACAGCTAAAGTAAAATTAAAAATAGTTAAAAACAGGCATAAAAAATTTAAAAGGATAACCGAAATAGTGGTTTCAAACGATACATTAAAAAATATTGATAATTTTATTATTGAAATACCCAATAAGGGATTAAAAAATAAGTTGAAAATTACAGGCTCCTTTAATCAAAAGTCATGGTACGAAATAAAAAAGAACTTTTCTGTTCAGGCAGCTTATACTGACTCAATAGTCACAGAATTGATTATTGCTAATATTCCATCAACCGGGTTTAAATTCTATAAATTTACCTTTAGCGATTACAAAGACGAAACTATTCAGGTGCTAAATGTATATACAATAAGCAGTCCCCATGTAAATAAAGAATATTTCGAACTTAATAAACCACTTATTAGCCATAAAGATACACTTGATAGAACAATTTTTAATTTTAAATTTACTGATACATATTTTATTGATAAAATTAGTTTTAGAATTGAAGGGTCGAGATATTACTTGCGAAGGGCAAATATATCTAAGGCAACAAACAGGATAAGGAGTGTAGATGGGATAATGTATTTTGATGATATAGATAAAGAGTTTTTTCTGGGTTCAGACAGAAAAAATACTGTTATTTTGCCTCGTTTCAAGACAAAAAACTTAAAATTGGTGGTTGATAACAAAGATAATATACCCATAAGAATAGTTGATGTTTGTGCGTATCAACTAAAAAATTATATAATCACCTATTTAAAACCCAATGAAATTTACACCTTAAAATTTGGGAACCGCAAGGCACAGTTTCCTGTATACGATTTAACTTATTTTAAAAAAAGTGTTCCAAAAAGAATCCCGGTAATAGAAGTTAAAAACACGAAACAGGTTTATACCGAAAAAAATGCCGGGGTCAGTAGTAGGGTTTGGCAAATACCGCCTTATTATTTATGGATAGCTGTTTCAGTTGTAGGGATAATCCTTATTTTTTTAACCACTCGCATAATAATTGAAAGATATAAAAATGACGGTTTTTATGATGAAGGCAACAAATCTGGGGAATAATAGAAAATATGAAGCAAAAGAATATAACTCAAAGCAGCGTTGAGCAAAAGATTTAATAACTAGTAGTGCGATTCCTAATTAACATATCAAATTTGTAAACTTTTTTCCCTTATGCTACGTTAAAATTATCAAGCGTAGCTACGGCTATGCTTAAGGATTTTGCCTTGCCTAAAGAAAAAATCTAAAACAAATTTATGCTACGTTAATTAAAAAACATACTACTTGTAATACAGTTAGACAAGATTAACAAAATATGCCAAGTGCACAAAACTGAATGAATATATACGTTTGGTGCAAAATAAAATGTGCCATAAGATTTTCTCTTATGGCAGCATACTCTTACTAACCTAATGTTTGAAACTAAATATTCCTATTTTTCATCTTTTATCTTTTTAATATCTTTTTTGCTGCCACACTTTTTGCCTGAAAGGCTACTGCCACATTTAGAACCACAATCCCTACTAAATTTTTTTGTAGATGTTTTCTTTTTGTTACTTTTTGTTGTTTTAGTAGTATCTTCTAAAACTGAAAATGAATTCGATTCAGCACTCACTGCGACAGCTGATGTTGGCCTAAATGCATAAGAAAACACAAAAATTACGGAAATTAATAAAACTAATGCTAATTTTTTCATCTTTTTTAAATTTATTAGTTAATTGTTTTTAAATGTACCCAATCTATATGGGTTTAATATATACAAAAGTAACCATATTGATAGGAACAGTTTGTTATATCACAGTTAATTCGTGTTAAGACGAAGTTAAATTTAGTGGTTTTTGTCTTGCGGGTTTTAATATTGATTTCAGTCAAAAACTGAATTTATATTGTTATAGCCGTTAAGCAGTTTTATTAATGTGCTGCAAAATGGCAATTATAGTTGTACGTTTTATGAAGTTATGTGAGTTTTTTTTGATTAAGGTCTTTTTCTATTTCTTAATTAAAAGCTCCTGTTTGTTTTTTAAGTTAAAATACATTATTTTTGGGCATGAATTATTGCTAGCCTATATGTTGATTACGGCTAATGTGAAAATTTACATCACTTGTAATAAAAATTATTTTATGGATTTTCTAACTTAACATGGGGGATTTATTTTAGATTAAACTTTTAGGACTAGTTTATGGATAAAATTTTGAAGCTTTTTGTATTTAACCTGATTATTGCCATTATTTTAAATAATGTTTCTTTACAGGCACAAATAACTGATGATAAGTCTATTGTTGGGTCAGATATATATTATTGGTTTTTTGTTAAGATAAAAAAGCCTTCAAATCGTATTTTGATTAAACATATTGGGAGAGAGATAAAATCAGGTACATTAACTGATTTTATTGCCGACCATCAACAAGGCTTAAAGTCTGGTAAAATTTTTCTAGGCCCTTTTTATCAAGAATATCAAGTAAAGCAATCGCAGTTATTATACAAGTATGTGGGAAAAAAGGGTAAAGTCCCTGGAATTGATCCAGAATTAGAGGGCAAAAAAACAGAATATAGTTTTTTCTACATTAAACCATTTTCTGAAAATTTCCAGAAAGATATTTATTTAGAACCTATCCCATCCAGGGTTGGCAGTGGCACTCAAAGTGATTTCAGGGAGATGTTGGATATTGGCCTTGATTTCGACAAGTTGGCAGTTGGGCCTTTTTTGAGACATGAATTAGCAGAAAAATCAAAGTTTGCTTTTGGGAATAATGTAGGAAAAAGCCCAAAAAATAAAATTGACTCACTCAGAAGTAAAAGGTTAAAGAGAATGTCGAAAAAGTGGGGCTCTTTAAAGCTGGTTATTGTTAGGCAACCAAATTTTGAAGATTCTACCAAATATGCGTTTAGGTTCAGTACAAAATTCCCCAGGAAATATTTTGCACCGCATGCAATTCAAATCATATCGATTAATGCAAATTATAATAACTTTAATAATTCAATACAAAGTTTCACCCTACAGGGCGATGCGGTTATTGACAATAATTACGCTGTTTCATATAATATGAGTAGAGTTTATATAAAACGATTTTATTTTGACAAGTATCGTGGTGCGAAAATAAAAGGTTTTTTGTTTGAAAGTTTTATTTATAATGGTTTTGAAATGATAGAATTAGAACCTATTTACGTACCCGTGAAATAGGCCTTGCCAGTAATTAATTATAAGTGCAGTTTTTATCGTCAAGCCGATTTGGTGAAAAAACAAAAAACCCAAGTAAATGTAGTTACCCGGGTTTATATCTAATTGTTGTTTATGAGTTCAGTATACAAACTGAAATTATATCAAGATAGCCACTAAGCGGTTTTATTAACATAATTATACACAAGCTAATTTTCGTTGTGCTTTATGAAGTCATCAGCTACGCGGCGATTTAAATTATTTGAAGAAATAATAAACAGCTGCGAGCATCCTAAAATTACTGGCAGAAGTTATATCAGTTGGTATTCCTTTGACATCCCTGCTGCTTCCGTAGTTTGCAACAGTATATTCCCCTTCAAGGGCAAACCTTACTTTGCCGGAATTAAACATAATCCGTGGCGAAACCCTGTACAAACTTTCAATATTTGTTCCAAGCCCGTAAATAGGGCCAACCACATTATTGGCAGAACCAAGGTTTTTAGTATAACCGGCAAAAACACCAAATTGGGTTTTTTTACCATTTGTGTGAATATCTGCCCAAGCAGACATTGTGGTTAAAGCAGTATATTCAACAAAACCTTTTGTTAAGTTTGTAGAATCGGTAATGGCAAAACCGCCAATACTTAACACATCCGGCATATTTTGTCCGTAAATGCCTTCAAGTTTAACAGTTATCGGCGAAGTTTTAATTTTAAGGAAAGCTATTGTACTATAACTGCTTGCTTTTTCATCAGTTGCATATCCTTGTCCTGTAACTATTTGAGGCACAATCTGTTTAAAGCTTGCCCCAACTCCGGCAAGTACCGTTTTTTCTTTTGCAAAATGTAGTTGGGCACTTAGTTCAGGCATAGCCGAATTTCTCAGGTATTCGCCTGTAACCCCGGCAGCCCCCCTGCTTACATAATCTCTTTGTGATGAAGCAACTGCAATTAATTTTAGCCCTCCCATTTTTTGCGTTAAACGAATTTGTGGGTTCCTTCCGAATGGTTGCATCGGTACACCTGTATTGAATGAAACTGTTCCAGGAAAACATCCTGTAACAAACATAGGTATCCAATATTGTCCGAAAAGTAGTTCTGTATTTGTCCAGTTCATTTTTATAAACGCATGCCTAAGCCTCAAAAGGTTGATGTTGTCATTTGCTTGAGCAAAGAAATCACCTTCAATCTTACCTGAAATTTTTGCCCCAAATGCATCCGGCCCACTTATCCCAACCGATAATCGGCTTTGAACAGAAAGGAAATTGAAATTGGCTTTGGCATTCCTGTCATTCCCATCAGGGTCTTCTGAAACGGCCGATGGCCATAATAAAAAGTGGCCTTCGCGTGCTGCGACAGTTTTTCTTGAATCCCAAAAAAAATCATTTTTTACGAATCCCGAAAAACTAAGTTTGAATTTGCTTTCTTTTTTTTCCTCTTGTGAAAAACTTATTATCGGTAAAACCATAATAAGCATTAAAAATATTGTTTTTTTCATGTTGTAGTTTTTTTTGTGCAGAGAATAATTATTCCCTACAAGTTAGCATTATAAATTAAAAACAACAATCCCGGTGCAGTTATAATTGATTGTAAAAATGACGTTTTCCCATCACTACAATCAATTATATTAAACCACACCGAGACCATATTAGTATAATTTGTGGGCTATCTATGCCTCAACAAGTTTTTCATTATCTTTTTGCGTAGCAAGCGATACTATAACCAAAGTAACCAAAGCTAATGTAAATGAAATAATAGCCGGGTTATCTAGCAAATGTGGAGCATCTGCTTTATCCAAGCCATATCGGTCCCACATAGTTGGTGATGTTAAAATAATACCTAATGCAGAAATAATTCCGGTAACAATTGACCATGCAATTCCTTTTGCGGTTGTTTTTTTCCAGAATAGTTTCATAAGTATTGCAGGCAGATTTGCAGAAGCTGCAACCGCAAATGCCCATCCAACAAGGAATGAAACATTCATACCTTTAAACGAAATACCAAGTATAATTGCAACAACACCTACAGCAAAGGCAGCAATTTTCCCTGCTCTTACTTTTCCGGCATCGCCAAGGTCTTTACCCATGTACCTGTCAATAAGGTCATGCGCAATAGCACCCGAAGATGCAACAATTAACCCACTTACTGTTCCAAGGATAGTTGCAAATGCAATAGCCGAAATAATTGAGAACAATCCAACACCAAAAGCTTTGGCAAGCAATGGACCTGACATATTGCTGCTTTCAACATCAAGAACACCGTTTACAGCGGCACCTAAGCCCATAAAAAGCGTCAGCACATAAAACCCGCCTATTGCAGCAATCGCAATAATTGTTGATTTTCTTGCATCCTTTTGGCTTTTTACGGTGTAATATCTGATTAAAATATGAGGTAACGAAGCAGTACCTAGGAATAATGCTAGCATTAATGAAACAAAATTAAGTTTCGTCCA
>NBLH01000142.1 GCA_002084525.1 Bacteroidetes bacterium 4572_117 | reverse complement strand
TCTAATTAAGTAGTACTAGTGTCAAGTCAAGCATGGTATGACGCTAACCTAGTAGGTTTACATTTGTTAAATTGGTTGTAACACAGTTAATTACAAAACATTAATTAATTCAAACTTGCTAGGTTTAATTTGACTTGACACTAGCGTATAAGAATATAAGCAAATAAACGTATAAACAAAATATCAGGAGTTTTAAGAAATGAATCTTAGTGTTTTAAAGTACTGATTGCTAGAGGCTTAATTTTTAATCTTTAATTTAAAATTTATAATTTAACGAAGTGTTAAACTAATCACTGAATGAAAAAAAAAGAATCGGCTTTAAACGTATTGAAAGGCATTGAATCACCTTCGTCGGTTGATAAAAATTCTGCAAAAAATTTCCTTAAAAAAAGAAAACGGAATTTTGATGTCGATGAAATAGTTAAAGGTATTTTTGAAGGTAATATTAGCATCTTGAGTTCAGCTATCACACTGATTGAAAGCAACTTACCAAAACACAGAGTTATTGCCAATCAAATTATTGAGAAATGCCTTCCGCATTCAGGTAATTCTGTCAGGATTGGTATTACAGGTGTCCCGGGGGTTGGTAAAAGCACTTTTATCGAGGCATTGGGTATCTATTTAATTGGCCAAGATCATAAATTGGCAGTTCTGGCAATTGACCCAAGCAGCGAGCATTCCGGCGGCAGCATTTTAGGCGACAAAACCCGTATGGAACACCTCAGTGTCGAAAAAAATGCATTTATCAGGCCATCGCCTTCTTCCGGTTCATTAGGTGGTGTTGCCCGCAAAACCCGCGAAACCATAATTTTATGCGAAGCCGCCGGTTTTGACACTATTTTTATTGAAACCGTTGGTGTGGGGCAGTCAGAGACCAAAGTGCATTCAATGGTCGATTTCTTTTTGCTGTTGATGCTTGCCGGGGCAGGCGACGAATTACAGGGGATTAAGCGGGGTATTATGGAAATGGCCGATACTGTAATAATCAACAAAGCAGATGGTGATAATTTAAACAAGGCGAAACTTGCAAAAATAGAATATGAAAACGCCCTGCACATGTTCCCCCCATCAGATTCGACCTGGATACCAAATGTTTTACTAACTTCTGCAATAAAAGATACAGGTATAGCAGAAGTATGGAATTCGATAACAGATTACAAAAAGCTGACAAAACAGAATAGTTTTTGGCAACATAACAGGCAACAGCAAGCAAAATATTGGATGCACGAAACCATAAACGAGAGCTTAAAGTCTAATTTCTATCAATATGCAAACAATAAAAATGAGATAGGACAATTTGAAACTAAAGTACTAAATGGCCAAATTAATCCGTTTGAAGCTGCTAAGGTTTTATTGGACAATTATTTTAAAGGGTTTGGTGTGTAATAATTTATAGGCTAATTTTTAGTTTTTAAACTAGACTAATTTACAAATTTAGATATTTGCAGCTTTATTATTTAACCATTATTTTTTTTGCTATTACTCCTTTGCTTGTTGTAATTTTAAATAGATACACCCCTTTTGGTTGATTGTATATATTGATTACGTTTTGTGCATTTTCAATTTTCATTATCTTTATAATTGCACCATAAACATTATAAATTTCAATTTTGTTTATGTTATTTCCTTTAATAGTAACCTGATATTGTCAATTTGCCATTTGTGTGCTTTTTTAAATTTTGTTTTCTTTATCATACTTTTTAAAATGAGAAACACCTCATAAGCTATACTACTAATTAATAATCTAGTAAAATTTGCCCAAAAATTATGATTTGACAACCTATCCGAAAAACACATATTTCTAACTTCTTTTATTCTATTTTCACTTGTCTCACCACGTTTTACATAATAACCAAAATATATTTCTCTTGCTTCTTGTTCTTTGATATTACTTACAAAATGACGCACATTCATCCCCTTGCCTGTACTCTCTATTTTAGAATAGCACTGTTGCTCCTTGTACCATGTACCTGCTTTGTATTTAAATGATATAAAAAGCTGGTGCTTTTTTCCATACTGGGCAAATAAAAAAACTACTGCATTTTTTACTCTTTTTATAACTCATATTTGGGTATAATTTTCTAGTTATATTTGCGTATTAACTACCTCAAATACTATAAATTACATCCACTTTACCAAACATCGCAGTAAATTTTCCGGGTTAATGTTTTTTAGTTATATAAAAATACTATCTTTACAATAATGATTTTAAGAATAGCTATTTGGATATTAATGATTTTTGGAGGTGGTATTTTATCATATTATATGGATAAACAGTTGTTTCCTTTTATACTAAACGATACAAGATTCCATTTGATTAGTTTTATTATTGGATTTAATCTGCTTATATTAGTGTTGAGAATTAGCAAAAATACAGGCAAAATACTAGCTAAATATGGTAGAGAAGGAAATTTACCACGAATGAACACAAATAAATTTGTTAATAAATCTATTTATAAATATATGCGACATCCAATGCATTTGGGTTTGTTGTTTTTTCCATTATCAATAGCTTTGCTGCTTGGTTCGGTATCGTTTATTCTTATAATTGCACCTGCTGAGATTTTGTTTATGCTAATTATGATAAAACTAGTTGAAGAACCAGAAGCAAAACGAAAGTTTGGGGAAAATTATATTAATTATATGAAATATACACCGTGGTTTTGTTTAAGATATGAATGTTTAAAAAAATTATTAAGTAAAAATGTTTAGGTATTTTATTACAATATTATTAGTATTATTTTTTGCGTTAAATGTTGATGCTCAGAAAAAGAAAAAAAAGAAAAAACTTCCTGAAAATATTGAAGCTATCGAGAGTAAATTCTCATTAGCACCTATTTATATTAAAGAATACTCATACCTTTTAATAAAAAGTAGACAAAACGAGGAGGCAGGACAAATGAAATATAAGCCCAATATTATTGGGAGTGTTGGGGGCAAAATAAGTATAAAAAACTTTACAATTTCTTATGTTAAGGCATTGCCTCAGCCCAAAGAATTTGGTGAAACAAAATCAAGAAACCTTGTATTTAATTTTCAGAAACGTATATTTGGTATGCAATTTTACTGGACGCAGTACAAAGGATTGTATTTAGATACACTAGACCGCTACGGTATTTTTGACGACATGCATAAACAAGGAGTTGACGACGCATATGTTCTTCGACCTGATGTTAACTTTAATAATATTGGTTTTGAAACACATTTTACTGTAACTAAAAGCTATTCAATAAATGCTGCTTTTGAGCAAACCGAACGTCAAAAGAAAACAGCAGGTTCTTTTATAATGCTTATGGGTGCAAATTATATAGGTGTAAAAAATAAAAAAGGTAACTCGTTAATTTTAGAATCCCAGCAAGAGTTTTTCCCTCGAACAAAGGATATGTACAATTTGAGTACTTTATCGGCGAAATTTGCTCCAGGTATTGGATATAGTTTAATAATAAAACGTTATTTCAGTTTATCGTTTATTGCTGCTGGAGGTATGAATTTTCAGCTTAAATGGTACAATTTAGAAAATAACATTAGAACAAGATTTGGACCATGGCTATCTGTTTATTATTTAGGCAAAGTTGCTTTGGGCTATAATGGTGAGATATTTTTTGCAAATTTAATTTATTCAAACTCACAAGACATTATTGGATTTAAATCATCGTACGCACCATACAACTGTTCAACAAATTATAAATTTTTTAGAGAATTTTTTAAAGTTACTGCTGGGTTTAGAATATTATAATTAGTTATATTCCGTAAATATAACAACTGCCATACAAAAGAAAGAAATTGGCATAATTTAGCTATTTAGGTCGCCATTTGTGAAATAATTAGTCCATCCGTAAAGTCGCTATTTTATGATTACACACCTTAGTGCTTTTTGTAACTCACTAATTTTCGCCCCTGAGCTTTGCACAGGGCTATTGATTATCACACCGTTGCTTTTATAGATGGACACTAATTAATGGTATGAGATTTATGGTGTGCCCTCAGGTCGAAGAAAGTTTTCATAATAATTAAAATTATTAGAAATCCCATTGGGGCTTTTAGCAGTAATACAACAAATGCACCGCCTATTACCGTAAATTGCTGTACGAAAATACGCTTGTAGGGGGCAATCATAAACTTTTCAATTTTAATAATTTCATATTCTTTGCGGTTAATATAATTTTTGTGCATAGAAACACCATGACTAACAATAATTAATATGTTTGCTATAATAAAGTTGCTGTTTGTTAGCACCTCAATCAGGCTTTCAGTGCCATTGCCCAATAAAATTACAACAAAAGCAGATTGAATTATTATAAAAAAATTATAGTGGAAAAGAAAAAATGGTATCAGAAAAAACTTTGCATTACCTTTTGTAAATGCCATTTTTGATATATTAAATAAGCCTATCAAAAAGGTTTCAAGTACATACAGCATAACAATTTCAAAAATATCCCAGCTAAAAAATATTACCCCAATAATAGGAAAAATATTTACCCCAATTAATGTCAAAACTGAATAATCTTTAAAATTAATTTTCATAATATTTTTGTACGGTAATAATATTTTTGAATGATGATTGATGATTTGTTTATTAGTTTATTTGATGATTTTACCATCACCGAATAAACAAATAACCCGATAATCAAATAACCAGGAGATTAATCATTTACGATATATTCATTAATTTTTTTATAGGTTTCGGGCAAGCGGTTTTTAATATTTAGCAAAATATCCTTTGAAATAGCATTATTGCTAAAGGGGACAATTTTTACGTATTCCTGAATATCGTTAGGCTTCCTGACAATGTATTTGTAATCGTAAGTAAATTTGCCATTTTCTGTTTCAACTTTTGGGTTGCTTATATTGGCTTTACTTATGTAAAATTGGTCAGTTTTCTGTAATTGGGTATTTTCATCGCTAAACATATTGTTTTCTTTCAAATATTCAAAAAGCTCTTTAGCTGTATTTTGCGCCGGATCAATCAATTCAACATTACCTGCCAAAATGTTTTTGTACGGGTATTCCTCATTTACCTTAAGTTGCCTTAGTTCGTTTAAAACGGTATTGATTGTATCAACAACATACGGATAGTGCGTGCAGCCTAAAACAATCGATTTCAAAGGTAAATTTGCATCTTTTTCCCGAATTTTTTCTAATAAATTGACAATATGGTAGCGTACATAGTTTTCAACCGAATTAATCTGTATAGTATCTGACAAGTTTGGGGTTTCTTTATTGAAAAGCAAGCCGTTATTTTGTGTATTAAAATTATAATAATCTAATAACTCTTTTTTTAATAAGTACTTTTTGTTTTGTGTAGAAGGACCGATATAGTCAGAAGCTGGCTTAATACGCTCACTATCAATAAAATGCAAATCCTCATCAATTGATTCGTGAAGACCTTTACCGCCCTGCTGGTAGGTTTTTATGTTAGCTTTGTAGCCATTTTTCTTTAAAATTTTTTGCAATGTTTTAGGATATGCATTTGCAGCCACAGTTGCCGGGGTGGCAAATATCCCTACAACACCATCTTCGTCGTTTTTAAGTGCATCAAAAACACCAAGGCAGCCTGCATCAATTACACCAATTACTTTAACATTTAACCCGGTAACTTCCATTAGTTCATCAACTTTGGCTTTACCATAGGCAGTGGCGGTATTACAGGCAATTACAATTGATTTTACAGCAAGTTTGTCTGTTTGGTAATTTTCATGCTTGTTCGATAAATAATAATTATTACCCATTAAAAACTGAACATCTTTTAAAACGTGCTCAGCCAACAAATTTTCTTTCCCTACTTCGGCATAATTGCTGTAAGGCATATTCGCTTGGTCGGCAAGATATATAAACCGCTCATTTACAAAGTCTTTAACACTGTCTGTCCCAATAGACAGATTGGAATTATTAAACTTATCGAAATTGATTATTGCATCCATAACGGTTAAACCGCCAATTCCTGAATCAAAAATCCCAATGGGTAATACTTTCCTGTTTTTTGGGTATGAATTATTATCGATATAATAAAAGCTGTTTTTATTTTTTGAAATTGCCTCAACAAATGCTTTGTGATCTTTTAATTCTACAAGTTTTGTTTGCTTGCTACATGCAAATAATAGAATCAATAAAAAGGCCAGGGAATAAAATAGTTTTTTCATTGTTTATTTTTATGATTATGTCAGAGTTAGTTTCCTTAAGAATTGTTATGGTAAAAGTTGACATTGATATTGAATTATTTCATTTACAACAGAATAATTGAGCTGCTTTAATTTTCAAATTTTCACATCTTCCAATTTTCAAATTAATTTAGTCCCTCATATCATTAATTTCAATATTTTTGGGGTATTTTGCAGGCTTAAAGCTAAACATACTATCAACTACCTTTGCATTTGGTTTAAATTGTACCAAATCTAAAATATAATCAATACCATCTTTACCTACCATTTTAATTGACCTCAAATGGCTATTTTTTTTGTCAATTTTCAACTTAATTATAGAGTAGCTTTTTTTGTTTTGATTTTCAGGATATAAATCTATTTGCGAAAATAATTCCCCCCCTTCTTTTATATCACCCATAAACCGGTATTTAAAACCTTTTTCGTACATTGTAAGTATGTTTATAGGGTTTAACGCACCATCGTCTTCTTTATCAACATCATTTATTGTTATTTCACCTGCATCAATCATGTGGGTCCATACAGTTTCCCCATCAGAAAAGACTTCATTCCCTTGAAAAAACAACTTAAATTTATCACCCTTCAAATAAATTACACCTTTTGTGGTATCCTTCATTTTATCAACCCTACTATCTATGACATAATTAAACTTTATTTTTATGGAACTATACGATTTAGTTTTTTGCGTTACCTGTTCTAAAATTTTCTTGGCTTTTTCCTCTTTTTGTGCTTGCAAAGAAAATATCACAAGAAAAGCTATCGATATTAAAAGTATTTTTTTCATGTATTTATTTTTTCCTCCGTCCCCAATTATCCAATCAAAATTTGTGATTTAACATCAAACGTTAAATCGTCTTCAAAAATTGTTCTAAGGCATATTCATCAGGCATAAGTACCTGACGCGCTTTGCTACCTTCAAAAGGGCCAACAATGCCAGCAGCTTCCAACTGGTCGATAATACGGCCTGCCCTATTATAGCCGATAGACATTTTACGCTGTATTAAAGA
>NBLH01000141.1 GCA_002084525.1 Bacteroidetes bacterium 4572_117 | reverse complement strand
TACGAGCACAGATTTGAAAAAAATGGTTTAATGATAACACCATCTCCTTTAAAGGGGAATTGATTAATGAGCTTAGTCGATTTTTGGAACGCTGATAACGCGGATACTTCGTAACACTGATTTTACGGATAAAAAAAATCCGCTTTTATCTGCGTTAACCATGCCCTTAATTGATCGAAAAAGCGTTTCTATACTTCGACTGGTCATAATTTGAGATTTGGTACTATATTTAATGTGTTGATTATTATTTATTTACACAGTATAGAAAAACGCAATTTATGACCGCTCAGTATATAATAAACCGACTATTCTATAAAAATAAAAAATGCATCTGAAATGACAAAAGAAGAATTTAAAAACAAACGGAAACTCAACATAAGAGTTATTACGCTTAGCGATAGGGCAAGCCGGGGTGAATATTCCGATTTAAGCGGCCCTGAGATCGTAAAACTATTAGATGGTTATTTTAAAGAAAAAGAATGGGCATTTTCTATCAAGTCTGTTATTATTCCTGACGATGCTTTATTGCTGAGTAAAAATTTGCTTTTTGCGAAGGAAAATAAAGCAGATATTGTTATAACAACAGGAGGTACAGGTATCGGCCCGCGTGATTTTACCCCTGAAGTGATGAAAAAAGTGCTGGATAAAGAAATTCCGGGAATAATGGAAAATATTAGGTTGAAATTTGGTCAAAAAATACCAAATGCATTGTTGAGCCGGGGTGTTGCAGGTGTAATGGGCGAAAGCCAGGTATACAGTTTACCAGGTAGTGTTAAAGCGGTTCGCGAATATATGGGCGAAATACTTAAAACCCTTGAGCATTTAATTTTTATGCTTCATGGTATAGATACACACAAAAAACATAAATAGTTGAAAATCCTGCTGAAAAGTTTACTTTATGTCATTAGTGCAATTCTTTTGTTTCTTTTATTGACAGCATTATGCACCATTATCCCTGTCAATTCAAATTATGAAGAATCAAAAGAGGGTACAGAAATTTATATAAGTACAAATGGTGTACATACAAACATAATTTTACCGGCTAAAACAGATTTTTTAAACTGGGGTGAGTATTTGCAAATTAACGGAAGCTATAAATATTTTGAGTTTGGTTGGGGCGATAAAGAATTTTACCTTAATACACCAACATGGGATGATTTGGAAATATCAACAGCAATAAAAGCTGCCTTTTTACCAACCAAAACTATCATGCAAGTATCTGGTTATAAGCAAATACCACAAATAAGTAAAAAAACAGTAAAAATAATTGCTAATGATGTTCAATTTCAGAAAATCACTACTTTTGTTGCAGGGTCGTTTAAGCAAAACGGAAAAAATAGAACAATTAAAATTACACCAAACAGCAAATACAGCTTTAACGAAAAATTTTATCAAGCAAATGGAACATACCATTTGTTTAACACATGTAATAACTGGACAAATAAAGGCCTAAAACAAGCCGGGATTAAGAATGCCTTGTATGCCACTTTTGATAAATCGGTAATGTATCACTTGAAATAAAAAAAACAGAAATAAAACAATGCAAAATACCCGTAAAATTATCCACATTGATATGGATGCTTTTTTTGCATCTGTTGAGCAACGCGATAATCCTGAGTTGCGTGGAAAACCTATTGTTGTAGGTGGCATGGGTAGCAGGGGGGTAGTTGCAGCGGCAAGTTACGAAGCACGTAAATATGGTGTTTTTTCTGCTATGCCATCTAAAACAGCCTTAAAAAAATGTCCTTTCCTAATTTTTGTAAAACTACGTTTTGAAGCTTATAAAGAGGTTTCGAACCAAATAAGGCAAATATTTTTGGAATATACCGATTTGGTTGAGCCGCTTTCGCTTGATGAAGCTTACCTTGATGTTACCACACATAAAAAAGGGCGGCCTTCGGCAACACTTATTGCCAAAGAAATAAAACAACGTATAAAAGATGAAACCGGGCTTACAGCATCGGCAGGTATATCAATAAATAAGTTTTTGGCAAAAATTGCCTCTGATTATAAAAAACCTGATGGGCTTTTTTTGATAAAACCGGAAGATGCCGAAACATTTGTTGAAGAATTGCCTATTGAAAAATTTTTTGGGATTGGCAAAGTAACGGCGCAAAAAATGCATAAATTAGAAATTTCGTTTGGAAAAGACTTAAAAAAATTAACAGAGTTTGACCTTATCCGAAAATTTGGGAAGCAGGGAAGCTATTACTATCATATTTCTAGGGCTATTGATAAAAGAGAGGTTAAACCAAACCGTTTAAGAAAATCAGTAGGTGCCGAAAATACTTTTGAATACGATATTGACGACACCGAAGCTATGAAAAAAGAGCTGTTTGTTATTGCCCAAAAATTAATACAGCGTATTGAAAAATCAAAATCGTATGGAAAAACTTTAACTATAAAAGTGAAATTTGCTGATTTTAAACAAATTACAAGAAGCAAAACTTTTAACAGTGAAATTAAGCACTTTGATTTATTATGGAAAAACACCATCGATATATTCGAAAATATTGATTTTTCAAATCAAAAAGTGCGTTTATTAGGCATATCGGTTTCAAAGCTATTTTCTTGCAATAACCAAAAAATGCCAATACAGTTAACTTTTGATTTTTAAATACAGACTATAAATAAATTTTGTGCGTTCCATATTAGTACGTAAATTAGTGCAAAATAAATAATGATAAAATAATTATTAATCAAGCATTTTTTTGAATGCCAGTTATAAAAATTACTAAAAAAAAATCGTATGAAAACAAAAAAACACTTATCTAGTTCTATTTTCAATAAAATGAACAAACTGTTAATCCTTGCAATTTCAATTTCTTTGCTTGGTCTTTCTTCGTGCAAAACAAAAAAGAAAGTTGCCGATACAGAAAAAGATGTTGTTGAAGTTGTAAACCCTGATATTGCTAAAAGCAAACTAGCCTTGTACAAATTATTGAACGATGATGGGACGATGACGATTGAGGAAAAAGAAAAAATTGTAAACGACATTAAAAATCTTGGACTTGACGATGAAGAATTGAATAAACTAATTGCCCGTGTTGACGAAAAAATAGCTATTGAAAAAGAAGAGCTAGAAAAGAAAAAAGAGGCAGCGAAACCGGAAAATATGCTAAAAAGTTATTTTACTAAAATTGCAAGTGCACCAAACAAAGATGATGCAAACAAGCAAATCACTGAGGCACTAAAAATGTTTTCTTCTGACAAATCAAACGTATTAGTTATAATTGCCGAGGAAGGTGGTGAAAAGGACTATGATGAACCCACAAACATCAGCAGCTACCTAAATTACTTGAAAGACACTAAAAACAATACAAATACTGTGGATGAAATAAAGTGGGATGCAAACAACAAAATAAAAACATTAATTTTAAGAAAAAATTAATTAAAAAACAAACAGATGAAAACATCAAAAACATTAATTATACTGATGGCATTTGTATTTAGCTCAAATATATTTGCCCAAGGCGATTTAAGCCCAAAAAGAAAAGCAGCTGTTGATTCGCTGGCTCTTGAAAAAGTCCGCGATTTAAGTAAATACATTAGTATTATTGGCAACAAGGAAACTCCATGGTCTGAAGCAAACAGGGTAATTGAACGTACTTTGGAACTGTTTATGGATGGTAGCGAAATGGGGGTTTCATCGCGTTATAGGAAAAAAGTAAATTATTACCCTATTAAAGCTTACCTTGAAAGATTGATGAGGTTGAATTATGAGAAAGTGAATATTACATGGTTCAACATACAATATGTAAGCGATTTGGTTAAACAGCCCGATGGCAAATATGTTGGCGTGATTACAATTTATCAAAAATTTGAAGGTGTAACAAAAGAAGGATTAAAATACGTTGATACAACAAAAAAGGACATTACTGTTTATGTTGAACGCAAACGGACCCAAATTGACGGCATACCTGTTGGTTTTTGGGATGTTTTACTTGGGGACATACGTGTAAAGGAAACTAAAAAATAAAAAACCCTAGCTATGGCAGCATCAATCTTAAAGGGTTGGTGCTGCCTTTTTTTGGTTTTGGTTCAAGGTTTTTTATTTTCTGCTTGCCACCAATTGAAATAACACAATTTGCGTTTCGTTTAAAGAATTATTATAAAGTCAAGCATGGTATGGCTAACCTAGTAGGTTTACATTTGTTAAATTACTTGTACCATAGCTAATTGCAGAACATTAATTAATCCAAACCTGCTAGTGTCAAGTCAAGCATAGTATGACGCTAACCTAGTAGGTCTATATTTGTTAATTGCTTGTGAAATAGCTAATTGCAGAACATTAAATTAATTCAGACCTGCTAGGTTTTATTTGACATAACACTAGGTTGACCTCAAAGCAGCCTTGACATGACACCAGTTATCAAAAGCTTATAAAAACGAACCTTATTGTTTTAAAGCCTTGATTGTTAGAGAGTTAATTTAAAGCCTTTTACCCTGAGCAAGCAGAAGGGATCAATTTAAAATCTATAATTTAACGAAGTATTGAAAGTATGAGCAAATTTAATCTGATAATAGCAATTTTAGCATTGAATGCTTGCGCCTTTAGTGCAAATGCCCAGGAATACGTACAAGACGAAGACATTTCATCGCTTTACGCTTCAACAAAACAAGTTAACCAATTTATAAGGAGGTTTAACGGAGAAGAGGATCTGCGGGGCAAACGGCTTTACCCAAAAGATAAAAAATACAGGAGTACAAAACTTAGAAAAAGGTACTTCCAGGGGCTTTTTGATAATCAAAACCACTCGATTAACAGCAGCCTGAAAAGTAAGTTTTTTAATGATATAACAAAGCCTGAAAATCCTTCCGTATACGATTTTTATGGTAAAGATTGGTTTGCCGAAGTAAATGCCAAGTTTATGTATCTTGGTAAAATAGAGGATATTATACTTTATTTCAGGATTGAAAAAGAAACCGGGGGTTACAAATGGTCGCTGATTAATGCATATTTTCATAAGTTTGACAAAATGTTTTATCAAAACCCACCAACAGATTATAAGTTTATACACCCAATGAGCCACGAACTTGAATTTATGAACCTGCGGAAAACTTTTAAACATTATAAACAAATGGAATACTACACCGAAAAAAGCTTTTCGCCCGATTATTTAAGCCTGTTTTTGTACGAGTTAAAAAAAGGGAAATTCAAATTCCAATCAGTTTCAGATGTTAAATTTCATGTATTCCAGATAAATGATTGGTATTTTGAAATGAAAAATTTTAATCGCAAAGGAGATAATTCCGGCTGGCTAATATCAAACCTCATAAATATTCCTGAAAAAGAAAAAAAATCGTTAATAAAACTAATTAATCGCAATAAATAGCGGACATATTCAATAACAAATATGAAATTAGCAAATATGTTTTAAATATTGGGTTTTATTACAATGATATTTATTGTAATTTTGACAATATAATATTTTAGAACGCCCCCTGAAAAAAAAACGGGGTAGGCTATGATTAGGGTTAAACATACACGAAAATGATTGTAGCAAAAAACCCTTCGAGGGTTAACACCACTCGTAGGCTTAATATTGCAAACTGTAAAACGCTTAATATCAATAAATAATGTAATAATAAACAATTAAAACACAAAAATGAAATCATTAAAAACCTTTAAATTAATAATTGTTGGTATGTTGTTAATATCGGGCAATTTAGCTGCCCAAGAAAACAACAGCCCAAAAACTGACACAGTAGCTGTTGATAAATACGAAATTCAGGCTGAACAAATTGTGCAATTTTTACAAGGGACATTAAATGCTTTGGGAAGCCCATATACTCCTGTAAAAGAAAAACAGATTATGATTAATCAAAGCTTCAGTAAAATCTTTATCGACGATAAAGTACAAATTGAAGATGATTTGGACGAAAATCGCGATATGGTTACATATAAAGGTGTACAGGCTTATTTGCAGGATGTTGATTTTTTCTTTAAAAATGTACGCTTTAGTTTTGAGATAAAAAGTGTTGAGAAATTCAACAATGCAGAAAACATGCCTGTTTATAAGGTTACAGCAATTAGTAACATCAAAGGAACTACTATTGGTGATAAAAAAATTGATGTTTTTAAAGACCGTTTTTTTGAAATAAACCTAAACGAGGATGAACAAAACATGAAAATTGCCAGCGTTTATACAACAAAATTAAACGTAGAAGAGGAATTAAATACTTGGTGGAAAGACATTGGCGAAACATGGAAAGCTGTTTTTTTAGAGAAAAACAAGTTAAAAGAACCATTAACTTTTGCCCAATTAAAAGGGGTGTTGAAAATTAAAGAATTAAACCTGTCCGGTAAAAAAATTAACAGTATCGAGCCACTAAACAGGTTAAGCCAATTGAAAAAACTTAACATCAGCAAAACAGGGGTTTCGGATCTATATCCTTTGCGTAATCTTAACAAAATGGAGGTGCTTGAATGCAATTCAACAAAAATAAAATCTATAGCTGCACTTCAATACATGTCAAGCCTACGAGAATTAAGCATTAATCACACAGCTGTTGAAGATATCACTATTTTAGAAAATATGGATAGCCTTAGAAGTTTTTCGTTTGAATTTACAAGCGTGTCTGACTTAGAGCCTTTAACATACCTTGAAAACCTTGAAGACTTGCGTTTATCAGGAACAAAAGTCATGAATTTGAATGCCCTTTCAGATTATGAAAAAGTAAGAGTTCTTCAATTTGACAATACAAAAATTAATTCGTTAAAAGGTATCGAAAAAATGCACCAATTGGAAAGGATCAGTTTTTCGTTTTCACAAGTATCAGATTTAAAGCAATTAAAAGATTTTACAAAACTAAAAGTTATCCATTTCGATAACACCAAGGTATCAGATTTAAAAAGTTTGGAAAATCATAAACTAAATACAATATACTGCGATAACTCAGGCATAAGCGAAAAAATAGCCAATAATTATATGCAAAAACATAATGAGTGTTTGGTGATATATAATTCAGATATGCTTTTACAGTGGTGGGAGAAAATGCCAGATGGAAAAACATAATGAGTGTTTGGTGATATATAATTCAGATATGCTTTTACAGTGGTGGGAGAAAATGCCAGATGGGTGGAAAAAAGTATTTGGAAAAATTATAGGAACAAACAAACCAGACAAACTTGCTTTGCATCGCCTAGGCTTAACAACTAATATAGATATATCAGGGAATGAGGACATTACTACACTAGATCCGGTTAGTAATTTAATACGTTTAAAGAAAATTAATATTTCAAGGACAAAAATTACCAGCTTGAGCGTTTTGTCTCAATTAATTGAACTTAGCGAAGTAAATTGCAGTTATACAGGAGTTACTGACCTGAAGCCCCTTTCAAGGCTATCTAATTTAGAAAAACTTGATTTTTCTGGTACAGCTATAAGCCAAATGCTATTAACCGGATGTAATAAACTGGAAATAATTAAGGCCGATAGTACAGAAATAAGAAGTTTGCTTTCTGTTGCAAATTTAAAGCAAATAAAGTTGATATATGCTGATTATACTAAAATTGGTGCGGTTGCTGTTAAGGTTTTTAAAGTTAGGAAACCCGATGCCAATATTGTTTATCAAACAGAAGAATTAAATAAATGGTGGAATTTGCTAGATGATAAGTGGAAAAATATTTTTAAAGCCGAAGTCCCTTACGTCAAAAAACCAAATAGGGAACAATTAGCACAAATTACCAGCATAAGGGAGTTGGATTTAAAAAATAATTCGGGTATTTCAAGTTTAAAACCTGTTGAAAAATTGCTTGAGTTGGAAACCTTAAAATTTTCAGATACAGATGTTATGGATTTGATAGCCATAAAAAACCTAAAAAACCTTCAAGTTTTAAATTGTGCCCGAAACCCAATCAGAAGCCTTGAACCATTAATGGGGCATTCAAAACTTAAAGCATTAGATTGCTCAAATACCCAAGTTTCAACCCTTGAATATATCCAAAACTTAACAGGTTTAAAAGTGCTAAAAGTTTCGGGGACAAAAATAAAGGGTTTGAAGTATTTAGTAAAGTTACATCAACTAAAACATCTTGAATTTTCAAGTACAAGCGTGTTTTATTTGAAACCTATAATGGGGCTTAACAATATAAAAACCATTAAATGTTATAACACAAAAATAGCATCGTTTCTGATAAAAAAATATAAAAAGGCCCACCCAAAAGTGAATGTCGTTTTTTAAAATCCATAAATCATATACTTTAAATGATTAAATTGTTAAATTGTTCATTAAACTGATATTCAACAACAAACAACTTTTTAAAAGTCTAATTTAACCCATTTTCAGTATAACTAAAGTTTAACACATGTTATAATGGAAGGCTATTCGGTTGTTTAGGAAACATACAATGATGCATATAGTTTAATTACAGCAAATTACAAGCTCTTTTTTGTAATTTGATCAGAATTGGTTTTCTTAGTGAACATATCCGTACCACCGCTCAAGCGGTGGTACGGGTGTATGTTTTCTATATTTATTATATGAATTTTGCTGCGAAACATCAGTAATTAATGTACATCCATAAAAGCACAAACGGTGCGACAATCAATAGTCCTGGCGAAGCTCAGGAATGAGAATTAGCTAGTTACAAAAAGCACCATGGGTGTGTAATCATAAAATAGCGACTTTACGGATGGACAAGATGAACCAACACTAACCATTGTGAAAGAACAATTAAAAATATTAGCCGTTGAAGACGATCTGTTAAATATGACTTTATTGAAAGACACGCTTCTTATGCACTGCAATAAAATAAAAATTAATGAAGCTTATAATGGCCGTGAAGCTCTAAAAATGCTAGAAAACAGCCATTATGATTTAATTATCATGGATATTAGGATGCCGGAATTAGATGGCTACGAAACCACTAAGTACATAAGGGAGAAACTTAAAACCCCCAAAAACATTATTCCAATTTTAGGTTTATCAGCTCATGCAATTAAAGAAGAGATTGAAAAAGGGAAATTAATCGGCATGAACGATTTTATATCGAAACCTATTGATCCGGTAAAATTATTTGAAAAAATTGACCAATTAACACACTCAAAAACAAATACAGAAAAGCGGGAGCATGAGAAAGATGTTATTAAAAAACCTGATAGTTTGGTAATAGACTTGGGCTTTTTTGAAAACCTTTTTAAAAATGACCGTAAAAAAATTAATCAAACAATTTTAACCTACTCTAATGAAATGCCTTCTCAGTTACAAGACCTAACAACTTTTCTTGAAAACGGGCAGTTTGAAAATATAAAATTGACTGCCCATTCAATGAAATCAACATTCCGATATATTGGTAGGGACGATTTATCTGAAACTGCAAAGCAAATTGAAAATATTGCTTTAAATGAGAAAGATGAAAAATTATTAAAGACAAAAATAAATGAGCTATTTTTAAATTGGGGGCATATCGATTTAGAGATAAAAAAAATCTTGCAGCAACAATAAACAATAATTTTAATATATTTGCGGCCAAACATAATTTAGGTGTTCTATAAAAATTGGTTTTTAAAGGTTCTTTAAACCCAGACAAAATTAATTGTATATTTACTTTTACGCAACTTGCATATTGTAAGATATTTGCACCAGTGCGTAAGCAACATTAAATAGCACTTAGTGCTTATCAAACTTAATATTGTGACAAAGCAGAAAAAAATATCTAAATCGGCCTTAAAAAAGAATCAGGGAAAAAGCAAAAAGGTCAAGGCCAAACAATTGCCAAGTGATTTATTTTCAATAATTGACCAATATTTCACAAAAAAGCAGAATATTTTTTTTAAAATATTTTTTGCAATAACTTTCCTGTTTACAATTTTACTTTTTGATATGAAAGTAAGTGTTGGAGGAGATGATGCCACATACATTATAAAAGCCTGGGATTTTTTAAACGAGTTTAAATTCCCGACATTCCAAGGGCCTCTTTATCCGGTTTTATTAAGTATATTTATTTGGATGTTTGGTATAAACCTTCCTATACTTAAATTTATTTCTGCATTATTTTTACTAGGCCATTTTTTTGCTTTTTA
>NBLH01000140.1 GCA_002084525.1 Bacteroidetes bacterium 4572_117 | reverse complement strand
GACCCAACTAAAATTGAAGGCTCGCAAGTTGAAGCCGGAACAGGATATTTTAAAACCTCATGGGATAAAAATGAAATAAAACCCGAAATGGGCAAAGTCAACCTGCAAAAAGAAGACGAAGGCGTGGCCTGGGGTGCTTTGTACTGGCAATATTTTGAAGATTTGGATAAAATTACAACACATAAAACCCCTTTGAAGCTCAATAAAAAACTATTTTTAGAGCAAGCATCTGCCAGCGGCCCTGTAATTGTGCCAATCACAAAAAAAACTAAACTAAAATTAGGCGATAAAGTAATTGTACGCATTGTTTTAAAAGTTGACCGCCGTATGGAATATGTGCATATGAAAGATATGCGGGCTTCGGGTTTTGAACCTTTAAATGTTTTTTCAAAGTATAGATACCAAGATGGATTAGGTTATTATGAAAGCACAAAAGATGCCGCAACCAATTTTTTTATGTCGGTATTGCCAAAAGGTACATATGTATTTGAGTATCCATTAAGGGTAACACACAAGGGCGATTTTTCGAATGGCATAACAACAATACAATGTATGTACGCACCTGAATTTACATCGCATAGCGAAGGGGTTAGGCTTAAGGTTAAGTGATTTGGTTATTTGTTTATTAAGTCATTAGTCATTAGGTTATTGAATGTTTAATGATGAATGTTGCGTATTGAGTGTTGAATGTTTAGTGTTGAATATTTGTTCTTTCATGAATATGGTTGACAGCTTTTTATACATTTACTTCATTATAAAATAATTTGCTGACAATTTTTTTCATGGTTTACTATTGAATATTAGTCATTAATCAGTTGTTTATTTGTTTTCTGGTTATTGAATATTGATTTTATAATGCAAACTTTACATGGCCCATTTGGTTTTTTGCAACCTTATATTCTAATATTATATCATTAATAATATTTTGAACAGATTGTTCTTTGTTTATGATGGCTGCAACTTGCCCAATTTCTAATTCCCCTTCTACAATATCCCCATCAAACATACCTTGTTTCGAGCGTGCTTTTCCTAATAAATCTTTAAGGAAATCAACAGACTTGCCTTCAAGTTCGGCTTTTTCAACCTGTTGGGCAAAATTATTATGAAGTAAACGTACCGGTATTAGCTTTTTTAGGGCCAGTCGTGTTGCACCTTCTCCCGATTTTATTACTTCATTTTTAAAATTCTGGTGTGCCGATGATTCTGTTGATGCAACAAAACGGCTTCCCATTTGTACACCATCGGCACCAAGCACCATGGCTGCCAACATGGCCTTGCCGGTGGCAATACCGCCTGCTGCAATTAAAGGGGCGGTTGTTTTACTTCTTACCAAAGGTATTAAGGTCAAAGTAGTGGTTTCTTCACGTCCGTTGTGCCCACCTGCTTCAAAACCTTCTGCAACAATTGCATCAACACCTGCTTCTTCCGATTTTGTAGCAAATTTTGCATTAGAAACCACATGGGCAACTTTTATCCCTTCATTTTGTAGTATTTTTGTCCAAGTTTTGGGGTTACCTGCCGAACTGAAAACTATTGGAACTTTTTCTTCAACAATTATTTTTATAAGTTCTTCAACAGCAGGATAAATCAACGGGATATTAACTCCAAACGGCTTATTTGTTACCTTTTTTGTTTTTTGGATATGTTCTTTTAACACATCGGGGTACATTGAACCGGCACCGATTAAACCAAGTCCCCCGGCATTGCTCACGGCACTAGCTAATTCCCAGCCGCTGCACCAAATCATACCACCCTGTATAATCGGGTATTTTATCTGAAATAAATTTGAAATTCTATTGCTCATATTTTTAGTAATTAGTTAATTGGTAATTAGAGATGCTTGCATCTTACAAAATAAAATCTTTCCAACCCATACCTTGTAAGTTCGCTCAGAGCTTATAGATTTTTTTTTGATAATTTTCTTATGTCTTGTTCTAGCTCTTTCAAACTGTTTTCTTTTTCAAGTAGTTTTTGAGTTTCTTTATATTTTTTAAATTCTTCACTTGACTTTTCTAAGGCCATTTGATGACTTATTTTTCCAGCGTGTGTTAAAAGTTCCTTTCCGTTAAGTTGTACAATAATATCTAACCGACTAATCCAATCTTTCATATACATTGGTGTATTTTCAAGTGCCATTGTTTCGGCAAATGCAAGATATTGTTCCACAATTAGACCAAGCAATTTTATTTCATCTTCTTTCAAATAATTTTTTGCAATACTTATTTCATTTTTCTTTATTTTTGAACTTTTCTCTTTGTCATAAGATTGCATCCCTAAAAGGGGTAAACTTGCATCAGCTCTGCGATAAACCAATTCTGCTGCTGTTTGCTCGCTAATTGCCCAAAGTAATTTATTTTGAATTATTTTAAAGAACATCAATGTATTTTCGTCTTTTGGGTCATAATCTATACTTGTTGCATAAATGTCTTTAATTTTTTGATAGAAAAAACGTTCCGAAATACGTATTTTACGAATACGCTCTTGCAGTTCGCTAAAATAATTCATCGAATTGCCTGTTTTAAACCTATCGTCGTTTAAGGCAAAACCTTTTATTATATATTCTTTTAAGCGCTGAGTTGCCCAAATTCTAAATTGTGTACCTTGTTTTGATTTTACACGATAACCAACCGATATTATTACATCAAGACTGTAATAACTGACATCTCTTGTTTGGGTTTTTCCAACAATAGCACCATGTTGAGTGGTTGTCCGGAATTTCCGGACAACCACTTTTTCTTGCAATTCTCCTTCTCTAAAAATATTACCAATATGTTCTGATATAGTTTTTTTGCTTTTGCCAAAAAGTTCTGACATCTGCAATTGAGTAAGCCAAACAGTTTCGTTTTCAAAACGAACATCAAGCTTTGTTTCTCCGCTTTCGGTTTGATATATTATTATTTGTGAGGTGTTTTCTTGCATATTATTCTATCTTAATTCCATCAATTTCTTTCATAATCCTGTCTGTTTCGCTTAATGCAACAATTATTTTCTGATAATGCAGAATATCATCAAAGCTTAATTCACGTCCTTTACGGTCTTTTAGCCATTTTTGTGCAGGTTGGTAACCCCCAATATAAAATTCCCATGCTACCAATGGTATATTATCGAAATATTGTTGGTCGTTTATCCATATTCTGCCACAGGAACTGTCAAGGGGGCATGCCCCCTTGATTAGTTCCCAATCTTTTTTGGCAATTTTTGTTGTAATGGTATTGTTACCGTCTTTTGGGTAGCTTGTAATATATTCTTCTACTTTTTCGCTTTCCAATAAATGTATTTGGCGAAGCTCGCTGCCCAATTTTACTAACTGCCAAAACACTTTGGTATTTTTAGGATAAGGAACACGAGGGAAATCAATTTTTAGGAATTCTTTATATTTTTCTCTGTATGTTGGGCTGTGTAGTACTGCGTATATATAATCCAATATATCAATTGGGGCGAAAACCTCTTGTTGGGACGTATGGTTTTGTTGGGACGTATGCTCACGTTGAGACGCTCGGCCGTGCGTCTCTGCAAGTGGTTCCGAAATAAATTCCAAAGCTAATTTTTTCGCTATTTCTGCCACTATTTCCATATTCAAATTAGGTTTTCTGTCCTGTGGTGAGCCTGCCGGACTGCCTTTTTGCGATAAACCGTCTTCGGCAAACATGCCATCGGTGGTTTTGTCGGGGTAGAGGTAGAGGGGGAATACATTGCCTGCACCAAATTGACCAGCTGAATCAATAAGATTTTTATCACATACAATATTTGAAACGAAAGTATGTTTAAAGCCTTTTATTGCTTGCTTTGGTGCAACCAAAGCTATATTTTGCTTTAATAAATGCCTCATTACCTTGTCCCTTGCCCTATCAATAAGCTTTGTGTCATAATACAGATACCTGACATCAAAAACCCTGTAAGCGATTTTTTGTATGAGTTGGTTATTAAATTCAATATTAAAGTAAGATTCAACTTTAGCCATGAGTTTTTCTATTGAATCATTTATTAATACAGCATCCTTAGAGGTTACAATACCCACACTATTGAGTTTGAAAAAATCATCAATTTTGAACCCCTTCTCATATTTATTTTTGCCTCCAAAATCCTTCTTTACGAAAAAATATTCTGGTTCTCTATTATCCAATTCATTCCAATTTATTGATTTTATAGTATTTTCATTCAAGAAATCGTATTTTTCTTGTCGTTTCCCATAAAGGTCGAAATGAAAAACTTTTGCGAGGGTTTTATCTTGTTTTGCCATAATTTAATTTTCTTCTAAAATTTTTTTAGTTTCCATCCTCTCTTTTACTTCTAATAAAATACTATGGAGTTTCTGTTCTAATTTTTCTTTTGGTGGCAGGTCTTTCCAATATTCAGCAACCATTATTCCTTCTTTGTGCATTTCAAGTAATTCTATTTGTTCACGACTTGCTTCGGTACACAAAATAAGCCCTATTGGCATATTTTCTCCTTCTTCTTTTTCGTATCTGTTAAGCCATTTCAAATAAAGTTCCATTTGTCCTTTGTAACTTGCCTTAAATTCACCAAGTTTCAGCTCTATTGCAACAAGTCTTTTTAGTTTTCTATGAAAAAACAATAAATCAAGGTAAAAATCTTTGCCATCAATTATTATTCGTTTTTGTCGTTCAATAAAAGAAAAACCATTGCCAAGTTCTAATATAAATAGTTCCATTTCTTTAATAATTGCTGCTTCCAAGTCTTTTTCAAGGTAACTATCTTTTAAACCAAGAAAATCAAGAAAATAAGGGTCTTTGAAAACATTTATTTCCGAAAAATCTTTTTTTATGGTTACTGGTTTTTGAATTTTAGCAATTTCAGTCCTTTCATAAACCTTTCGTTCAATTTGTTTTTTCAATTCTCTTTTTCCCCACGATGCTTCTATTGATTTTTTTGCATAAAACATTCTTGCATCTTTGTTTTTTATAGAAAAAAGGCTTATAAAATGCGACCAACTTAATTGTGCCACCAGTGGTGTCACAATTTCAATATCAGGAAATTCATTGGCAAACTGCCTCATCCTACGTATATTACGAAGAGAAAAACCTCTTCCATATTTTTCAACTAAAAAATTAGCTGCTTTTTTTACAACCTCTTTCCCGTATTCAGCACGTTTGTTTTGCAAAATATTATCGTTTATTCGTTTTCCTACCTGCCAATACGTAAGGGTTAGAACACTATTTGCTTGAATAGCAACTTGCTTTTTACCTTGTTCTATTATTTTAGAAAGGTCTTGCAATAGGTTTTTATCTATGTTTTGTAAGTTACTCATTATTTTTTCTTTTTTACAAAAATATTAATGCTTACGCCTTGCATTATATCAAATACATTTTGGTCGGGGCTACCATCTGGTGCAGTCTTTTTCTTTTTTGCATTTCCATGCAAATCTAAAATGTAAATTTTATCGAAAGTTTTTAACAGATGCTCTCTCATTTTTCGATGAATAATTCCATCAATAAAACTATTGTTTGAAATATATGCTAATATGCCTTCGCCTGTTTTATTAATAAAATATTCGCCATAGCGGATAAATTTTATGTAATCGTCTGATAAAGGTTGAATGTTTCTTTCGTTCAAATCCTTTTTGTAATCCTTCATCAATTCATTTATCCATTCACTTTTATTGCTTGAACTTACTGCATAAGGTGGATTTCCCATAACAACCATTACCGGAGTATCGCGTTTTACACGGTTTGCTTCGTTTGCTTCGCTGCTTAGCCAGTTAGAAAATATTGTGCCTGTATCGGGGTGGTGTTCTTCTAATGAGTTTGTTAGGTAAATATTAAAACGTTCGTTTTTTGTTGCTTTATATCCTGTTTCGGCCAAAAGCATATCCAGTTTAAGATGTGCCATTGAGTAAGATGCCATCAGCAACTCAAAACCATTAAGTCGTGGTATCAGGTCGTTTTCTACATAGCTGCTCCAAACGCCTTGCATTGCTTTAAAACGCTTGTTGTAAATAAATTTCACTACTTCGGCAAGAAATGTCCCTGTTCCTGTAGCAGGGTCAAGTATCTGTACTTTATGTACTTCTTGCTCTATTTGTTTGTACTTTTTTGTGCGTTTGTCGTAGGTTTGTGTATCTACTTTTATCTTTGTTTTTGTGGTATCGGCAAGGCCGTCTTTTAAATCAAACTCGGTTTTAAGCACCTCATCTACAGCACGTACTATAAAATTAACAACAGGTTCGGGTGTGTACCAAACACCACGGCTTTTACGCAGTTTTGGGTCGTAGGCAGCAAGAAAATCTTCGTAAAAATGAATAATCGGGTCGTGCATTTGTGTGCTTTTGCCAAAATTATGCAATAAGGCATCTACATTGGTAGCACGAAACACATCGGCAAGGTTATCAACCGTGGTTTTTATACGATCGTCAATATCTGGCCCTGCCACATAGCCAAACAATCGTCTTAAAAATGGATTTGTTTTTGGTATAAGCTCTGCGGCTTCTTGTCGGCTAAAATCATCCAGGGTTTTATCGTGCAAACGGGCTGCAAACATTCCGTAAGCCAAAGTTTGTGCGTAAATATCGGCAAAGGCTTGTGGCGTTAGGTCGTGTATAAGTATTTGTTTAAATGTTTCGTATTGTGCTTTTATCGATGAGTCTTCTTTGTTTTCTTCATCAGAACTTACGGCACGCTCAAGTATGTTTTGTAGTAAGCGGGCTTTTGCAGCCATCATATCTGCAAGTTTTTTGCTCGATTTTATTGTTTGGCCTATAAATGTACAGAAATTTTGCAGCAGGTTTTCTTGCTTGTAATATCTTTGCCAATATCCTTAGCCTCGATAAAACCAATAGGTATTTTCCCTTTGGTTATTACATAATCGGGGTTTCCGCAATCGGTTACATTTGCCGGTTCGTTTGTAATTTCAACTCCTTCAACTACTGTACGAATTAAATCTTCTAAATCGCCACGATAAGAATGTTCACGGGCCATCCCTGATTTATATCGCTTGTTTATTGTTTCTATGTAATTTTGTATGTTCATTAATCAACTTTCAAATTATTTAAAACATAAAAGTATCAATTATTTATGATATACTTTTTTAATATATGTACATTTTTAATTT
>NBLH01000139.1 GCA_002084525.1 Bacteroidetes bacterium 4572_117 | reverse complement strand
AACTTGTTTGCCGGCATTGTTTCAGGGACAATAATCATCGACTTAATCATCGAACCTATATCTTTTGGGTTGTGAAATAAATCAGGCGATTGAACATAGCCAATTATATTATCGATACTTCCTTTGTAAATCAATATTTTTGATAACCCGCTTTCAATAAACTTCTGTTTTAATTTGTCAATAGAGTTACTTATTTCCAAGGCTATCAATTCTGTTCTTGGAACAACACACTCCCTTAATTTAACCTGCGAAAAATCTAGTGCATTTTGAAACAGTTTTATATCATGTTCAATATCATCTTTTGTTTCAATTTCCGGCTGGCTGGCATCAATTATATGGTCAAGGTCGTGCCTGCTAAAAACAGTTTGCTCTTTTTCGTCAAGAATATCAACTTTAAGCACTAATTTTAGCAAGAAAGAAGAAATCCATATCGTAAGTTTTGAAATCGGATATAATAAATAATATATAAGCCATAAGGGTACTGAAAAAAAATTCAGGATTTTGTTTGGGTTAACCCTAAACAAGGTTTTTGGTAAGAATTCTGCTGTAACTAAAATAATCAGGGTTGAAATAATAGTCTGGACAAACAAAACAATCATTTCTGAATCGGTGTATTCCCTGATTACAGGATCCAGTATGGAGGCCATTAAAACACCATAAATCACCAATGCAACATTATTACCCACCAACATAGTAGATATATACTGAGCACCATTGCCGGTAAAAACCTTTACTATACGCGAGGCAAATATACCTTGCTTTTTGTCCAGCTCAATACGCAATTTATTGGCTGAAACAAAAGCAATTTCCATACCCGAAAAAAAGGCTGAAAAACCAATAGCCAATAATATGAAATACAATTCGTTACTCAAGGTTTTGTTTTTTATTTGAATCACCCATTTTTTTTCGAACCAAATACATTAAAAACGCAATTACAGCAAAGATAAAGAATAAATATGATTCTTTTACCCCAAACATCCATGTCTTATGTACAGCAGCAATTAAACTCATTATTGCGACAACTAACCAAACATGTTTCATAAATAATTAAGTTATAGTTCAAATTAAGAACAGACTACCGTTTCCTCTACTTTATTGTATCAGTTTCCGAGGCAAATTCTTCCTGTACCATTATCTGTCCGCTAACATCAACAAATTTGTAAATCGTAAAGCTTGAATTAGACTCAAAACCCGAATTGCTTCTAATAATATTCCCGTTTGCATTTTTTATTTCAACATATTCGTCTGTGTATATCTTGTTTTCTTTCTCATCACCATACAAATGATCAGTCATTAATATATCACCATTAATATTTGAAAAAACAACATTACCAACCGCTTCCCATGTTTCTTTTTTATTGTAATAAACAAAATAATTAGCAGTCATGCTTGATTTTGTAACTCCTGTATTATCGTATGTTACTACACTAATACCTTTGGGGAACTTCATGTGTGGTTCAACAACTTTATTAAATTGTTCAAGTCTTTTGGCTTTCATTTTCCCTGTAACTTTGCCATTTTCCGTAAGAGTGGTTTTAAATTCATCGATAGCCACTGTGGGTAAATCTTCTTTGCTTGTAATACGATTTATTTTAGGGATCTCATCAGAACAAGAAACAAGAGTGTTCAGGAAAAAAATAAACACAAAAAACAAAAACTGTTTATTATTAAACGATTCCATCCGTGAATTGAAGAATAATTATAAAAATATGTTGGCATTAAGGAACACATATAAAATAATTTATTTCATGAACGTTCCTATATGAAAATAGCATTTGCATTACTAAAATAGTTAATAATGCAAATGCTGTTGTATGTGTTAGAAAAAACCATAAACGCAATATTAATTGCAAGTTTCCCTAGGTTATTCAATTTGTAATTAAAACCTGGCTTTTGTCGATTCGTTTATCCAGCATCCAACAATAACTGGTGTCCCTTTTGTTACACCGTAGAAAAATGCATCTTCTTTATTGGGATAATTCCTACTATACATTCCAATTAATTTACTAGCCTGGTCAGCAATTGAAGGATCGGCATTTTTGGCCTGTATTAATTTATCAACTGCAACCCAATAATTAACCCGTGGCATTTCAGCTTCTGGCTTGGTTAATTGTTTACAACCACTTGAAGCATATAAAGTTGCTATTAAAACATATGGTGCACCATAATCTTTTCGTAAACCTATTGCTTTATTTGCATAAGAACGTGCTTTTACTTTTTGCCCCATTTCGTTTGTTGCTTGGGCTAATTTAAAATAATACTTGGCTTTTAAGCTGTCATTGGTTTCTAATTCAATTGCTTTATTTAAAAATTCTCCCGCTTTTTCATATTCCTTTTTTTTCAAACTCATATTTGCGATACTGTAGCTGGCAAAGGCTGAAGGTTTCAACTCATTCAATTTAACAGCGACATCAAAAAATAATGGTGAATCAGTACAATCTTTGTCATCAAGTATCTTAGCAATTTTTTCCAATAATTCAACATCGGTTGGGTTAGCTTTAAACTTCTTATCATACGCACCAATTATTCCTTCACAAGTTGCGGCTTTACTATGCGAAAAAATATCATCAACACCATCAATTGCCTGTTGGGTTTTATTTTTATCTTTTGTAAGGGGCAGTTTTTTTACCAACAAATCACTTAATTGCGAATAAGTGTCAACGACAACATCGGCCCCTATTTTTTCATTTACGAACATTCCTTCTGTTACTTGCATATAAGTTAAAATTACAGCATCTTCAGAATTAACGCCACGTAATTGTACGGACTCTTTTAAGTATCCGAAAGCTTTTTCAAAATCATCTTTCCTATACTTTAGTAAATCTTTACCTTTTCTGCCCAAAATATAGCCTTTACCATATTTTTTGCTTTTACCAAAATACTTAATCCTCTGATCATATACTATCATTAAAGTATCAACCCATGCAGATTTTTCTTCTTTTGATGCCTTGTTATATTTGTAGGTAAACAATGTCGAAGCTTTTGAATAAATACTTTTTCTTGACATTGGATAAAAATGAAATAATACGCCCCAATGGTTATATGCGTCATCATAACTTTTTTGTTTCATTGCTTGTTCATATAAAGCAATAGTTTTTTTACATTCAGCATCATCAGCACCATATTTTGCTTTGGTTCCCATATATGCAATAATGGCCTTTCTTTTTTCAGCCAAAAGTACTGCCAATGCTTTTGTATCTGCTTTCTTTAACATCTTTTTGGTGAAAATTTTAAAGTTTTCATCAGTAAGCGCACCAACTTCATGAGCAACCAAATCATCATTTGCATCAGACAACCTGCCTAATTCAGTCCTGAAATCGGCAATTTCTTGCGCATTTAGACTTGTTTTTTCATCTGAACATTTTAGCTCATTTCCTAATTTAGGAAAGGCCTCATTAAACAATTCTTGTGGTGTTTGTGCTTGCAGATTTGTTGTAACTAACAAAACTGATACAATAATCATTGACACTAATCTCTTTTTCATACTACTATTTTTATATTTCACTTATATTTGTAATAACGTAAATATTACCTTTTTTATTAATTTATTGCCAAACTCTTTTCTTAAACCAAATTGACTGCAAACTCAAATTAAGCTGAAACTGGAAATAATCTTCTGTTAAAATATCACTGCCCGGGATATATCTTTTTCCATAGCTTACTGCAAAATTAACTATTGAAGCAGACCTTTTAATAGGTAATCCCATACCAAAAGACACATTATATTTGTTTAGTTGGGTTCCTTGATATAACAAATATGATTTTGCAAAATTAGCTCCAAGCCTATACCTGACTGTTTTCAAGTAAGATATAGACATGAAGTCTGGCATATATTCTATGCCAAAAGCAAATTTTTCCTGATCGGACAACAATTGGTCTTCTCCAAAATACATCGATTCAGACCATTTCGATTTTGAATAATCAACGGCTAGCTCAAATTTCCTGTTCAATAAAACAGAAGCCCCTGCCGAATATGATTCGGGTATCTGCAAAACACTAGTTGGTGCAATTTCATTTTTAAGTGTGTCGATAAAATAGCCATTAACCCGGCTAACTACATTTGTTGCTAACAGTTGGTGTTCAGCCTTAAGATCAGAAGCAATTCCATAAGTTGCACCAATACTTAAAAATACATTTTCACTTAAATTCTTATGAAAATGTATCCCTGTTTTATACGAAAAAGAGCTAATATTTGCTTTGTCTTTTTCATCTATTATTGCTATAGAATTTTCATTAGCGCTGGTACTCATTTTACTATTAATAAGTGGCCCAAACAGGTATGACAATTTAAAACCGACCGACAGTGTCTTTAATATCTTAAATGAATTGTCGAAATAAAAACTGCTAATTCCACCCTCTCCATAATATGTGTTAACTATCTCAGTATCATCAAATTCTATTGTAGCTGTTTGTTTAATATCATACCCGATACTTGAAAATGGTTTAAGCCCTATTCCTGATTTCCACCACTTTACTACAGGAAACCCTATAGAGAGATAACTGAAATTTGCCCCAAAATCCTTATATTTGTCTGTTGGGGTTTCTAACATAAGGTACTTTGCAGTAGCCCCAACTTCAAAAACAAATGAGTTTGGCCCAAGCGCCATATATGATGCGGGATTTCCCGGATTTAAATGAAAGGGTGAATATAAAGACGAACTAACATCGCCCATAGCCATACTTCTTCCAAAACTTTCATTACTAAGCTCACCAATACCAAACATTGAGTATGGCGAACTTGTGTTATTTTGCGCATAAACATTTAATGCTAACATTAAAAAAATGCCCAAGGCAAATATTCGATTATTTTTATTCAACATAATATTCTAAAATTCTATTTAATCCAATTGCTGTTAAAAAAGGTTCTGCAAAGATGGGGTTTTTTAGTTTATGAGCAAAGAAAAAACTATCTCCACCTGTTAAAATTACATTTAAGTCATTATATTTTTGTTTAAATTCGCTAATATAACCATCAATCTCAAAAATTAATCCATTCTGTACACCAGCAATAATAGCTTTTTTTGTGCTTTTTGCTATTAATGGGAAAAAATCCTCACTTTTAACCAGAGGTAATTTATTTGTGTAATAGTTTAATGCTTTAAACCTCATTGTTAAACCTGGTGAGATATTTCCACCACAAAATTCACCTTTTGCCGATACAAAATCTATTGTTAAAGCTGTTCCCGCATCAAAAACCAAAACGTTTGTGTCTGGGAAAATAGTATGTGCCCCAACAATTGCCGCAATTCTATCCTTGCCAAGTGTTGCACTGGTTTTGTATTTATTAACAATGGGTAGCTTTGTGTGTTCATCTAAAACAACCAAATTGTTAAAATATTTTCGTAAAAGTGCGTAATAAGAATCTGAGAGACCAATAACTGAAGATATTATTGCATAGTCAACCGGATTATTATCATCATTAAGAACATTAAAAACTTCCATTTTGTCAACAGACTTAAACTGCTTTGTGTAACAAATGTTCCCTTTTTCAATAAAAAAGAGCTTAATTAATGTATTACCTACGTCAATAATAAGGTTCATTTTTGAATTTTAAAGTTTTTTGCAAATTTCATAAAAATTTATTAAATTTATGCTTGAATTTATTTATCTTGCAAAATTTGTGCAGGATAAAGTCCTATTTAAATGTTGAAATAATTATTATCTAAATCAAATTGTTTTGTCAAAAAAAATCCTTATAGTTGAAGATGATAAAATGTTATGTACCATTTTTGAAATGTTTATCAAGGGGCTTAACTATAACCTTATTGGTATTTCGCATACAGGAAATGAAGCTATAGAAGTATGTAAAAAAAACAAACCTGATGTTATTTTAATGGACATTCATCTTGAGGGTGATTTAAACGGCATAGAAACTTCAAAAATAATATGCGATTTATTTGATGTCCCCATAGTTTACGTTACAAGCGATATTAATGAATCAATTATTAAGCTTGCAACCAATAAAAACACTTATGGTTTTCTTATGAAACCTGTACAAGAAACAACTTTAGGCGTTACAATAGAATTTGCATATGCAAAATACGAATTTGATAGGGGAAATAAGTGAACATTGATAAGTGCAGGGTTCTCAAAAACAAGCAGGTTATATCAGAATCAAAATCCGATAATTTAATTTTTATTGTGAAAATTTAACATCTTTTTACAATTAAAATCACACATTTTCACTTCCTATAATATGAGATTTATTTCAACCTGCTGAAAAACACATTTCATAACTCGCAGATACACAGCCGAGTAGTAAAATTATTTTAAAAATGAATATATATATTTGTTTTCAAAATATAAACTGTTTATATTTGAACTACTAATTAGGTAGGATTGGTAGGAGTCATATTTTTAGAATGAGATTAAATACAAAAATTAGGTATGGTTTAAGGGCAATGATTGAAATAGCTTTACATCCCGAAGGTATTTTACAAAAAGATATCTCAGTAAATCAATCAATTTCCACTAAATACCTTGATCAAATTATTGCCAGTTTAAAAGCATCTGGATTAATTATAAGGGTTTCAGGTAAAAGAAGTGGATACAAATTAACAAGAAACGCAAAAGAAATTTCTGTTTATGATGTCTATAAAGCATTTGAGTTTGAACTAGACATAAATGATTGTAGCATAAATTCGCAAACTTGTATATTGTTTGAACAATGCAACACAAGAAGCTATTGGTGCGACTTAAACTCGGTAATTGCCGATCACATGAAAAACAAAACGTTAGCAGATTTAATAAAGTAGGCTATAGCAATATTAAAACAAGTAGTGTATTCAATGGGTTATGCGATATTGTAATCCGGCACGCAACTAGCGACAAAATAAATTTATCTAAATTAATGAATAAAGCTACACAACATAATAATTATAATCATTCTCTTTTTTTAGTTAATACCACGTTATGAGCGAAAAAAACAAAAACAGTTCACGAAGAGATTTTTTGCAAAAATTAGGGGTGACAGGTTTGGGGGCAATTGCCGCATCTTCAGCTTTGATATCAGGATGTTCGTCAGAGAAATCTGAAGGGGCTAAGAAAGTAAAACTCCTGACGCAAGACAACAAATTGGTTGAAGTTGACAGCAGCCATTTAGCATCGGTAGAAAATGCATGTCAGCGTGTCAAAATGCGCACCAATTGCATCCAGAACAACACCATATCAATGTTTTGGAAATGCGGAACGAAACCAGCAAGGTCGATTACTACATGCCGAAAACTTGCCAACAATGCGATAACCCGCCTTGTGTTTCTGTTTGCCCTGTTGATGCAACTTTTAAACGACAAGATGGGATAGTACTAATCGACAATGAAAGATGCATTGGTTGCCGGTTTTGCATTGCTGCATGTCCGTATTCTGCACGTACTTTCAATTGGAAAGAACCAAAAGATGCCGAATTGTACGCAGATGTTGCATACGATGTTGAATTAAATGTACCACAGAAAAAAGGTACTGTTACAAAATGTGCTTTTAGTGCAGACCGCCTTCGCAAAGGGAAATTACCATATTGCGTTTCGGCTTGTCCGAATGGGGTGTATTACTTTGGCGATGCCAACGAAGATTTGGTAACAAACGGAACAACTAAAAAAACCGTGCGCTTATCTAATCTTTTAAAAGAAAATGCCGCCTATAGGCTGATGCCAGAATTAGGCACTAAGCCAAGTGTATATTATTTACCACCAAGAACTTAAATTATAAACAATTATTATGGTAATAGAAAATCAAAAGTCGATATCGACAATAGAAAATGATTTGCTGTCATCTGTAAACTGGAGTAAAAGTTTTAAACTTTGGATGGGTTTACTGATAGTTTCATTAGTTGTTTGCCTGTATTTCTATTTTTTACAATTAAGAGACGGCTTATCGGTTACTGGGTTAGGCGATTATGTTTCGTGGGGGATGTATATTTCCAATTTCGTTTTCTTTGTTGCAGCAAGTTTAATAGGGATGCTAATTACTTCGGTAATGGGTTTGTTAGAAATTAAATGGATAAAACCCATAGCGCGAATTGCTGAAATCCTTGCAGTTGGGTTTGCAATGGTTGCTGGCCTCATAATTATAACAGACATGGGCCGCCCTGATAGGTTGCATCATGTTTTTATGTTTGGTCGGGTACAATCGCCCATAGTTTGGGATATTGCAATAGTTATAACCTATGTTGCCATCAGTTTGTTGCTGTATTATATCCCTTTAATTCCGGATATTGCCTTATGCAACAGTAGGCTAAGCAATTTATCAAAATTTCAAAGGAATATTTATAAAACATTATCGTTTGGCTGGGCAGATAAACCTGAACAAATTGAACTTGTACATAAATACACAAAAATATTGATGATTTTGATAATCCCAATTGCAATTTCGATCCATACAGTTACTTCATGGTTGTTTGCGATGACTTTAAGGGCAGGTTGGGACTCTTCAATTTTTGGGCCCTATTTTGTTGCCGGTGCATTCGTTGCAGGGTGTGCAGCCATAATTATTGCAATGTATGTTTTTAGGGTGTCTTTTAACCTTAAAGATTATATTACAGACATGCATTTCGATAAAATGGGTAAACTATTAGTTTTAGTTTCGCTTGTTTATATCTACTTCAATATAAATGAGGTTATTGTCCCGGCATATAAATTAAGGGCCGGCGAGGCCGATCATTTAATGAGTATGTTGTCTGGGCATGGCTCATCTTCATTTTGGTTAATTCAGATTGGTGGGTTGCTTATCCCATTCATCTTGCTTTTGTTTAAAAAAATGCGTAAACCCCTACCAATATTGTTGATTTCACTTGTGGTTATTGTTGCTGCATGGTTTAAGCGATATTTGATAGTGGTACCTATTCAGGAACATCCCTATTTACCAATGCAAAATGTCCCTGAAAAATTTATGTTCCGGTTTGGGAAATTAAAAAAGAATTAGAACATAAAAACAAATCATAATATGACACGGATAGTTTTAATTTCAGCATTATCATTAGTATTTGTATCCTTTGTATATAGCCAGGATGATTGGGATATCCCTGAAAAGGATAAGGAAAACTTAAGTATTTATATGTTTGATGAAGACTTTGCCCTTGAAGGCGAAGGGGTTTATGAAAACTCATGCATGTCGTGCCATGGAAACCCGGGGAAAGCTGATTTTTCGATTATGGTTCCGTCACCGGGCGATATAGCAGGACAAGATTTCCAAAATCAAACAGACGGAGAATTGTTTTACAAGATTAAGACTGGGAAAGGTTCAATGCCAGCTTTTGAAGATGCTTTTTCTCAAGAAGAAATCTGGAACCTTGTGGCATACATACGCAGCTTTAACCCAAAATACGAGCAGGAAATACCAAACCTTGAAGGCTTGAAGGTATAGTTATCCCTAAATTTACAATGAAATTTGATTTTGATGATAATGTCGACAAATTTGTTGTAAAGGTATTGAATGAAGAAGACGAAACCCCGGTTGAAGGTGCTTTTGTAACAGGATACATAAAAAGCATGTTTGGGAAGTATATTTTAGGAAAATCAAAAACAAATAATCTGGGGATTGCCTATTTTGATGTAGATTATAAAATCCCGGGCGATTCAGCAGGGTTTCTAAATTTGATTGCCAAAGTAAGTAAGGGTTACGGAAGTGCAAAAAAAACTGAAAAAATGCAAATAGCAAACCCTGCAGTACTAAAAAGTGCAATTGAAGGGAGGCATTTATGGAGTAAAGACAATTCAGCCCCGATTTGGCTCAGGATTACCTTTTTTGCATCTATACTTTTTGTTTGGGGTACCATTTTCATAGTATTATTCGGTTTAAAGAAAATTAAAAAGCTTGGTGTTTAAAGAAAAAAGAACCTTAATGTATTTATAGAAAAAAATCTTACAGCATCTGCGGATTAGTAAAATAAAAAAATAGACACATGAAATTACATAGGCGCGATTTTATCAAAACAACAGCGGTTGTTGCAGCGGCAACAGCAGCAGGGATTACAATTCCTTATGCCTGCAAAGAAAAGGCAGATACAATGGATGGCAATTGGAAATGGGATAAAGCAACCTGTCGGTTTTGCGGTACCGGTTGCGGAATCATGATAGCAACAAAAAACGACAAAATTGTTGCCGTTAAAGGAGACCCCTTAGCTCCTGTAAATCGTGGTTTGAATTGCGTAAAAGGCTATTTTAATGCCAAAATCATGTATGGTAAGGATCGCCTAAAAAAACCTTTGCTAAGGGTTGATAATGAGGGAAATTTTAGCAAAAAAGGAGATTTTAAGTCAGTTAGTTGGGAGCGTGCTTTCGATGAAATAGAGGGACAGATAAAAAAAACTATGAAGGAGTTGGGGCCAACAGGTATTGCCCTTTTCGGTTCAGGGCAGCACACTATTATGGAAGGATATGCAGCCTCAAAATTGATGAAAGGTGGTTTCCGTTCACATAATCTCGACCCAAACGCACGTCACTGTATGGCTTCGGCGGTTGCTGGTTTCATCCAAACATTTGGTATTGACGAACCTGCCGGAAATTACGATGATATAGAAATAACTGACACAATTGTTACATGGGGGGCAAATATGGCTGAAATGCACCCAATACTTTGGTCGCGCGCTACTGATAATAAATTATCAAATCCTGACAGGGTGCAGGTGGTTAACCTTTCAACATATACCAACAGGACCTCAGATATTGCTGATATTGAAATAATTTTCAAACCAAATACCGACCTTGCAATATGGAATTATATTGCCCACGAAATTGTTTTTAATCAGCCCGATGCCATTAATTGGGACTTTGTAACCAAATATACTGAATTTACCGCCGGGGTGGTTGATACCGGTTACGGGATGCGAAAACCTGACCATGAAAAATTTACCGACAAAGAAAAAGAAACAGTTAAAAAAGAGGTGGCAAAAGTTCTTTCAGACGAGGAGGGAACTACACTTGCATATATGGGATATAAGGCAGGTGATACCCTAGAAATGAAAAATCGTGGAAGTGCAGGCAAACATTGGCGCATTACTTATAACGACTTTAAAAAGGCCCTTGCCCCATATACCTTAGATTTTGTTGCAAAAGTTTCAAAAGGTGATAACGATGAATTATTAGAAGATTATAAAGCAAAACTTAAACAACTTGCTGATTTATATATCGAAAAAAACCGAAAAGTCACCTCATTTTGGACTATGGGTTTCAACCAACATACCAGGGGGACATGGGTAAATGAACAAGCTTATATGGTGCATTTGCTTTTAGGGAAACAATCGCAACCGGGAAATGGTGCGTTTAGCTTAACCGGGCAACCTTCGGCCTGTGGTACAGCACGTGAAGTAGGGACCTTTGCCCATCGTTTGCCGGCTGATATGGTTGTTGCAAACCCCAAACACAGGGAAATTACCGAAGACTTCTGGAAAATCCCAAGGGGAACGATAAATCCAAAAGTTGGTTCCCACTATACTAAAATACACAGGGACATTGAAGATAAAAAAATTAAATTTGCATGGATAAGTGTTAATAACCCATTTCAAAACACCGCAAATGCAAATCATTGGATAAAAGCCGCAAGGGAAATGGATAGTTTTATCGTTTGTAGCGAAGCTTATCCGGGAATTTCGGCAAAAGTGTCTGATTTAATTTTGCCATCGGCAATGATATACGAAAAATGGGGCGCATACGGAAACGCTGAAAGGCGCACCCAACACTGGAAACAACAAGTAACACCCGTTGGCGATGCAATGCCTGATATTTGGCAATTTGTTGAAATTGCAAAACGCTTTAAATTAAGCGAAGTTTGGGGTAAACAAGTAATACCTGGCTTAGATGCCGGTTTGCCTGATGTGTTGGAAGATGCTAAAAAAATGGGATATAGCTCCGATGATACGCTGTATGATGTGCTTTTTGCAAATGAAGAAGCAAAATCGTATGCTTGGCCGGATCCTGTTGGAAAAGATACAATTAACACCGAAGCTGAAGGCGACAAACGGAATGTTGTAGGTTCTGATGGCAAAGTATTTGAAGGCTACGGGTTTTTTATGCAGAAATACCTTTGGGAAGATTACAGGAAGTTTGGTTTAGGGACTGCCCACGATCTAGCAGAATTTGATAGATATCACGAAGTTAGAGGCTTGAAATGGCCTGTTGTTGATGGACAAGAAACACAATGGCGTTTTAATAGCAAATATGATGTTTATGCAGAAAAGGCCGGTGTAGGCGATTTTGCTTTTTATGGTAAAGCATTAAAAAATATCCTACAAGGCGACCTAACAAAACCAAACAAGGATTTAGGCAAAATAAAACTTAAAAACAAAGCTAAAATATTTTTCAGGCCATTTATGGAATCCCCAGAAATACCTGATAAGGAATACCCTGTTTGGCTTTGTACAGGGCGTGTGCTGGAACATTGGCACAGTGGGACTATGACTATGCGCGTGCCTGAGCTATACCGGGCAGTACCTGAGGCTTTATGCTATATACATCCGGCTGATGCCATAAAATATGGTTTTGTTGACGGAGATTTGGTTTGGATTGAATCACGTAGGGGAAAAATTAAAGTACATATTGAAACCCGTGGCAGGAACAGGGTGCCAAAAGGTTTAATTTTTGTCCCATGGTTTGATGAAAAGGTTTTTATCAATAAATTAACACTTGATATGACTTGTCCTATTTCAAAAGAAACCGACTTTAAAAAATGTGCTGTGAAGCTTTATAAGGTATAATTTAATACTGTGCATTATTAATCATTTTTATAATAAACTTTTGGAGGGGGTAAATTATGAGGGCAAAAATTTTTGAAATACCGAACAAACTCGTAGTAGAATGGGAATCTGATGCTAAGGTAATTATTGACACATGGACGACTTATTTTGTTAGTCTGGATGAGTTTAGGGAGGCAGTAATGATTCATGGGGTTAACTATGCAAAGGCTAATAACGCACAAGCATGGATTGTTGACTCACATAAAGCCACTGGGGTTTTCAGTCCTGAAATTCAGAAATTTATCGAATCTGATGTTTTTCCCACATTTGCAAAAATTGGGATAAAATATTTTATGACAATAAATTCAGACGATGCAGTAACAAGATTATCTATTAATCAATATTCTACCAAGGTTGGACCACATGGTTTGAAGTTGTTAAAAGGCGATAGTGTTGAAGGAGCGATTGCATGGCTAAAAAAGAATACATAAACATAGCGTGAAGGAATTTCGGCAATTTTGCTTATTTTAGTATTAAGTACCCACTCAAAATTAATTTTATATTTACTTTTAGGCAACTTGCATATTTTAATATATTTGCACCAGTGCGTAAGCAACATTAAATAGCACTTAGTGCTTACAATGCAAGTTTTGCTTATATCGCACAACATTTTGCATTTTTAGCCTTTAGAAAATATAGCTCCATGATTCAATGAGTTGTACGAAAAATAAAATTGGTATAAATACCAGCGATTCAAGAAAAAGTTTTATAATAAATAGAAAAAAAATTGCATGACTTCAAGAAGAGAAGCAATAGTGAAATTATTCAAGACAGTTACCCTTGCAGGTAGCGGTGGGTTACTATGGGCAAACGCAGCCAAGGGGGCAATATCAGCACCTTTTGCTTTAAGGCCTCCCGGTGCTTTGCATACAGATGATTTTATAAAAGCTTGTATAAAATGCGGACAATGTGTATCAGTTTGTCCTTATGATACTTTAAAACTAGGCACACCTGGTGATGATAAAGCAATAGGTACTCCATTTTTCATCCCACGTGAGATACCTTGTTATATGTGTACTGATTACCCATGTACAGAAATTTGCCCATCGGGGGCATTAGATTTAAAAGAAATAACGGAAACGCCAGAAAAGCCTAACATAAATAATGCCCAAATGGGGCTGGCTGTAATCCATAAAGAAACTTGTATTGCTTTTTGGGGCATACAATGTGATGCCTGTTACAGGGCTTGCCCTTTAATGGGCACTGCCATAACCCTTAAAATGGAAAAAAGCGAAGTAACCGGGAAACATGCAAGTTTAAAACCTATTGTAAATAGCGATATTTGTACCGGCTGTGGAATGTGTGAACATGCTTGTATCGTAGACAAAGCAGCAATTTTCATCCTTCCTCGCGATAAAGCAACTGGGGAAGTTAGCAATCACTATATAAAAGGTTGGGACAAAAGTGATGAAGAAAGGATAAAAAATCAATTTGGTTCAGAAGGTGAAGAAAATACAAAATCGACCCTTGATTATTTAAACGAGGATAAAGAGTTCTCAGATTAATAAATGAAATTATTAAAAAACAAATATCTAATATTAAGGAGGTTTGTCCAAATATCTATATTGCTTCTTTTTTTTGGTGGCAACTATTGGGGCTGGCAAATTTTAATTGGGAATTTTAGTACCGCCTTATTGTTTGACTCTGTGCCTTTAAGCGACCCTTATGCTGTTCTGCAGATTTTAGCTTCGGGCTTTATTGTAGGAGTTGATTTGTTAATTGGTGGGCTTATTGTGTTTGTTGTGTATGGTTTACTAGCGGGAAGGATGTTTTGTGCATGGGTTTGCCCTATGAATATAGTTGCTGATTTTGCAATTTGGCTTAACCAGAGACTAAAAATTACAACTAACTTGAAATTAAATAGGAAAACCCGTTATGGGGTATTGGTTTTAGGCTTAGTTTTATCGCCAATTTTAGGTTTTGCTGCATTTGAAGCAATTAGTCCTGTTGCGATGTTGCACAGGTCAATTATTTTTGGTGTCGGGGCTAGTTGGCAAGTTATTCTTGCAATTTTCTTTTTTGATATTGCTGTAACAAAATATGGTTGGTGCGGGCATTTATGTCCACTAGGTGCATTTTATTCAACAATTGGCAGGTTTTCAATAATAAAAGTGAACCACAATGCCGATAACTGCACCAATTGTATGAAATGCTTCAAAGTTTGTCATGAAGTACAAGTTTTAGATATAATTGGAAAACATAATGGTTTTATAAACTCTGGCGAATGTACTAATTGTGCCAGGTGTATTGAAGTTTGTGAAGATGATGCACTTACTTTTTCAATAAGGAATTTATTTGTAAACAATACTAAAAAACAAGGATGATGATACGAATTGGTTTAATTTTAATGGTAGTGGTTTTTCTTTTTTCATGTAGTCATGAATCAAGTAATAATTTTATTGACGAAGACGAATTAGGTTTCATTGATGCTGATTTAAGTTCAGATGACACATATTTAAAAGAAAAGGCAAAATATGCTGATAGCCAACCGGGCAAAACAGCAGAAATTAACAGATCTTTTGAGAATGCCCCCCCATTAATACCTCATTCAACAAAAGGGTTTTTTCCGATTAAAATTCACAACAATATTTGTTTGAGCTGCCATTTGCCCGAAAATGCTAAGGAAACAGGTGCACGTGAGCTATCCAAAACGCATTTTATGAACTGGAGGCCAAAACCCGAAGAAACCGATGGGCTATTTAGTATTGCAGCTAACGATTCAGTTGCGACAAAACGCTTCGAAAAACTGAATAACTCATACTTTAATTGTAGCCAATGCCATGTGCCGCAAACAAATGTAACTGTAAACATCGAAAATCTGTTTACCGCTAAATTTCGTGAAGAATTTGGCATAGAACAATCAAGTTTGAACAAAAATGTAAACGAGGGGATTAAATCACAATAGAACATAAAACAAATTAGCTATAATATAAATATGAATATTTCTAGTATTATTATAAAAACCACTCCTGGTACAACTGATAAAGTTATAAAAGAACTGAAAAAGACAAACCTTTGTGAAGTGCATTTACATGAAGGCAACAAAATTGTTGGTTTAATTGAGGCAGAATCGATTAATGAAGAAATCTCAGCTGTTAGAAAAATCAGCAAAATGACAAATATTATTTCTGCTGAAATGGCTTTTTCGTACTGCGAAAATGAACTTGACGATATTAGGCACAATATCAGTTTAAGTAAAGACTTTCCTGACTGGCTAAACAACGACAAAATAAAAGCCGAGCAGATAAAATATCAAGGTCAATTAAAAAAGAAATTTTAGTTTAAATGTCATTTTATCTTTTTCAGATTCTGAATTTACATATTATAAGAATTTAGAAATCTCGACATTAATAATGTAACCCAAGTATAGCTCGTGCTATGCTGATTGACAGTAGTGTCATGCCATGCCTTGTTCTTTTTGTATATTGGTGATATGTTTATTTGGTTATTCGATGGTGATAAAATCACTTAATAAACGGGTAAACAAATAGTGAAAACATTATAAGATTAAAAAAACACAGGATGTTTAAATCAGAACCCACTGATTTTCTATCAGATAATATTTAAGTGTTTTATTATTGCGTTAAGTCCAAAAAATAATTTTTATTATTATAGCCACTTGAAAAAACTAATAATAGCGGGCTATTTGAAGCGTTTTTCAAAGAAGATAAAAAGCAAAAGAGCAAGTTGAAAGCGTCAAGTTATTTCGGGACAATTCCTAAACTATTTCACGAACATACTATATACACAGGTATATTCTTACTTGCATTGTGTAAAATTATCCTTTAAGCAACTTTTTAAATTGGGCTAATCACTTAATTGACAATACTTTATAATTATTCCAAATAACTAGTATTTTTTTTGCAGAAAAAAACATTTCATATTCTGCACGATTATTGTGCATAAGTAGCCAAATTAAATATTTATGGGATTAATTAAGAAGCATATATTAATTGTAGATGATGAGCCTGCAAACTTAGAGCTTTTATCAATAATATTTAGTTCTGAAAAAATACACGTTACAGGAGTACAAAATCCAGAACTTGCAGTGAGCAAAGTAAAAGAGGTTATACCGGATTTAGTACTGTTGGATATTGATATGCCTATAATAAATGGGTTTGAAATTTGCGAGGCATTAAAAAAAGATAGCAAAATAAAAAATATCCCTATAATTTTCGTGTCTGCAAAAAATGACAAAAAGGATATTGTAAAGGGTTTTTCTATAGGAGCTGTAGATTATGTAATAAAGCCTTTTAACAAAGAAGAATTACAGGCAAGAGTCAGCATTCACCTTGAACACTCAAAAACTAAACAAGCTTTAGAAGAAGAACTTGAAATATCAAAAGGAATTGAGAAAAAACTCAGAGAAAGTATTGAGAAAAATAATGATTACGAAAAAGTGATTGATGCAAATATGGATATTGTATTTATGATTGATATGTTTGGTAATCAGCTATACTTTAACAAACAATTAGAAGTTTTACTTGGTTATAAAAGAAAAGATCTTTTAGGGAAATCATTCACAAAGTTTATACCGAAGGAAGAATTAACTAAATACCTTGGAAAATTAAAAGAGGTTTTCTTAAAAAAACGAATTTCTCCATTTGAAACCTTTAATTTACATAAAGATGGAAGATTAATCCCTGTTGAAATATGGGGGAAATTAGCAAAATACAATGGTAAAACTGTGGGGATTGGTACAATTCGAAATATTTCAGATCGTAAAAAAGTAAGAAAGGCACTTTATGAGAGTGAAAAAAGATATCAATATCTTATTGAAAAACAAGGAGAGGGAGTGGGTATTGTAGACTTAAATGAGGAGTTTACTTTTGTTAACCCGGCAGCAGAAAAGCTTTTTGGTGTTTCAAAAGGTAAGCTAGTAGGAAGAAATTTAAAAGACTTCTTTGATGAGAAACAATTTGAAATAATTAGCGAACAAACAAGAAAACGTAGCCAGAATAAATCAACTAATTATGAGCTAATTTTAACACAAGATAATGGGCAAACAAAGCATATATTTATATCAGCCACGCCTGAATTTGATGATTCTGGGAAACAAGTTGGGACTTTTGCAATATTTTGGGATATAACAGAACGTAAAAATTCACAACTAGCTCTAAAAGAAAGCGAAGAGAAATACCGTTTGTTAACGGAATCAATGCAAGATCTTGTTGTAAGTGTTTCTGTGTCAGGAAGACTATTGTATGTTAGCCAGGCATCAGTAAAGTTTGGAGGGTATATACCTGAAGAAGAAATTGGAAACCATCTATCAAAATATTTTCAAAACAAGCCGGAATTGATTCGTGCATTTAAATTAATAAAAGATATTGTTTTAAATCATAGAAGTGGATATTTTAGTTTTTTGTTCAAAGCAAAAAATAAAGCACCGTTTCCTGTGGAGCTGACGTACACACCAGAAATTGTGAATGGCAAACTTAAGGCAATACACATGGTTATGCGTGATATTACCGAACGTAAAAAAGCAAGGGTAGAGCTAAGGTCAAGCGAGAAAAGATATAGAGGCTTATTTAATGGTGTTCCAATAGGATTATATCGCACCAACCTCAAGGGTGAAATTCTTGAGGCCAATACAACAATGGTAGAAATGCTTGGGTATCCAAGTCAGGAAACCTTGCTAAAAACTAGTGTTGACAAACTAGTTGTAAACTTTGATAATCGGCAACAAGAATTAGCTATATTATCAAGTAAAAATATAATAAACAATTATCGTTTGCAACTGAAATGTTATAATGGTGATATTATTTCGGTATTAGATTCCGCAAGAAGTACACATGGAATTAATGATGAAACCCTTTTTTACGAGGGGAGCATGGTTGATGTAACAGATCTTGAAAAAGCTGAGCAAGCCCAAAAAGATAGCGAAAAAAAGTATGAAAATATTATTGAAAATTTAAATGATGTTTATTACAGAACAAATGCCAGCGGAAAAATAACTATGGCAAGCCCTTCGGCTGCTAAAACATTTGGGTTTTCAAATAAAGAAGAGATAATTGGCCTTTCCCTTGCAAGTTGGTACAAAAACCCTAGCAAGCGCGAAGAATTTTTAGCTTTGCTAAAAATAAATGGAAAAATTAAAAATTTCCGCACAGTTTTACTTAAAAAGGATGGTACTGAACTTTTTGTTGAGGCCTCTTCTAGTATATTATTAGACGATTATGGGAATTATATCGGTGTTGAAGGAATAGTAAGGGATATTACCGAAAAAAGAAAAGTAGAAGAAATAATTAAAAAAAGTGAGGAAAAGTACCGTTTATTAACCGAAACAATGAAAGATGTGGTTGTAAGCATATCACCAAAAGGGGAGATAATATACATAAGCCCAGCAATTACTGAATTTGCGGGATATATACCAAAAAAAGAAAAAGGGAACCATATTTCGGGATATTTTGCAAAAAAAACAGACTTGCTTTCTGCAATAAAATTAATTGAAGATATTAGTTATAACCATAAAAGCGGATTATTCGAATTTTTATTGGAAGCAAAGAATAAAAATAATTTTCCTGTAGAAATAACTTATACACCATTAATTAGAAATAATAAATTAACATCAATCCAAATTATTTTGCGTGATATTTCTGAACGAAAAGCGAATGAACTTGAATTGGAGAAACACAAACATCATCTTGAAGAATTAGTTACAGAAAGAACAAGGCAGCTTGAAATTAGCAGGAACAAATTTAAAAACATTATTGATTCAAGCAACGATGCAATTTTTATTACTGATTTAAATGGTTATTATAAAGAATTTAATGATGTAACTATTAAAAGAATAGGTGTTCCTAAAAATGAACTATTTAAATTAAATTTGAAAGATTTTCATAACAAAAGTGGAAACAAATCGATTACCAGATATTTTAACTCTGTAATAAAAACAGGGCAAAAAGTTTTTACAACTTCGTACACAAGTAAATCTGGAAAAAAAATTCATATAGAATTAAATGGGACACTTATAAAACATGAAGACAAAAAAGCAATTTTGCATTTCTCAAGAGACATTACAGAAAGACAAGAGGCTGAAATACAGAAACTTAAAATCATAGTTCAGACAGAAGAAAAAGAACGGAAAAGATTTGCAAAAGATATTCATGACGGGCTGGGGGCAACACTTTCAGCAGCAAAAATGTATTTGAATATTTTTAAACGTGCCGAACTAGGTTCCGAACGAGCCACAGATATGCTAAATCAGGCTTTATGGCTTGTTGACAATGCCGGAAAAACAGCAAAAGAAATAGCTGTGAATATCAGGCCGCATGATTTGGCTCATTTCGGCTTGATTACTTCACTACAGAATTTTTGCGAAAGGTTAAATTCTGTTGGTAATTTTAATGTTCAATTCAACACAAATAGTATAGATATCAAACTTGATGAAAATATTGAAATTAATTTGTTTAGGACAATAAACGAACTAATTAACAATACCCTTAAATATGCGGATGCAAAAAACATAATAATTGACTTGAATAAAGGAGACAATAAAATAGTAATTAAATATTCAGATGATGGCAAAGGATTTGATTATGAAAAAATAATGAATTCAAATAAATCAGGTACAGGACTTGACAATATTATACACAGGGCAAAACTAACAGGAGGCCGTGCTAGAATATACAGTGAACAAGACAAAGGTATGAGTGCAATAATTAGGGTTGAAATATAACTTAAGTTGTTAAAAAAACAGTTTAATAAAGCAATTAATTGAAAAAGTAAATGATAAAGGAAGGAAATAAACTTTATACAGTATACGGGTTAGTACTTTATATTTGGAGCCAAGCACTTTCAAGCAAAACCCTACTACGTATAAATACGTATAAAAATTAGTATTTACCACCTAGGCATGTACTAACTTAGTATTTATCTTTGTAAACATATGATAGAAAAAATTATTATAGTTGACGATTCTGAAAACTTTAGGCAAGCCCTTTCAGCTTTGCTGCATGAAATATATGATTTGGAATTTAAAATAAAAAGTAAAATAATAATTGAACATGCTGCTAATGGGGAAGAGCTATTGCAGAAAATAGAAACACAGCACATAAAACTAAGGCATTTTTTACGTAAATGTGGTTACAATATTAAAAAAGCACAAAATGTAACAGAATCTACTTTCTTTATAAAAAGTATAGCTGTTGATGTAGTAATAGTTGATAAATCTGTTATCAAGCATAACAGTAAATTTATTTCCCAATTGTTAAATAATCCTCAAAACTTAAAAATCATATTAATAAATAGCAATTTCCAAAATACTGAAATTAAACTTCATCACAGTATTTTTCATTTAAAAAAGGGGGATTCTCCCGAAAAATTAGTCGAAATAATAGAGCAATAACATAAAAATAATAAGGTAATGTTGTGTGACAGGAAGTATAAAATAAATAGAATAATAAGAGTTTCTTTGGTATATTTGCAAATTATATATTAGGAATAGTACAGTTCAAAACTTTATAAAAATAGTGAAATGAGAAAAGTTATTTTAGTAGACGACAAACAAGTATTCAGGAAGTCTTTAACAGAAACCCTTAAAACCGCAGGTGATGTTGAGATAATTGGGGAAGCATCAAACGGTGAAGAATTTCTCGAACTTTTAAAGGATAAGCAACCCGAAATTGTGTTTATGGACATTGAAATGCCACTGATGGACGGCATAGAAGCAACCAAGAAAGGCATAGAAAAATACCCCGGCTTAGTTATTATTGGCTTATCAATGTACGATAATAAATCATATGTGGAAAAACTTATGGGAGTTGGGGCACGTGGTTATTTGCTTAAAACAAGTGACAATCATGAAATACTAAAAACCATTTTAGAATATCCACAAGCTGAAATTTTCTTTTCAGAAGAGCTTTCGTATAAACCAGACATTTCAAAAAATAAAATAAAAAACCTACTTTTAGTTGATGATTTTGAAACTAATATAATAGTTATGAAATCAAGTTTGATGATGGCAGGATTCAATGTTGTTACAACAAATAATCCGCAAGACGCATTTGTAATTGCCCAAAAACCGGAAAATCAGTTTGATTTAATAATTGTAGATTACAGAATGCCCGTAATGAATGGCGCAGAACTTGTAACAAAACTCAGAAGATTACCCAAACATGCAAAAACACCAATACTAATGCTAAGTAGCGAAACTGACAGGGAAAAGAAACTGGAAGCAAAAAAAGCAGGTGCAACAGG
>NBLH01000138.1 GCA_002084525.1 Bacteroidetes bacterium 4572_117 | reverse complement strand
TGGAGCAGTGAAAATATAGGCAACAAAGCCTTTGTTTGTTACTATGTAATGGCTGTTACTACCTTAAAAGTCCCACAGAAAACGAATCACCGCTGTCGTTGTGTCAGAAAAAATTAGCAAAAAAACAGTAAACAAAATAGCAAAAGTTTAATTTTGCATGACTATTTATTTGATAATTAGCTTGATGTCATGTCTTTAGTGGAGAACCCTAAATATAACATTTGAATGATATTTGCAATTATGAGAAAAAAATTATTGACTTTTTCAGGAATAATATTTACTTTACTTACGGCCTGTGATTCTCCGGAAACTCTGGTAAAAAAAGGTAAAAAGGAATTAGGGAATACTGTGTACGAATCCTCTTTTGATCGTGAAAAGAAAGTGCTTCCTTACTTTAATAAAGCCATAAAAAAAGATTCAACCTATGCCTTAGCCTATTTAGAACGTGCTAAAGCTTTTATCGAAATGGACAATTCATTTGATGCTCTTCCTGATTTATACAAATATGTGTACTTAACACTTGATAATTTAGAAGCCTGGAAATTGATTTCAGTGCATGAAAATTCTGATGAACCCGAAAAGAAAATTAAAGCTGCCGAAAAAGTTATCAGTAAGTCACCCCGGTTTTACAATGCCTATAAAATAAAAATACAGGCACACCAAAATTTAAAAGAATATGATAAAGCATTAGAAACCCTAGATTTAGTGGTCGAACGTGAAATATTTGAAGATAAGCGGGATGTGAAAATGTTATATGGTGAAATTTATTACGATTTAAAAAGGTGGTACGATTGCTTTGATGCTTTTAATGAAGGTTATTATAGACAGGATTATGTTTTTAAGCCATTGCACCACATAAAAAACCTTGCAAGAGAAGGAAATATTAAGGCGAAAGATTTTTTAAAAACAATTGATGAAACAGAGGATTCTTATTTTAAAATTGCTTTAGATTCCCTTAACTCGAAAAACTATAAAGCAGCTTTAAGTTTGTTTCAAAAAGCAGGCTACTTTTCCTTTATGGGCTCAGAAGAATTTGCATTAATTAAAGCATATCAGGCAAAGGCAAAATCCATAATGGCTTCGCAGGGTGTATATAATAATAATTCTACTACTATTGTCGATATGGGAAAAAAGAGCGCTTTTGAAGATGCCCTTATAACTTGCAGCACTTCTCTTGAAAGCTTTGAAACTAAATTGGGCTGGGAAACATATGGTTTTATCAAGATGCATCTTGGATTTTACAAAGAGGCTGTTGAGGCCTTTGACAAAGCTGCTGATTTAGGCGCTGATAGTGAAACATTTTATTACTACTGGACTTTGGTTTTAAAAAGGGACAGTAAAGGGCATTTGGCTATAAAAATACTTGATGATTTAATTGCAAAAAAAAGTGATTTAATGTGGGCATACATTCACAGGGCTTCAATTTTTGATAGTCAAGGAATTTACCACAAAGCTAAACAAGATTATGATTATGTTTTAACCAAGTCTCCCAATAATTACCAAGCCTTAGAAGGACTTGCCCATATGGCAATTAGTGAGAATGATTACGACAATATTTATAGATATATTTATCAGGCACACAAGCATCATGGTACTTTTGAATGGATGAAAAAAGCCATGGATGAAATTCCTGGTGAATACTACAAAGACTATATGCGAGAACTACGTAACAAAATGGAATAAACAAGTTCCGATATTGTAAAAATAGCCATATCATCCTGAAAAAGATATTACCTATATAAAAGATATTTTTTGTGGATTTTTAAAAACTCAATTACAGAGTTTTTTCACCTTTGTATATTGATTTGTTTTTATAAACAAAATAACTCTATGTCTAATAATAATCGTATTAAATGGGGTGCTATCGTATTAATACAATAGTCCGTTAAATATTTGTACTAATTTAAGTATCAGGAGTTTAGCGGAATAAATTTTATTGTTTTAAAGAGCTGATTGTTAATGGGTTAATCTAAAATTTTTAATCTAAAATTTAACGAATGTTATATTAACTAAATAATGTATAAGCAAATGGATACAAATTGGAATTTTATAATTACGATAGTTTTGATTTTTTCTATTTCTGCATGTGCTAAAGAAAAGGAAAAAACAACACAAAGGCCAAATATACTTTTCATTATGTCTGATGATCACGCATACCAAGCTATTAGTGCATATGATAATACATTGTTAAAAACACCAAATATCGATAGGCTAGCTGATGAGGGTATGCTGTTTACAAATGCTTGTGTTACCAATTCTATCTGTGCACCTTCGCGGGCAACCATCCTTACGGGAAAACACACCCACATCAATGGTAAAATAGACAATTTTTCGCCATTTGATACAACCCAAGTTACTTTTCCGCAGTTGTTTCAAGAAGCTGGGTATCAAACAGCTATGTTTGGCAAGCTTCACTTTGGGAATAAACCAAAGGGGGTTGATAAATTTATGATTTTACCCGGCCAGGGAAGATATATTAATCCTAAATTTATTACAAAAAATGGTGATACCACTATAACTGGCTACGTAACAGATATTATCACTGATATAACAATTGATTGGTTAGAGAAAAAGCGTGATCAGGAAAAACCTTTCTTAATGATGTATCTGCACAAAGCACCTCATCGCCCCTGGTGGCCAAGCCCTGAAAAATTTAAAGAATTTTCTCAAAAAGAATTTCCTGAACCTGCAACTTTGTTTGATAATTATGAAAACCGGGGGGCAGCAGCTAAAAGAGCCGAAATGAATGTGTTAACCCATATGTTTTACGGACACGACAGCAAAATAAGGCCGGAGACTATAGATGAAATGGGTGGTGTAGAACCAAATATCCCAGAAAACAGGAATTATTTCAACAAAGGTTCATATTACCGCACAAATGAATCACAACGGGCATTATACAAACCTGTTGTGGATTCGATTAATGATTTTTTCAAAAAGAATTGGCCCTTAATGTCAAAAGAAGAGAAAATGAGATGGAAATATCAAAGATATATGCAGGATTACCTTGGGTGTATTTCCTCCATAGACGATAATGTGGGCCGGGTATTAGATTACCTGGATAAAAATGACCTTGCTGATAACACTATTGTTGTCTACACATCAGATCAGGGGTTTTATTTAGGTGAACATGGTTGGTTCGATAAGCGGTTTATTTATAATGAATCGTTCAAAACACCATTATTAATCCGTTGGCCTGATGCTATAAAAGCTAATTCTACATGTGATGAGATGATCCAAAACCTCGACTTTGCCCAAACATTTTTAGAAGCATGTAATATTTCCATCCCTTCTGATATGCAAGGCGAAAGTTTAATACCATTACTAAAAGAGGAAAAAGGTAAATGGAAAAGAGATGCTGTATATTATCACTATTATGAATATCCTGCTGAACATATGGTGATGCGCCACTATGGAATTGTTTCTAAAGAGTATAAATTAATCCATTTTTATTATGATGTGGACGAATGGGAATTATATGACCTTAAAAAAGATCCTCAAGAAATAAAAAGTGTTTATTCTGATCCTGCTTATGCAGAAGTGGTTAGGGAGTATAAATTAAAATTGGCTGAATTAAGGATTAAATATAAAGATTCAGAAGAACTTGATCAGAAATTTATAGACCAGTATAAGAAATAATAATTGCCTACACTGTTTATTCTGCTTATTGGCTGGCAAGTATATTTGCATTGTGCTGTCCGCATTCGGACAAAAAAATCCCATAATCGGACACTTAACCTATTTCTTGATTTTTTTAACATCCGTATAATGCAATATAACTGTATATTACGTAAGTTGGCATTCAAATTGAGCAATATTTTTAATGCAAAAATAATTAATTAGCCAAACTACTATAAAATTTTAACTATTTTTGTTTGTTCTGGTTACAGAACATATTTAACAATTAATTTTAATAAATCTAAAAAAAGACACATGAAAAAAACAATCTTAATTATTGCAACCTTAGTCGTTTCTGTATTTGCTGTTCAGGCACAAGATATGACTCTTGAAAAAATCCTTGAAAGCCATTTTGAGGCAATTGGCCAAGAAAAATTAAATGATGTAAAATCTATAACCATGACAGGAAAACAAATGATGCAAGGCATGGAGTTTCCTTTTAAGGTGATTATAAAAAGACCTGACAAACTTAGGGTTGAAGCAACGGTACAAGGCAATGTAATGGTACAAGCATATAATGGCGAAGAGGGCTGGATGGTTGCCCCATGGCTTGGGACCACTGACCCTCAGGATGTTAACGAGGAGCAAGCAAAAGGGTTTAAAGATCAGTCAGATATGGATGGCAAACTTTACAATTGGAAAGATAAGGGTTATACTGTTGAACTGATTGGAACTGAAGATATGGAAGGTACTGATGTTTATAAAATTAAACTTACTGAAAAACCTGAAAAAGAAGGCGAAGAAGGTGATGTAACTTTCTATTTTATAGATTCTGACAGTTTCGTATTCCTAAAAACCTCTACCAAAAAGAATGTTCAGGGAAACGAAGTGGAAATAGACAACTTTTCAAGTAATTACAAACAAGTTAATGGTATTGCTTTTGCTTTTTCATCTGAAACTAAAATGGGGGGCAATACAATGACGCAAATGGTTATAGAAGAAATTAAATTTGACGAAGAAATTGACGATAAGATTTTTGACCGACCCGAGAAAAAAGAAGATGCTAAAAAAGACGGAGAATAGATTTTTTTAAAAGTTTTTTTTGGAATTCAATTTAAAGCATTAATTCAAATTTGTTATATTGTTTCATTGCTATATTGATATAAAAGCGGTTTGGTAATGAAACAATTATAGCTCGACAAAACCATCCTATAAAAATTAATTCAAATATTATGAAAATAAAAAACTTTAAGTTTTGGTTTTTAATTCTTGGGCTTTCTGTGTTTTTAACAGAATCGAATAGCTTTGCCCAAAAAAAAGTCAAAATAAACCATAATACATTTGGTGCCATTAAAGCACGACAAATTGGCCCTGCCGGAATGAGTGGCCGCATAGCTGCCCTTGATGCAGTTGACAAAGACCCCAGGATAATATATATTGGCGCTGCAAGTGGCGGTGTATGGAAAAGTAAAAATGCAGGTACTACCTTTAAACCCGTATTCGATAAATATACGCAATCAATTGGTGCTTTGCGGATTGACCAAAAAAACCCAAAAACTGTTTGGGTTGGTACAGGCGAACCATGGGTAAGGAATAGCGTTTCAGTAGGGAATGGAATATTTAAAACGACCGATGGCGGTGACAACTGGAAATTTCTTGGGCTAAAAGAAACCGAAAGAATTGGAAGAATTAGAATAGACCCTAACAATTCTGATATAGTGTATGTTGCCGCATTGGGTCATTTGTGGGGGCCAAACAAAGAAAGAGGCCTTTATAAAACTATTGATGGAGGTAAAACATGGCAAAATATTTTATTTGTTAATGAAAATACAGGTTGTACAGATGTTGCCATAGATTCCAAAAACCCACAAATTGTTTATGCTGCCATGTGGGAATTCGGCAGAAAAGCTTATACTTTCAACTCAGGTGGTCCGGGTAGCGGTTTGCACAAATCAACCGATGGTGGCAAAACCTGGAAAAAGCTTAGTAAGGACTTACCCAAAGGTGAATTGGGCAGAATTGCCATAAGCGTTTCTGAAATTGACCCTAATATTGTTTATGCTGTGGTTGAGGCTAAAAAATCAGCTTTATATCGATCAAAGAATAAAGGCGAAAGCTGGGAAAAAATGAACACCACAAGGTCTGTTACAGAAAGGCCTTTTTATTTTGCATATGTGCTAGCCGACCCGATTGATACAAACCGCGTTTACAAGCCTGGTTTTAATTTGGTCGTAAGCAATAATGGAGGGAAAAACTTTAGCTCACCATCGGTTCAAGGTGGTAGATACCATAGTGATTTACATGCCTTGTACATTGGTAAAAAAGATAATAATCTTCTTTATATTGGTACTGATGGTGGTTTGTATATATCTGTTGATAAGGGAAATACATGGAGAATTTGTCGCAACCTGCCATTGTCGCAATTTTATCGTGTAAGTGCAGATATGGAAACTCCTTACAATGTTTATGGAGGCTTACAGGACAATGGTTCATGGTTTGGCCCATCAAAAAGCCCCGGCGGTATCAATAATTCTGACTGGACAGGAGTAGGTTTTGGCGATGGTTTTTGTGTTTATGCCGACCCAAAAGACAACAATATTGTTTTTTGGCAATATCAGGGAGGAGAAATAGCCCGTGCCCACATTAAAACAAACGAGTTTAAATCGATAAAACCATACAAAACAGATGATATTGAGGATTTACGATTTAACTGGAACACGCCGGTAGTTTTTAGCAAAGATGGGGACCGCATGTATGTTGGTGCTCAGTATCTTTATGTTACTGAAAACAAGGGTGATAGTTGGAAAAGGATTTCACCGGACTTAACAACAGATAATCCCTTAAAACAGAAACAGGAAGAATCAGGCGGGTTGACTATTGATAATTCCACAGCAGAAAACCATTGCGCTATTTTTACGATAAATGAATCGCCTTTAGATAAAAATGTAATATGGGCCGGTACAGACGATGGTAATATCCAAGTAACTGCCGATGGTGGTAAAAACTGGACAAACCTTACACCAAATGTTCCCGGATTACCTGCAAATACATGGTGTTCTTACATTGAACCGAGCAATTACGATAAAGCAACTGCCTATGCTACTTTTGACGGGCACAGGAATAATGATATGAACCCATATTTATATAAAACAACCGATTTTGGTAAAACATGGGTTTCGCTTTCGGATAAGAACCTTAAAATTTACAACCATATTATTAAAGAAGATCCGGTTAACCCTGATTTATTGTTTTTAGGTACCGAATTTGGATTGTATGTTTCGATAAACGGTGGAAAACTTTGGTCGCAGTTTAAAGGGAAAGTCCCAAATGTATCAGTTAGGGATATGGTTATACATGCCCGTGAAAATGATTTAATTTTGGGAACACATGGACGAGGTATTATGATAATAGATGATATCACCCCATTGAGGGAGCTTAAACAGGATGTGCTTTCAACTGAGCTTACTTTCTTAAAATCAAGGGATTATGTGATTGATGCTTTAGGTATGACACAAAG
>NBLH01000137.1 GCA_002084525.1 Bacteroidetes bacterium 4572_117 | reverse complement strand
TGGTAATTAGTTATCTGTATTTTTATTAATAGTATATTTTAATCATTAATTTAAGCCATTTTCTTTCATGTATTCGTAAGGGTTATTGATATAGTCTTTTGGGTCTTTTAGCCGTTTTCTATTTTGTTCAAATTGTTTAAATAATTTTTGTTCTTCTTCATCAAGCTCATCTTGATTTTCGGCAATACCGTCAACATAATTAATTTCTTTTTTCACTTTCCCTTTTTTGTCGTAATAAATCCATTTCGAATCCATTCTGTCATTTTTGTATTTCCCCCGTATCTTCAATCTTTTGTTTTTATAATAGAGGTAATAAACAGCATTCCGTTTATTATTTTCTATCCTGGTTTCAAGCCGTTTGTTACCATTGTCGTAATATTGCCGCCATACACCGTTTTCAACGCCATTTTTCCAATTTTTTTCTTCCGATACTTTACCATCTTCAAAAAAAGTTTTTGAAGTACCTTCTTTTTTTCCTTTGACATATATTTCTTCACCAATTTTTCTTCCATTATTAAAATATTGCCATGTACTATCTTTTAATTTGCCAAAATATTTTCCAACGGCTATTATTTTCCCGTCATCATCATATAATTTAGCATCGGCCCACTCACCATTGTTATCGTAAATTAAAAAAGCATTTATTTTTCCATTTTCATGATACCTTTTATACTCGCCTATTGGTTTCCCGTTTTTAAACCTTACTTCGTATGCAAGTACACCATTTGGGTATTTTTTTGTCCAAAATCCTTGCCTGCGCCCACTCTCATCCGTTTGGTTTATTTTTTCTGTTCTTGTATTTAAACCAACTTGTGGTGTATTATTATCACTTTCTGGATGAAAATTTCTATATTGGGTGGTTGTATCGTTATAAATTTTTGCAATATAATCGTAAATAAAACGGGATTTTTCTTTGTTGTTGCTATAAAAAATATCGTCGCCATATTCAATTGCAGCTTTTTTTAAGTTGCCGTAATATTCGCTAAACTGCGGTACAATTTCTTTTTTTTTATCTAGTTTTTTTGCTTTGGCGGCATATTTTAGTGCATTTTTTATTTTTCTGTTTTTCGTTTTTTTGTCGGCCGTTTTGTACTGTTCAAAATAGGCAAGTGCTGCATACAAAGGTGGCAACACTTCTTTCTTATCTTTTTTTATCGATTTTACGGCAGATTCAATACACTTTTCATAATTTTTTTTATCAAAATACGATTTCAGTTTTTTATATTCTTTATTTTGAGCAAACAAAACCGATGAAAATATTAAAGCCAATATAAGAGTTGATAGTTTTTTTTCCATTTTTGATGTTATTAGTTGAGCGAAATTAAAATAAATCTAATATTAAAAGTATTTCGTACATATTAATCTTGCTGTAAATTAATTATTAGAAGTGGCCTTAAGTTCAAATACCTCTTTATATTTTTTACCCGATACTTCAATCTCAAAAATATATTTTCCTTTGTGAAGGTAATACTTATCATTATCCTTTATCATTAATTTAATTTCTTTGCTATCCTTTTTCCGGTTTTCATTTAACCAATCTTGATACTTTTTCAGTTTATTTTTGTAAAAAGTTAAATCATAACTAATATAATTTAAACCTTTTTGTAAATTCGATTTAAAATCTTTTAAAACCAAATCGTTATTAGATTTAATTTTTACATTAACCTGTTGGTTGCTATTTGAATATACAGCAAAGCCAAAAGTTTCAACTATTGAAGCCGACATTTTCCACCACGAACTGTTACCCCAGCCATTATTCCATTTGACTGGCTTAATCGAAAAAACGATAATTTTTTCATTCAGGTTTTCTTTGTTTAATTGTTGTAAATGGCTAATATCAGCAATGTATAGCGAACGACCGTGCGTACCGATAATCAATTCTTTTTCGCGCGGGTGTATAACTAAATCGTGTACAGGTGCCGCCGGAAGGTTTTTATTCATTAGCATAAAACTTTCGCCCCTGTTTATCGAGGCATACAAACCATTATCGGTGCCAACAAATAAAAGGTTTTCGTTTTCTTCATCCTCCTTAATTACGTTAACAGGTTCAGAAGGCAAATCTGTTCCTATTTTTGTCCAATTTTTACCAAAATCCTCAGAAACATACAGATATGAATTAAAATCATCCCACCTGTAACCATTTAATGATGCATAAACCCTGCTTTTTTTGAATTTTGAAGCTGTAACACGTGTTACCCACAAATCCTGTGGAAGTGCATCTGACAGTTTTTCCCAAGTGTTTCCACCATCGTCGCTTCTATGGATGAAACCATCATCGGTGCCTACATAAATTAACCCAAATTTTAAGGGTGATTCGTCTATTGTGGTCAATGTCCCGTATGAAACATTACCTTTTTTCCCACCTTTTGTTAAATCTCTCGAAAGGGTTTCAAAACTATTTGCTTTATTCATTGAACGGTGAAACTTATTGGAACCCATATATAAAATATCTTGATTATGCTTTGATAAATGAATGGGGGTTTGCCAATTAAAACGCAAAGGCCGTTCGCCAAGTTTATGTTTTGGGTGAAAATATTTAAGATCTTCCGTTTTCTGGTTTATCCTGAAATAATGCCCGAATTGGTATCCTGTGTAAACAGTTTCATTATCACGGGTATCAATTTCAACCTGCATGCCATCGCCCCCCATTAACCTTTTGTAAGGATATTGGCCGTTTTGGTGCCAGGCTGGGCTTTTTTCATAATCTGCAGGCCCTTTCCATACGCCATTATCTTGTAAACCACCGTAAACATTGTAATTTTTAGCCAAATCGTAATTTACAGAATAAAACTGGCCAACATTGGGGTTATTGGCCTTGAGCCAATTTTCACCATCGTCGTAAGTGATGTTTAAGCCGCCATCATTACCATTAAGCATAAAACCTTTTGTTTTTGGGCTAAGCCAAAGTACATGGTGGTCGCCATGCACGTTTTCTTTTTGTAGAGATTTAAAAGTTTTTCCACCATCTTCTGATTTCAGCACAGGTACGCCTAAAATGTACACTTCGTTTACATTAAAAGGCGAAACACGTACAACACCAAAATAATAGCCATAGGTGTAATATACATCATCAATATATTTTTCGTGTGTTTTTACCCAACTTTCCCCACCGTTGTCAGACCTGTAAAGCTCCGCACCAATTGGTGGCGAATCAAATAAATCAGCATTTGCATCAACAAGGTACTCAACTAAAGCAACAGGTTTTAATTTATTGCTGCTAACTTTCTTTTTTATGCTTTTTGCAGTATGTTTTTTGGGGAAAGCATTTTCTTTTAAAAAAGCATCTATTTTTTTGTCGTCAAGTTTTAAAAATTCATCTTTCGAAATGGTTTTAAGCTGCTTTTTTGTAAGCTTATCTTTATCATTTTTTTTCTTTTCATCTTTTCTTAATGCCTGATTATCAAGCAATGCGTAAATTATATTTGGGTTTTGTGGCGAAATATCCAAACCAATCCTACCAACATTATCCTCTTTGGGAAAACCAAATTTTTTGCCACTTATAAGTTGCCAAGTTGTACCGGCATCAACACTTTTGTATATACCTGATCCTTTTCCGCTACCTTTAAAATTCCATGCTTTTCTATTGCGCTGCCACGTTGCTGCATACAAAATATTGGGGTTTTGTGGGTCAATTATCAAATCGACTGCCCCGGTACTATCGTTTACAAAAAGGGTTTTTTGCCAATTTTTGCCACCATCTGTACTTTTAAAAACACCCCTTTCCGGATTTGTGGAGTATAAATGCCCCAATGCAGCCACCCAAACTGTATTTTTATCGTTTGGGTGTATAATTAGCCTGCCAATATGGTGTGTTTCAGTCAGTCCGGTATTTATCCAGCTTTTTCCTTTGTCGGTGCTTTTATAAACCCCATTTCCGGCATACGACGACCGGCTTGAATTCACTTCGCCGCTACCAATCCAAATTGTTTCATTATTTTTCCAGTCGACTGCAATATCACCAATGGTCATAACAGCTTCATTGTCAAATACTGGAGTAAAAGTTGTGCCCCTGTTAATTGTTTTCCACAAGCCACCTGATGCATAAGCAACATAAAATTCATTTGAATTGTTCGGGTTTACATCAATATCTGTAACCCTGCCACTCATTATTGATGGGCCTACCGATCTGAATTTCAGCTCTTTCACTAACGATTTTTCGTTTAGTTGTTTCCTAAGCATAAATCCATTTAGGCGATTACCGGCTTTGGTGGCTATTGGGTAGTTTTGAGCAAAAATCTGTAAAAACAAAAACTGAACTGCAATAAATATGATGAATTTTTTCATGATTGAAATAATTTAAATTGATAAACAATTACACTTCGTTAAATTTTAGATTTTAGATTAAAAATAAGGAGTTTAATTCTAAAGCTTTAAACTCTACTATCTAACTTTTGATTCCAAACTCCAAAAACATAAATCTCTAGGGCGTATCTTGCGATAAGCGTTCCGATAAATTATCGGCTGTAGAAATTTCAATGAAAGAAGCACCATGCCCGGCACCAAAATTTCCGGCAATTACTACTAATAAATCGTCAGGTTGTATTTTGCCTTCATTTAATAAAACACTTGTAAGTATATGATAAAATTCATCGGTACTTTTTCTTCGACTAATGTAATAGGTTTTTACACCGTATGATAATGAAAGTTCGCGCATCAAAGTTTTATTGTAACAAAAAGCCAATATTGGTAATTGCCCCCTGAATGCGGCTAAATTCCTGATTGTACGGCCGCTCATGCTGTCAGCAACCATAGCTTTTACAGGTAGTTGCACTGATGCATACACAGCAGATTTTGCTAAAAAAACAGAAACTTTATTGTGCAAAGCTTCATCAGAAGGTGCTTTATAGACTTGTTTTTCTTTCTCAACAGTTTGGGCTATACGTGTCATTGTTTCAACAGCTTCAACTGGATATTCACCATAAGCAGTTTCCCCGCTTAACATAATAGCATCTGTACCATCATAAATTGCATTTGCCACATCGCTTACTTCTGCACGGGTTGGACGTGGGTTTTCGGTCATGGTATGTAACATTTGGGTAGCAACAATAACAGGTTTTCGCCTATTCATACATTTATGCTCAAGATATTTCTGAATTCCCGGTATTTCTTCGTAAGGTATTTCAATGCCTAAATCGCCCCGTGCAACCATAATACCATAGCAATTATCTAAAATCTCGTCAATATTGTCAACCCCTTCCCTGTTTTCAATTTTGGAAATTATTTTTATATTGCTTTTCCTTTTGTCTAATACGCCTTGCACAGCAAACAAATCTTCTTTTGAGCGGACAAAAGAATGTGCAATAAAATCAACATCCTGATCTACGGCAAAATTGATAAAACGAATATCTTTTTCGCTTAACGATGGAAGTGGGAAGGAAACACAAGGTACATTTATGCTTTTTCTGCTACCAAGTTCCCCATCATTTTCAATACGGCATATTAATTCTGTTTCATTTTTTTCAACAACAGTAAATTCAAGCTCACCGTCATCAATTAAAATTTTCCCACCAACCGGAACATCTTTAACAAAACCATCATAGCTAGTGCAAATACAACTCCTAGTTGATTTTTTGCTGCAATCGCCACTAAAAACAATTGTTTCGCCTTCTTTAATAATAATTTTATTATCCGCTTCGGTTGTCCTAACTTCTGGGCCTTTGGTGTCAACTAAAATAGCAATCCTTTCTGAAACCAAACGTATGTTTTTAATTACTTTTAAGGCATCATCAGTTGTTTGATGAGCAGTATTTAAACGCACAACATTCATTCCGGCCTCAAATAGTTGTTTAAGGAAAGGGACATCACATTTTTTATCAGATATAGTGGCTACAATTTTTGTTTGTTTTAAAAGCATAGTTTTAATTTTTAGATGAATTCATAATTTTATAATTGTCCTACATGTAACACTTCGTCAATTCGCATATTTTAAATTAATCCACTAAATATTAAAGCCTTAAAGCAATAAGAACATTTAACTTATCTTTTATAAACTAGGACATTAACGGGACTTAACAGGCTTGGTATAATTTTACAGTTTTTTATTTATTAGCGGTTATAAATTTCCTAAATAACCTATAATATTCCCCTCTATCCTTTCATAAACGTTATTAATATCAGCCTTGACAAATTTTTCGCCTATTATTTTTTCATATAATTCAATATAGCGTTCAGATATTTGAGATGCAAATTCTTCAGTAATTTCTGGCAAACTTTGTCCTTCAAGTCCTTGAAACCCATGCTCTGCCAACCACTCCCTTACAAACTCTTTCGAAAGTTGTTTTTGGTTCTCGTTTTTTGCAAATCTTTCGGCATAACCATCGGCATAAAAATACCTCGAAGAATCCGGCGTATGTATTTCATCTATTAAATAAATTTTACCATCTTTTTTACCAAATTCATACTTTGTATCAACTAAAATCAGTCCTTTTTCAGATGCAATTTCTGTTCCCCGTTCAAATAATGCAAGCGAATATTTTTCAAGCTGAACATACTCTTCTTCTGATATTATCCCTCTTGAAATAATTTCTTCGCGCGAAATATCTTCATCATGTTCACCTTGTTCGGCTTTGGTTGTGGGGGTAAGTATCGGGCTGGCAAATTTTTGGTGCTCTTTCATCCCATCAGAAATGGCAACACCACAAATAGAACGGCTGCCTTTTTTGTATGAGCGCCACGAACTACCTGTAAGATAACCTCTTACAATCATTTCGATTGCATAAGGTTCACATTTGTGGCCAATAGTAACCATTGGATCCGGTACAGCAGTTTTCCAGTTTGGAACAATATCAGCTGTGGCATCTAAAAACTTTGCCGCAATCTGATTAAGAACCTGCCCTTTGTATGGTATACCAACAGGCAACACCTGGTCGTATGCCGAAATCCGATCAGAAACTATCATCACCATTAGCTCATTGCCAACATTATACACGTCGCGTACTTTACCTTTATAAAAATTTGTTTGTTTTGGGAAATTAAAATTGGTTTCAATTACAGATTCACTCATGTAGATAAAATTATTTGTAAATTTTTAATTTTCGACACAAATTTACTCTTTTCATGGGTGATTTAAAAATTTATAATATTATCTATACTATTATTCTATGAAACTTTGTTTTTTAAACAAAGTTTATGTTGTTTTTAGATATAATTTTTTGAATGTCAGTATTTCACTGATTGTATCTCTTGCACTT
>NBLH01000136.1 GCA_002084525.1 Bacteroidetes bacterium 4572_117 | reverse complement strand
TTGGCGTTCATATAGTCATATCTTACGGCAAGTTCTAAATCACCCCAATCGTTTGTTAATTTTGGGCGTGTAAATTCACCTTCTGCTTGGTTATAAGAGTAGCGCGAACCAAAAAGAAGCATACCGGCTTGTACATAAAAACCATCTAATTTAACTGCTTCAAGGCCATCTATCCTGTTAACCGAGGTGGAAATGTACTGCCCCTGAAACATAAGGTTTTTGAACATACCGGCCAATTCAACATTTGCCAATACGGTATTTTCAACATCAAGGATATCATCAGTATCCAGATATTTTTTTCTGTTAATTGCCGAGTATGAACGTGTGCTGTACCTGTAACTGTTTGGCACTTCTAGATGGGTTTTCGGTGTCCTGTACGAACCGGCTGCACCAATATGTAACATCACATCATCGTTTAAAACAGGGTTAACCACCAATCTTCCCGTTAATGAAAAACCTTCATCAATACCATTGTCTTTATTGTTGTCTTTTGTATATGCAACTTCTTCGGCATCGCCAACAGTGTTAAAAAACACACCACCAATAGTCATCCATTTTCCGCCAACATACGATCCTGAAATACCGATATGCCTCGAAGGGGTCATTTTACTAACCAAAGACCTCTCCATAAAAGTGATATATCTTGAAGTTGTTGTAGTTTCCATAGAAAAAGGTTCTTTATAATGGCCGCCTTTTACAAAAGCATTTCCAAAATCATATAAAATGTAAGCATCTTTTAATTCTACACCCGAGCCTTCAAAATCAAGATCAAGTTCGCCATACCAATTTGTATATAAAATAGTTTTAACAGCAAATCGGGCGCGTCTAATATTCACACCATTCCCAATGGCGTTGTAAGTACCTACACCAAAGGTGTTTGCATCTAATTGGACTCGGACATCGTACCAAGTTTTAAACTTTTTGTCTTTTGATTCAAAAGTTAGGATCCCGTCTCTTGATTCAGCAGAAAGTTTATAGCGTTTTACAATTTGCCCGTAGGCATCGGTAGTTGTGCTATCTGTTTGAGCAAATGCACTTCCGGTAATAACAAGCAAAATAATAATACCTGTAAAAACCTTTTTTGTAATTCCAGTTAATTTTTCCATAATTATTTGATAATTAAACATAAATTAATTAATACTAAATTTTTGAAATATAATCGTTCAAATTTTGAGAAGCCGGAACACTTAATTTTTTTCTTAACCTATACCTGTTCATTTCCACACTTTTGGGCGAAATGTTTAAAATAGAGGCAATTTCTTTTGATGCAAAGTTTAGCCTTATCAAAGAGCATAGCCTACGCTCATTTTGGGTTATCCCTGAATGCAACTGGTGTAAACGTGTAAAAAACTCACGGTTCTCCTCTTCAACATGTATATTAAAAGACTCTTTGTCTTTATCAGTATTTAAATTTTGATTAACAAAGTTGGATAAATCCTGAATCAATTGTTTCCGATTATCACTATCAGTTTCATTCTTTATTTTATCAATTTTTTCTTTAAGCTTTTGGAATACTTTATCTTTTTGGATGATATGCAGGGCAAAGTTTACTGATTCCCTATTTTTGAATTTAAGCTCATTTTGTAAATGTTGTTTCTTAAGATTAGCATTTTTTAGCTCAGATTCAATTAACTCTTGTTCTGCTTTTTGGAATTCCTCCATTTTTTTTACAATCGCCCTATTTTTACTTTCATCAAATTTACTTCCTGAAAATAAATACCAAATAATTAACAAAATAATTAATGCTAAAAGAACAAAGGTGAATTTTTTCCATAAGGATGAACTTGTTCCCAATTCACTATTGTTTGTTGCCAAAATAGGTGTACTGCTAGAATCTTCAACTTGTAAATTAACCTTTTCCAGTACAGTATCATTTTCAATACTAATATATTGGTCTTTAGGTTTACTTACAAATTGAGAGTCTAAATTAAATGCATTTGTTAAAATTGATGTATCTGAGATTGTATTGTATGTGTTATTACTATCAATTTCAGTATGTTTTTGGGTAAATGGGTTTATAAGTTCACTATCCTCGGTTACTTTTAATTTAAAAACATTATTTATAAAAAACAGGGCAAAAAAGGCCATTAAACCTGCTAAAATTGGTGTGGTAACCCAACCTATTGATATTTGGCCAAGTATGCTGAATTTAATCCCCCTTCCGCCTTTTAATAAACCAATACCTATAATTGAGCCAACAATAACTTGTGAACTTGACACAGGAACAAGTGGGATTGGTGGTAAACCAAAACTTGCAACAAAATCTGATAAAGATTGTGATGAAAAAATAAAAAGTACTATTGAGTGCGATAAAACAACAATAAGTGCTGCCTCTGACGAAAGTTGAACAATACTATTGCCCACCCTTTCCATTATTTTTTTTGAATAAGTAAAAATCCCTATGGCAATGGCTATACCGCCTACTAAAAATAATTGCTGTATACCACTTAATGTGAAAAGAACTAAATCTAAGTCTGTTTTTGGTGCTGCCGAAACAAAAATACCCATAACATTGGCAATATTGTTAGCACCCAAGCTATATGAACCAAAAGCACCGACAACAAGTAAAGCAAGCCTCAAAAATGCATCTAATTTCAGAAGGTGTGGTTTTGTTCTCCTTAAAATTAATTTGAATAATTGATATAGTATTACTGCGAAAATAGCACCTAGGATTGGGCCTGCAACCCAAGTAATCAAAATTTTAGTTAATGAGTCAATATTAGTAGGGTTACCTGTGTAAAAATTCCATCCAATAATTCCACCAACAATGGCTTGTGTGGTAGAAACCGGAAGCTTAAATTTGGTCATGTAGAATACGGTAATTGCCGCAGAAAGAGCCACTGTAAAAGAACCTGCAATGGCATCTATATTACCTAATGAACCAAGTGTGTGTGTACCACCCGCACCTTGAATTACGGCTCCAAGAATAACAAATATACCAGCAATAATAGCAGCTTTTTTAAAGCTTACCATTTTTGTGCCTACTGCAGAACCAAAAACATTTGCAGCATCATTAGCACCTAATGACCAACCTAAAAACAACCCACTTGATAGAAAAAAAAATATCATAAACTGCGTTTTATTGCCATTATTGATAATAGGTCTGCAACTTCTTGTGCCACATCTGATAAATTTTCAACGTGAAGGGCAAAATACCTCAAATGTATTTTTTCGCTCAACTTTAAGTTTTCTAATTCTTTAAATAACCGCCTTTTAATATTATCTGCCAGTTTATCCGATTCTTTTTCGTAATAATAAACCCGGTGCAACCTGTCTTTTACGGCATTTACGTCGTTAAAATATGCACGAACAGCAGGTATCAATGATTCGACCGAGAGGACAGAAGCATCAGTTAATTTTGAAAAGTCATTATTTAATTCAATTGGTATATTTGGGCCTTCAACATCAAATTGTAAAATAATCTCTTTTGCAGTATCAATAATATCATCGAGTTTTTCAAGCAGCACCATAACATCGCCCCTGAATTGTGGTAAAAGGGAATATATGTACAAATCATTTTCTATTTGTTTCCTGATTTTGTCAGCATGTGATTCAAGCTTTAAAATTGTTTCGATATTATCAGAAAATTCTTTAGTTTCTTTATTTAGGTAGTTGTTTACCCCCTGTTTAAATACCAAAGCACCTTGGTCAATTGCATCAAGAAATTCATTAATTGATGAAATAACAGTATCTGCTGTTTTAAATAGTACACCCATAATCAGTTGCAAATAAATTTATACAAATATATGTACTACAATAACATCTGTCAAGCCCCTCAAAATAAATCTCAAGAAATTATTATATAAGTATAGAGGTGTGAAAATAGATAAAGGTATGAAAAAGAGATTGATAAAATAAAATAAGAGGGTGTAAATATTTTTTGATTATTATTGTTTTATTAATTGTAGTGTTTTAATATAGGTGGTAAGCTAGTGAAAACTTGTGTTTTTAATGCAAAAGTTGCTTTTTTTTTTATTTATAGAGAGAAATGAGGGTGGATGGTTTTGAAAGAATGGGGGAGGTTACCCTTTTTAAACTGGGCTCATTATTAGTTTAACCATTAACAAAAGCAGTAAATTAATAAACCTGTTTACTTATTAAAACTAAACAATAAAACACTGCCTTTACGGGTGTATACACAAATAGATTTAAGCACTTGGGATTTTCCCCGAAATTTTATTATACACAGCCATAAAGAAGAATTTAATGTCTGTTGTTCGCGGATTTTTAAGTTTGGCATTAAAATATAACCTTTCGGCTTCGATTGCTTTTTCTTTGCCCTGCATCTTTAAAGCAGCATACGGAGGGAAAAGACCCGGTTTAAACTTCGACCTCAATTCTTTAATATCATCCGGGTATCTCTTAAATTCTTCTTTAGATAATGGTCTGGCACCTACAAGTTTCATGTTTCGTTTGTAAAGAATATTGATAAAAAACTGAGGTAATTCATCCAATTGGGTTTTTCTTAAAAATTTACCCCATTTAGTAAGCCTGAAATCATCGTCTACCTTACCAATTTTGGAATATCCATTAAGACTAATTACATATTCACGTATAAATTCGGAGTATGGGTGCATTGTCCTGATTTTGTAAACTTCAATAGTATTACCATCTTTTCCAATTTTCGGCATTGGATAAACCGGCCCAGATGATGGGGATAGTTTATATAATGGCTTGCCTGTTTTCATTACTACAAAGTACGAAAGGTTTTTGATTTCTTTATGTTCAATAATTTCGAAACCACATCTAACTAACCTGCCTAATACTTCTGCTTTTGAAATAGTTCTTTTTTCACCATTTGTCAAATTAAAATACAGGCTTCTAAATATCGACAATCTGGGCAATATCCTATTAAAAAAAAAGTCAATAACTATTACAAGTTGACTTATTACAGCAGGGAACTTTTTTCTTATTCTGGTATACCTTTGTCCGCTGGTTTCTAAAAACCCCATAAATATGCCTGCGTCAGGTAGTTTGTGGTTAACTGCCTCAAAAAACTTATTGATAAAGCGCATATCATTAACTTTTCTTAAATTAATGATAGTTCTAATATCCGATGCTAAATTTTCAACATTAAAAGCAGTTGTTGTTGAAATGAGTTCTAATTTTGATTCATTAATATTAACATGTTCTGAGAAATAATCAAGAACTTCTTTTCCGGCTTCTCTTGATAGTAATTGATCTTTTGATAATTCTTGTTTTATGGTATTGTCTTTTGTGGATAGTTCTACCACCGGATCTTCGATATCTAAGGATCGCTCCACAACAATAGGTTCTGAAGGTTTTTCCGGTTTTATTATTAGCTTGTTTTTTTTTAGTTGGGTATAGAATAGCCAGAAAGTTAACAATTCTAGAATAAAACTTAATGTAATAGTCCCAAAAACTATAACCCTGGAATATTCATCAACTTTTAGGGCAAATAAAAGTATTGCTACAGTAGAAATTATGCTTAAATTAGTGATAGTCATGTACTTTATCAGCTTAACAGCTTTAATAAAGCTAAGCAGGTTATATTTACCAACTATGTATGAAATACTAATCCAAATTAAAACGAAACCAAAATAGAAATTGTCGTATTTGGGTAGAATAATTCTGATAGTTGATGGCTTATACCATGCAAAAAGTAGGAACGAAGCGCTAATAATTATTATATCGATAAGAACAATTAATAAAATATAATTCCTATAAATAAAGTGGCTAAATTTCATCTGTTTATTTTAATTATTTTTTTGCCAGATATTACAGTCCCGATTTTTTCGGTATTACAACATCTGTTACTATTAAACTGTTTGTTTTTGATTACTTGTTTTTTTTAGTTTTGCTTTTATAAATTAGCTAAATTATACCTTTATGAGCTTCTAATTTTATTGGTAATAATGTTTAAAATAGCAAGCTTAAAGTATTTTAAGTCAGTTGAAACAGGGTTCTTTTGTTTTTCGTTCAAATATTGTCTTTCTGCCTCAATTGATTCATTTTTACCCTGTTTTAACAATGCAACATAAGGTGGTATGCAACCGGGTTTATATTTCACCCTCATTTTTTTTACATCATCGGGGTATTGTGCAAACATAGATTTACTTAAAGGCCTAATACCCACAATAGTCATTTCACCTTTTAGTACGTTAATTAATTGTGGTAGTTCATCTAGCCAGTATTTACGCATAAATTTACCCCATTTTGTAAGCCTAAAATCATCAGCAAGTTTGCCAATAGAAGTAAATCCATTTAAACTTAGTACATAATCCTGCAAATATTCAGAAAATGGGTGCATCGTCCTGAATTTATAAACATAAATTATGTCACCATTTTTGCCGATACGTGGCATTTTATACAACGGCCCATAAGATGGTGCAAGGTTATATTCAGGTTCATTGGTTTTCATAACCACGAAGTAGGTCAAGTTGTTTATTTCTTTAAATTCAATAATTTCAAAACCACAGCTAACTAGCCGCCCCAGAACCTCAGCTTTTGAAATTGTTCTTTTTTCGCCCCTTGTAATATTAAAATAAATATTTTTAAAACTGGCTAGTCTGGGCAATATCCTGTTAAGGCTAAAATCTGCCATAACAACAAGTTGTTTAATAAAACCTGGGAACTTTTCACCTATACGAAGATATCTTTGACTGCTTGTTTCAACAGAACCAATAAACATCCCTGCATCGGGAAGTTTGTTGTTAACTGCTTCAAAAACTTTATTGATATATCGCATATCATTAACTTTTTTAAGGTTAATGATTGTTCTTGAACCAGGCTGTAAATTTTCTACATTAAATGGGGTAGTGGTAGAAATAAGTGAAACATTAGAGTCATCAATGTTAATATGATCTGAAAAATAATCAAGGACTTCTCTTCCGGCCTCCCTTGCAATTAGTTGAGCTTTAGATAAGTCTGTTTTTAGTGAAGTCTTGTTTGATGATACACCTGCTTCAGTATCTATTAAATCAAGCGGCCTTTCCACGATATGTGTTTTTTTGTTTCCCAGAGGTTGTTCTTTGTCAGTTTTAAAGTTTTGTAAAAAGTTATAAAATAACTGAAATGATATAGTTTCAATGAAATATGCCAGAAAAGAGGTGCCAAAAACGATGATTCGTGAATATAAGCTAAGTTTTAAAGCAAATAATAATATTGTAACAATTGAAATAATAATGAAACTTATAATAGATAATGATATAATCATGTGGGAGGATTTTTTGAAGCTCAACATGTTATATTTACCCATAATAAATGAAACAACAACCCAGATTATTAAAAAAGCAAT
>NBLH01000135.1 GCA_002084525.1 Bacteroidetes bacterium 4572_117 | reverse complement strand
TATCATCCTTGTATTTATTCTCAAAACTTGTCATAGAAAATTATTATTTTGCAAAAATAATAATTTTATCAAAATTGGTTTGTAGCCTTTAGGCTACGCTAGGCAATATTTCTTTTTACTGTCAAGTTTGCCGTTTATATTCAGTATTTTTATAGCACATGTACAAAATAAATTACCCGAAAAGGACTGATAACCAATGAAAAAAATTCAATATTTATCTCAAACCCTACCTGCAGATACTAAATCAGCAAATTTTTCAAAAGAACGGTCATAAGTTTTTTCAACATCATCGGGGAAACAGCAAGCCGGTAATTGGCGCATTTTTAAATGATAACTGATACAGTCGCAACAAATGCCTGTTCGTGGGCACGACCCATAACTACAATTGCATTTTTGTAGGTTTTTTTCTTTTTTACATTCCATATTTAATGTTTTTTTATCCAAATATAACAAATCCCAATTAATTTTTGTAAATTACATCAGAATATTAAAATAATTAAAATGTAATATGTATAAAGCTAAAACATCGTTTGCCAAACATGCATTTAATATTATTAAAGCATACGTTAAAACTAAAAATATCGATAAATTTAAAAATATAGAATTTCCTGTTGAGTTTAAGCATAATTTGGCTTGTTTTGTTACGATACATAACAACGATGGTAGTTTAAGGGGCTGTATTGGGACTATCGAACCAAGGGAAGACAACCTGTGGCTTGAAATTATTTCGAATGCTGTTTCGGCATGTACAAGAGATTCCCGTTTTTCACCTGTAAAACCAAATGAATTGCAACAAATTGAAGTTTCTGTGGATGTGTTGTCGGAGCCAAAAAAAGTTGATGATTTAAATGAATTAGACCCTAAAAAGTTTGGTGTAATTGTTACCGATGGCAATTATATGCGAGGAGTGTTATTGCCAGATATTGAGGGAGTTGATAAGGTTGAAGATCAAATTAAAATTGCGAAACGCAAAGCAGGTTTGGCCGATATGGAAAATGAGTTTCTTGAAATATATTCTTTTACTGCAACAAGGTATCATTAACATTACAAAATGAAAGCTCAACACTATATAAAATTAGATGAAAATAAAGTGGAATGCACATTATGCCCACATAATTGTGTGTTAAAAGATGGTAAAAGTGGGATATGTAAAGTGAGGTCGAACCATAAAGGTGAATTAATAACTGATAATTATGGAAAAATTTCGGGCTATCATTTCGACCCAATCGAGAAAAAACCTCTTTATCATTTTTATCCAGGAATGGATGTTTTGTCGATTGGCAGCGTTGGTTGCAATTTACATTGCCAATTCTGCCAAAACCACGAAATTGCCCAAACAGGCGTGCGAAATTATCCTTATTTAAAGGAACTGTCACCTGGCTCAGTTGTAAATGCAGCTTTACGGAGGGAAAATAATATCGGGATTGCATACACCTATAACGAACCTCTGGTTTTTTATGAGTTTATGAAAGATACAGCACTTAATGCAAAGCAAAACGGCCTAAAAAACGTAATGGTTACCAATGGTTTTATAAATAGGGAACCTATGAAAAGCCTTGTTAATTTTATTGATGCTTTTAGTGTCGATTTAAAAGCTTTTACTGATGTTTTTTATAAAAAAACAACGTCATCAAAACTTTTACCCGTTTTAGAAAGCCTAAAAACCATTAAGCAGTCAGGGAAATTACTTGAGATAACTAATTTGGTGATACCTACCTTAAATGACAATGAGGAAAAGTTTGAAGAGATGGTTTTATGGATTAGTAAAGAACTTGGCAAAGATACCGTATTGCACATTTCGCGTTATCACCCAATGTATAAAATGAATATTAAAAGTACATCGGCCAAAACAATGTTTAAGCTTTTCGAAATTGCTGAAGGGTATCTTGATTTTGTATATTTGGGTAATTTGCATTCGGAGAAAGGACAAAATACTTATTGCCCGGCTTGCAAAAAAACTGTAATTGAGCGTAGTGGGTACTATACCAAAACAAATGGGATTGATAAAAATGGCGATTGTGTTTATTGCAATACAAATGTTATAAAATATTGTTAAAAATTAGGGTTTTCAAATTAAAAATAGACATTTATTATGGGAACAAGTGTAAGGGAACCGGCGGTAGCAGGAAGGTTTTATCCTGGCAATAAAACAGAGTTGAAAAAGCTTATTGAGAAAATCCATAAGCTGGAGAAAAAAAAGATTGATTTATCATTTGCTGATAAAAACATATTTGGTGCAGTTGTACCACATGCCGGATATATGTTTTCGGCGTATCAGGCTGTCCATTTTTTTAATATGCTTAGTAAGCGTAAAGAATGTTTTGACACTTTTATAATTATCAACCCAAACCATACGGGTTATGGCGAAGCTATTGCATTAGAGAGCCATAAATATTGGCAAACCCCTTTTGGTTTTGTTGAAACTGACAGGGAATTTACAGACAAGCTTGGTTTTCCTGTGTCAGATATCGCCCACCAAAACGAACATTCGGGCGAAGTTATGCTTCCGCTTCTACAACATTTTGTCAGCTATGATTTTAAAATTGTACCAATTACTTTATCAAATCAAACTGTTGGAAATGCAAAACTGCTTGCAAACAAAATAAACGAAGTAAAGCAGGTGCTTAATCGGGAAATATGCATAATCGCATCTTCTGATTTTTCACACTTTTTAAGTCCTGACAAAGGTATGCAATTAGACCAATTGGTGCTTGATCAGATAGAAAATAAGGATATTCAGGGAGTATATAATGTAGTTAGTGAAAATAAAATTTCGGTATGTGGTTTTGGCCCAATTATTAGCCTTATGGAATACAGCAAATTGCAAAATACTAATTATAAGTCAAAAATAATGGCTCGTGGTCATTCCGGTGAGATAATACCATCAAATGAGGTAGTTGATTATATCTCGATACTTTTTTATGGAGAATGAGTTTTATTGGCATGATATAACATATTTTATTTAATTTTATACGGAATTTATGCTTAATTTAAACTTTTTTTATACATTTGTAAAGTATTGTGGAATTTGGTTGTGATTAATTGATTGTCTTTAACCTATCCAATGTTCATAAATAGTATATGGTTATATGATATAATTTACTCAGAGTTTGTAGATTACTTCGTAACCGAAAGTCCTTGGGTTTTGTTAATAATCAGTAGGTTATAATATTGTTATTGCAGCTAATTAAGTAAGTCCTCGTAGAGTTAAGGCTATAAATTTTAGATATTTGCATAAAAACTTGTGGATTTTGGGGGTTGTAAAAATTGGGTGTTCTATTAGTTATTGAAAATAGTAAAATTTAACAAATGAAGTCAAAATTAATATTTATACTTGCCATTTTAGCCATGTTGTTTGTGGTATCTTGCCAAAAGGAAGTACCCCCCGTAGAAAACAATGATAACGGGGTTGAAGAGTTGACTGTTAACTCTCTGGAAGAGGAAGATACGACTTCGGAAGCAGATGCCTTTGGGACAGGGTCTTTCCTTCTAATTCTTATTTCTTCTATTATTTTGGGTCCAGGGCTTATTTTCTTTTTTTACTATTTTATCCCTTTAGGTTTATGGTATCAGGCGCGTTTGTCTGGTCTTAAAATTTCGTGGCTTACCTTGATTGTAATGCGTTGGCAAAAGGTTCCCCAAACTCAAATACTAGAGACATTAATTAGGGCAAAAAATGCTCGATTAACCCTAAGTGCCAGGGAGTTGTCTGATCATTATTTGGCTGCGGTGGATATTGAAAAAGTAGTAAACACTTTAATAAGGGCCACAAATGCCAATTTATCTATCCCCTTGGGCGAGTTGGCAGCTCAATATCTGGCAAAAGTTGATGTTGAAAAAGTTATCCACGCACAAATAACTGCAAAAAATGCCAATTTGGATATCCCGATTACGGTTTTAGCATCGCACTATCTGGCCCAAGTTGATGTAGAACAAATTGTTGATGCCTTAATAACCGCACATAATTCTGGTTACGAAGAAATGACCCTAGACGATTTAAAAGAACATTATCTTTCGAGCGGGGACGTTATAAAAACAGTAAATGCGTTTGTGTCGGCACGGAAAGCCAATTTGCCAGATTTTAAGTTTGATGATATTGCTGCTATTGATTTAGCGGGTATTGATGTTGAAAAGGCTATTGTTGCCGCAATTACACCACGTGTAGTAGAAACTGATGGTGTAACAGGTATTGCCCGGGATGGTGTACAGCTTACCATGAAACTAAAAGTTACCTTAAGGGCTCATATAAAATCTATTATCGGCGGTGCAAGCGAAGAAACTGTTCTTGCCCGTGTAAACGAAAGCCTGGCTTCTGAAATAGGCCATTCACCAACCCATCACCAAGTATTGACTAACCCATATGAATTAGCCGATCGTGTGGAACAAAAGAATTTAGGAAGCGGTACGGCTTTTCAAATTATTTCAATTGATGTTTCTGATATTGAAGTTGGTAAAGATATTAATGCAGAACTAATGTCTGAACGTGCAAAAGCACAGGCTGAACTTGCTAAGGCTGAGCTGATTAGTGCTGACGAAAAAGTCAGGAAAGCAATGGCTACTGCTTTTATAGATGGCAAATTGACTATACATGACTATCATGAAATGATGAATACAGAAGCTGATACAGAAATGAGGCATTCCATTGGCCAATCGGCTAAAAAACGAGGTGGAAATAAGGAAGAAGAAGATGATGACGAACATAAAAAACATTAACAAATAATCAATGCGAATCTTATTTTTTATCTCAGTAATTTTTGTGTCAAATATTCAGGCACAAAAAACAAACTGGGTGCTTTCCAAAAACAAAAATGGAATAAAAATTTATACAAGAACTACAGAAAAGTCCCCAATTAAGGAAGTAATGGGACAAATGGAATTAAACACAAGCCTATCGGCATTAGTTAGCTTGGTAAAAAATGCTGAGAACCACCATAATTGGATTTATGTAAATAAAACTGCTTATTTTATAAAAGAAGTTAATGATTTTGAGTGGTATTATTATAACGAGTCTGAAGCAATTTGGCCGATAGCTAATCGTGATATAGTTTCGCAGGTAAAATTAACACAGGACACTACTACATGTGCCATAAAAATAAACTCGGTAGGAATACCTGATTATATTGGAAAAAAAGAAGGTGTTGTAAGGGTTTTGCGACTAGCTTCATGCTGGGATTTTATCCCGGTAAGGAGAGGGGTGGTATTTGTGAAATTTAAATTATCTATTGATCTTGGTGGGAAACTGCCACCATGGGCAATTAACCTAGCTATTGACAAAGGGCCACTGAATACTTTGCAAGCTATGTCGAAAGAAATTAAACGGGAAAAATTTAAAAACGCAAAACTTTCATTTATTAAAGAACAAGCATGCATTAAAATGTGAAAATGTTGTTTTTGTTTTGTATCTTTGAAACAGTTTAATTTATACAATACAATTTTAGATATAATGAGGATTTTTATTGAAAATAACTGGCAGAAAGTAAATAATTTTATTGATTATGTAATTGGGCATTTTCATGAGAAAGGGAAGCATAATAAGTTAATGCTTAAAATAGAAGATGTATACGATAAAAAACTAATAAATAAAAGGATTAGTACGTTGCAGGGGAAATTGCTTGTTGGTTTTGATGATAGTTTTGAAATACTTGATGCCGGATTGCTTGAAGATTTTGAAAAACTTAAGGAAGAAATTGTTTTATTAAGTTCTGAACCTGCTGTTGTTGATAAAATAACTAATGAAAATTATAAAGAGCATGTAATTGAATTTGACCTTGAATTTACTGATAATGAGGTGTTTGCATCTTTAAGTTTTAAATTCATTAATTTAATTTGATGCTTGGGTGTTCAATTTTTGTAATTTTTAACTTAACAAACCACAGTTATGAATGAATTGTTTTTTATTTTAATTGTTATAATATGGTATGCTTTGTCCCTGTATTTATCAGAAACGAAAGGGAAAACATTTAAGTACGATTTACAATGGTTGTTTTTTATTTCAATGGTGTTTAGTCCTTTAGTTGCGGTTATTGCAATTGTAGTGTTTAATAATGCCGAAACTGGTTTAAAAACTAAAACTTAGCCTAGCTTCGCTACAAACAAAAAATAGGAACGCTGATAACACTGATTTAGCGGATTCACACTGATTTTTATTTAGCTTAAAACAAACTTAATACTTATAAAAATAAAATTTTCAACATGGGGCAAGCATCAATGGATAGGTCAATAAAAATAGAACACTTTGCTAATCTTGTTGCAGTTGCATGTTCTGATAATTTCCTTGACGAAAAAGAAAGGGCGTTTTTAACCGAACGTGCAGAAGAGCTCGGGCTTCCGGCTAATGAAGTGAAAAAACTAATTGATTCGGCTGAAGAGTTGAAGTTTATAATCCCATTAAATGAGGAAGACAAAGAAGAACAACTTTCTGATATTGTTTACATGGCAATGATTGATGGCGAAGTTCACGAAAAAGAATATGAGCTTTGTTTAACTGTTGCCAAAAAACTTAGTTTAAAAAAGAAAGATCTTAACCACATAATAAAACTAACCAAAAAACTTTGGGCATAATAGGCCGCATAGGTTTTGTGTGTTTAATTTACTGCAATTCTTTTGCGCTTTTATAATAAACCTATTAAATTAATATGGAAAGCATATACCCGTCCGACCGCTTTTTAGCGGTAGTACGGATATGTTCCGCAAAATAACATGTCATTTGTCGCAACCTGTTAAGTCGTTGATTAATAGTAATATATTCGCATTTAACAAGCATGTTAAATAAAGATGGAATGCATGCACCTGTCGGACTACTTGGGTGATAGTACTGATATGCTGCACAAAATAATATGCTTCTTGGTATAACAATTTAACCATGTTGTTACAAATTCAACGACCCCCATCCTGAAATATTTCATTGCCGGTTTAACTTGCGATTGGTTTTTAAAATCTTATTTGTTCCTTAGTTTGCTAAACGGAAACAAAATTCTTAAGCACATGTATTTTTTATTATATGTAAACCGCCATTTGTAATAGGCAAATGTAAAAAAATTGACTATATTTGGGTTTTAAATATTTTACTGTGTTAGGGGCAAATAAATATACAAGCGAAATAGGTTTATAATTTGCTAAAAAACAATGAGAAAAATGAAAGCAAAACCGACATATCAAGAATTAGAAACTGAAATAAAAAAACTTCGCAAGAAACTGTCAAATAAAAACAATGCAGAAGACTTTAAAGAAATAGAACATAAAAAACTTTCGGAAGCAGT
>NBLH01000134.1 GCA_002084525.1 Bacteroidetes bacterium 4572_117 | reverse complement strand
GATTTGGGTACAGGGGCGGTACTTGACTTATTGAAAAAAACAAATACTTCGCCAGATGAAATCGACCTTTTAATTTGTTCAACGGTAACCCCTGACATGGTTTTTCCGGCAACGGCCAATATTATTAGTGATAAAGCAGGAATAAAGAACGCTTTCAGCTTTGATTTGAATGCTGGTTGTTCTGGGTTTTTATTTGGCTTAACTACCGGAAGCCAGTTTATTGAATCAGGCAGGTACAAAAAAGTAATTATCGTAGGTGCCGACAAAATGTCGTCGATTGTTGACTATACCGATAGGACAACCTGCCCAATTTTTGGTGACGGAGCAGGTGCTGTACTTTTAGAACCATCGGAAGATGATAATGGAATTATTGATGTTACAAATTTTGTTGATGGCTCGGGTAGAAAACATTTGCACCAAAAAGCTGGTGGCTCAGTAAAACCATCATCACATAAAACTGTTGATGCCAGGGAACACTTTGTTTATCAAGAAGGTCAAGCTGTTTTTAAGTTTGCTGTTTCTAAAATGGCAGATGTTGCAGTTGAAATGATGAAACGGAACAATATATCGTCTGACGAATTGGATTGGTTAATTCCCCACCAAGCAAATTTAAGAATCGTAGATGCTACTGCAAGACGAATGGGACTTGCCAAAGAAAAAGTAATGATCAATATCCAAAAATACGGGAACACTACGGATGCGACTATCCCTTTATTACTTAACGAATGGGAATCTAAACTAAAAAAAGGAAGTAATTTGATTATTGCCACTTTTGGGGCAGGCTTTACTTGGGGAGCTATGTACCTCAAATGGGCTTACAACCCAAAAAAATAGGGATTTTAGAAAAATAATTATTACATTGCACTCAAATAATTTTAATTATTAATTATGGAACTTAAAGAACTTCAAGATTTTATAAAAAATATTGCTAAATCTGGCGCAACAGAAGTAAAAATTGAAACCGGTGATTTAAAACTAACAATAAAAACACCACCAAAGGGTAAAGCAGCACAAACACACACGGAAACCACCGTAGTTCAAGGGTTTCCTATACAAACACAAATGACTGGCATACCTCAAATGCAGATGGCACCAACCATGCAAACAATGCCTCCGATTCAACAAGTAACTCCAACAGAGGTAACAAAAGAAGAAGAAGGTTCAAGTAAATATATTGAAATAAAAGCACCAATGGTTGGCACTTTTTACCGCAAACCAGCACCTGACAAACCTACATACGTAAATGTTGGCGATGAAGTAAACCCAGGCGATATAATATGCATAATTGAGGCTATGAAGTTGTTCAACGAAATTGAGTCTGAAATATCAGGGAAAATTATTAAAGTACTTGTAGATGATTCAACACCAGTTGAATTCGACCAGCCTTTATACATTATCGATCCAAGCTAAAATACTTTGGTGGTATAAAATTGCAATTCAATAATTTAAACAGATATTTTATGAAAACTAAATTATTTTTATTCTCGTTTTTTGGTATTATAATTTTTGTTTTAACTGCGTGCCCATATCAATCTGCTGTACCCATTGACGAGGCAATTGTTAAAGTTGACAATAAGGTACTTGGTAAGTGGATTAAAAATTCAGATTTGGAAAAAGATAATCCTGAATATTTTGAAATATCAGCAATTGATAAATACAAATATAGTATCGTAAAATTTGAATATCAATCAAGTGATTCAACTTATAAGGAAACAAAATACATAACACATTTTACCAATATTGAAGATTATGTGTTTATGAATATGCAGGAAAATGGTAAAGATGATTATTATTTGCACCGTATGGATTTGAAAGGCAACGAGTTTTCATTGTATGAGGTAACAGATAATATTGACGAAAAATTTACAGACTCAAAAAAGTTGAAAAAATTCATCAAAAAAAACATGAAACTAAGTTTTTTTTACAATAAGGATGAAACTAAGTATGTTAGAAGCAAATAGATATGTTTAAAAAAATATTAATAGCCAATAGAGGAGAAATAGCCCTCAGGATAATTCGCACATGTAAAGAAATGGGGATTAGTACTGTTGCTGTTTACTCAACTGCCGATAGAGATAGTTTGCATGTACGTTTTGCAGACGAAGCTGTTTGTATTGGACCTCCATCAAGTTCAGACTCATACTTAAATATTCCGGCAATACTTTCAGTAGCAGAAATAACCAATGCTGATGCGATACATCCTGGATACGGTTTTTTATCTGAAAATTCACAGTTCTCTAAAATTTGTTCGGAAAACAATATAAAATTTATTGGTCCTTCAGCAGAAATGATTGACCGCATGGGAGATAAAGCTAATGCGAAAAAAACAATGCGCGAGGCTGGCGTACCGACAATACCCGGTTCAAAAGGCTTACTTGAAAATTTTCAGGAAGGAATAGAATTATCCAAAGGAATTGGGTACCCTGTAATAATTAAAGCTACCGCAGGAGGAGGTGGTAAAGGGATGAGAATTATCTGGTCAGAAGATGAATTTGAATCGCAATGGGATTCTGCCAGGCAAGAATCTGCTGCTGCATTTGGTAACGACGGGATGTACCTTGAAAAATACATTGAAGACCCCAGACATATTGAAATACAAGTAATTGGCGATCAAAATGGCTGTGCTTGTCATCTTTCTGAAAGAGATTGTTCTATTCAGCGACGACATCAAAAATTAACAGAAGAAACCCCATCGCCCTTCATGACCGACGAGTTAAGGGAAAAGATGGGGGAAGCAGCAATTTTGGCAGCTACATCAATAAAATACGAAGGTGTTGGCACGGTAGAGTTTCTGGTTGATAAACACAGGGATTTTTATTTTATGGAAATGAACACCCGTATCCAAGTTGAGCACCCAATAACAGAAGAGGTAATTAACTACGACCTAATAAAAGAACAAATTAAAGTTGCAGCAGGAATCTTGATCACTGGGGTTAATTATTTCCCTCAAATGCATGCAATCGAATGTAGGATTAACGCCGAAGATTACATCAATAATTTCAGGCCTTCGCCAGGTCAAATAAAAGTTTTACATATACCTGGCGGACATGGCGTTAGGGTCGATACCCATGTTTATGCAGGATATTCAATACCACCTCATTACGATTCAATGATTGCCAAGCTAATTACTGTTGCAAGAACTAGAAAAGAGGCAATAAAAAAGATGCAAAGAGCGTTAGATGAATTTATAATTGAAGGTATTCAAACAACTATCCCTTTCCATATAAAGCTAATGAGAGACATTAGATTTATTGAGGGGAATTATACTACTAAATTTATGGATGATTTTAACTAAAATTACTATAAATAATAATTTTTTATAATATTAATTATGGCTTTCGGAAAGAAAAAAACAGACGTAAATATGGCAAATAATCAAGTAACTAGTGTAAATTCGATGAATTCATTCGCTAATGGAACGGAAATAACCGGTGAAATAAAATCATCGGGCGATATCAGGATAGATGGTAAACTTACAGGAAATATCAATATCAAAGGACGATTGGTAATTGGAACCACCGGACTTGTTGAAGGTGATATTATTTGTAGCAATTGTGATGTTTCAGGTAAAATTGTTGGTAAAATTACAGTTATTGAATTACTTTCATTAAAAGCATCGGCAAACATACAAGGCGATATTATTACCAAGAAACTTTCTATTGAACCAGGTGCAGTATTTACCGGAACTTGTAAAATGGATGGAAAACAAGGAATTCAAAACTTCACAACAAAAACCGAAACAAAAGTCAAAAACCCGGGTAGATAACTGGATAAAATATTCAGGGCTCTCCATTCAAATGGTTGTTATCATTTTGCTTGGCTTTTTTGGTGGACTAAAACTAGATGAATTTTTACAATGGAAATATCCTGTTTTCACTGTATTGTTTGCTTTATTGTCTATTTTTATTGCTTTGTGGTTAGTTATTCGTGATTTTCTTAAATAAAAAAATTGATATAAAACCGAGGTTGGAAAGCTGAAGTATTTTTCTTCAGGCTTCATACTTCGGTTTTTTGGCAATCTATTTTAATTATCAAAAACATCACAATTACTAGGTTCTGATATACATACACAAATGACTTTTAATAAGTTAACACTTATAAGTTTTTCAAGCTAAATCTAACATTATGTTAAAAAAATATATCATCCGCCTTCTTGTATTCTCAGCAATTATTAGTACGATATCTTATTTCCTGTTTCAATTTGCCTTAGCACAATATTATTTACCGGTTTTTCCTTACCTCATAAGCTTTTTTATCACAGTTTCTGTCCTTGTCCATTACATTTTATTAAAGGCAAGCGATTTTCGAATAGCAAAGTTTTCGACCTTTTTTATGGGTTCAGTTTCAGCAAAACTATTTTTGTATATATTTTTCCTAATTATTTATCTACTTATCGACAAGGAAAACGCAGTACCTTTTTTGTTAACTTTTTTGGCTTTGTATTTTCTTTTTACTATTTTTGAAACTATTTCGTTATTATTTGATTTAAAAGAAAAGAATTAATTATTGTTTAATGCTATTTTTGATATATTTTTTTACTTTTGTATACAATTGAAGATTAAAACGAAGCCCTAATAGTTACTTAGATGGAAATCAAAAAGTTAGTAATGTATAATAATTTTACTCGGAACCCCCTATTTTTTTCACTATTTGTTTTATTGTTTGTGTTTATGCTGCCTACTGAAATGTTGGCACAGCATGATGAAGAAATTCACGAAACCAAAGAAAAAGGGTTTCAACCTGGGCCTTTTATTTTCGACCATATTGCCGATGCTTATGATTGGCATGTTCTTACTATTGGCGAAAATCATTATAGCATACCTCTACCAATTATTTTATACAGCGAAAGTAGAGGTTTTCATGTATTCATGTCATCAAAATTCCACCACGGCCACGATATTTACAATGGTTTTAAAATTGAATTAGACGAAGCATCACCTAACAAAGGTAAAATTGTTGAATTATTGGAAAATGGCGAATTTGAAAAACCAATAATAAATATTTCTATCACTAAAAATGTATTTGCCCTGTTTTTTAGTGTGGCACTTATGCTATATATTTTCATTTCTATTGCAAAATCTTACAAAAAGAACACAGGCAAAGCACCCAAAGGGATGCAATCGTTTTTTGAACCACTTATTATTTTTGTAAGGGACGATATTGCAAAAGCATCGATACAAAACAAGCCTGAAAAATACATGCCTTACTTGTTGACAATATTCTTTTTTATAGTGTTGAATAATTTATTGGGCTTAGTCCCAATTTTTCCGGGTGGGGCAAACCTTACAGGAAATATTACCGTTACATTGGTACTTGCTGTTTTTACATTTGTTATTACAACTGTAAAAGGGAACAAAGCATATTGGACACATATTTTTAATGCACCCGGTGTTCCTTGGTGGCTAAAAATACCGATTCCTTTAATGCCTGTTGTAGAAATAGTTGGCATGTTTACAAAACCATTTGTTTTGATGGTTCGTTTGTTTGCCAATATTACGGCAGGGCACATTATTGTACTTGGTTTTTATAGTTTAATTTTCATTTTTGGGGAAAAAAGTATATTTGCCGGTTATGGTATATCAATAGTTTCAATATTATTTACAATATTTATGTCAATACTAGAATTGCTGGTCGCATTTATACAGGCTTATGTGTTTACACTGCTTTCAGCTTTGTATTTTGGTATGGCAACAGAAGAACATCATTAATAGAATGAATATTGAATAATGATTAATAAGCTTCATAAAATAATCAAAATATAGAAAAAAACAATTTAACAATATATCAATTAACAATTTAATTATTTATTAACCATTAATATATATCAACATGTTAACTTTATCAATTATTTTACAAGCAGTTGCAAGTGCAGGATTAGCCAAATTAGGCGCTGGGCTAGGTGCAGGAATTGCTGCAATTGGAGCAGGTATGGGTATTGGACGCATTGGTGATAGTGCAGTAGCTGCTATTGCCCGTCAACCCGAAGCTGTTGGAGATATTCGTTCAAACATGATTGTTGCGGCAGCCCTTATTGAGGGTGTTGCGTTTTTTGCAATTGTAGTTTGTCTACTTATTCTGTTTGTATAAAAAAACTCTCTCGCTAAAACGCTTGGTTTTAGCGAGAGTTTTATAAAACGCAGAAAAAAATAATTATAAATGTTATTGTGTTGGGTTTTTGGTTAAATTATAGTTAACTCGTTATTATTAAAAATTAAAAGTGTGGATATGTTTTTGTATCTGCAAAAAGTAACATTCTTAAAGAAAAAATTATGGGATTAGTTATACCGGATTATGGCCTGCTTTTTTGGATGGCTCTTACATTTTTAATTGTATTGTTCATTCTAAAGAAATTTGCGTGGAAACCTATTTTGTCCTCACTAAAGGAACGGGAAGACTCAATTGAAGAAGCCCTTGAATCGGCTCAAAAAGCTAGGGAAGAAATGGGCAAACTACATGCAGACAACGAAAAAATATTAGCTGAAGCCCGCAACGAAAGAAATGAAATGCTTAAAGAAGCAAAAGAGGTGAAACAAAACATCATTAATGAAGCCAAAAATGTTGCTGCACAAGAAGCTGAAAAAATGCTTGAAACAGCACGTCAATTTATAGAAACTGAAAAAGAAGCGGCAGTTAATGACATGAAAGAGAGTATTGCTTCTTTTTCAATTCAAATTGCCGAAAAAATACTAAGGAAACAACTAGATGATCCTTCCAAACAAAAGGATTTAATAGATCAGTACTTAAAGGATATTAAATTAAACTAGTCTTCCAGATGAACTATAGCGCTATTTCCATTAGGTATTCAAAAGCACTGTTTGCCTTAGCAAAAGAAAAGGATATCCTTTCAACTATCCATAGTGATATGGCTTTGATTGTATCAGTTTGTGATGAGGAACAATATTTCAACCAATTTATAGAGAACCCGGTTCTTGCCACATCAAAAAAAGTAGATATTTTCAATGCTATTTTTAAGCACAAGACAAATGATTTAACACTGAATTTTTTGCACTTGCTTACAAAAAAACGCAGAGAACAATACCTTAAACAAATAGCATTAGATTTTATTCAGCTTTACAAAGAATAAGCTATAATGCTGAAGCAGAGCTAATTGAAAACATCAATGAAGATTTGATTGGTGGTTTTGTCATAAGAATTGCTGATGAACAATTTGATGCAAGCGTTGCAAACCAACTTGAAAAAATAAAAAAAGAAATAGTAAAAAATTGACAAATGATTATTGTCTAATGAATAATTAATGCAGAAAGACAAAGTTATTTTTTTATTGGAAGAAATACCAGGTGAAAGAATATTCAATATTCAGTAATCAATATACAATAATCAATAAACAATAAACAATGGCAGGAGAAGTAGAACTTGAAGAAGTTGGTACTGTTTTACAAGTTGGTGATGGTATTGCCCGCATACATGGGCTATCGAAAGTACAAGCCAATGAAATGGTAGAGTTTGAGAACGGCGTTAAAGGCATTGTTCTTAACCTTGAAGAAGATAATGTTGGTGTTGTTTTACTTGGCCCATCAGAAGGGATTAAAGAAGGGGAGACCGTTAAAAGGACAAAAAAAATAGCCTCGATTGATGTTGGCGAAGGTTTACTGGGCAGGGTAGTCAACACCCTTGGCGAACCTATCGATGGAAAAGGGCCTATTACCGGCGAAAAATACAATATGCCATTGGAAAGAAAAGCACCAGGTGTAATTTTTAGGCAACCGGTAAATGAACCCCTTCAAACAGGTAT
>NBLH01000133.1 GCA_002084525.1 Bacteroidetes bacterium 4572_117 | reverse complement strand
ATCAAGTGTTTCTATACCTTGAAACTTTGTCTTGTCAACAAATTTAATTTTACCATTTATGCCTTCTTCAACAAGAATGTTTGCAGGTTTAAACTCAAGTGTTTCCCAATTGATAAATGTTGCGTTTTTTAATATTATAGCCATTTTTGAATCTAATTTGTAACAAAGTTAAATGCTGGAATGTATATGAGGATAAATTCTAAAGGTGTTTTATTTGATATGGACTTATTTTCGGTATCACCTCTTTTTTTCAATATCCTTTAACAGGAAAAAATAAACTGTCCAAGTTGATGTGGATTCTAATTTAAATTGGTATTCACCCCTTTCTTTTACAGAAAAATGCACACTTTGTCTTTTTGCTGTGCTAAAATCCACTAAACCTACCTGTTCATTGTCTTTTTTAATTTCAAGCTTAGCATCAATTGGCCCGTTACAATGATAGTAATGTATACAATAATTTCCTTTAGAAAGGTTTTTAACAATAATTTTTTCTTTATTTGGTTTCACCAAAGCTGAAAAACTTATCGCTATAATGTGTGTTTTTTTCATCGAGTACTCAGAGTAACACTTTGTTAAATTATAAATTTTAAATTAAAGATTAAAAATTAACCCTCTAGCAATCAGCACTTTAAGGCATTAAGATTCGTTTCCTAAAAGTCCTGATATTCAGAGTATTACAAAATTTTAACGGACTATTGTCAGAGGATACCAATATTTATTTCTGTTTCATCGGTAATTTATATCTGCGGATTCCATCAAACTTATAAAAAGCATTTGTAACTGCTGCCGCTGTTGGTACTAAGCCAATTTCACCAATCCCTTTTGCACCATAAGGACCAACCGGATCTTTAACCTCCACGCCTTTCACAACTATTTCGGGGGTTTCGTGTGCCCGTAGCACCCCTAATTTACGCATTTTATCGTGAACAAGGTAACCATCTTTCATGGGCAAGTCTTCAGTAAGTGCATAACCAAGCCCCATGTGTACGCCGCCTTCAATTTGCCCTTCAAAAAGCATAGGGTTCATAATTTTACCGGCATCGTGGGCGGCTACCATTTTCGATATATTCCCATAATCATCTAAAATACAAACTTGTGCAGCATAACCGTATGAATAATGTGTAATTTGCTCTTTTACATCAGAACCCGGTTTTGTCGTCCAGTCGCAGGTGTATGTACCTTTATATGTTTTTCCGGCTAAATTAGCTAAAGTATTTAAAGCTAAATCTTCTTTCAAAGTTTTTGCAGCATTAATTACTGCCAGGCCAACCAAAGCCGTTGCCCGTGATGAGGTTGTCATACCTGTTTTTATCTGGGCTTCGGTATCAACCAGTACTTCAATAATTTCGGGTTTTAAGCCCGTTTCTTCGCACAGGGTTTGCAAGGCCATATTGTGTACACCTTGCCCCATTTCTGTCCACCCGTGGTGTAAGCGGATATGGTTTTCAGATATTATTTCAATTATTACTTTCGATTCGTCGACCATACCGTTGCCAACCCCCGAATTTTTAATAGCACAAGCCAAACCGGCATATTTTGCACCGTAAAAATCATCTTTCACCGCATCAAGGCATGCACGTATACCCACACCATGTAATTTCTGGCCCGTAGATGTTGAAAGGCCATCAACTAAAGCATTGTTGTAACGAAATTGCCAGCGGTCGAACCCGGCTTGTTCGCAAATATCATCAATACAGCTTTCAAGTGCAAAAGCTACCTGGTTTGCACCAAAACCTCGCATAGCACCACATGGTATATTGTTGGTATACACCGTTTTAGCTTCAATATCAATTTCGGGGATAAAATATCCGCCAGACGCATGTCCGGCTACACGCTCAAGTACTTTCATGCCAACTGAGGCATAAGCCCCGGTGTCGCCAACTGCATGTAATTTTAAGGCCGTAAGTTTGCCTTTTTCATTGGCGGCAATTTCAATATCCATAAAAACAGGATGCCTTTTAGGATGCAACCGGATTGATTCCTCTCGTGTTAATGTTAATTTTATCGGTTTTTGTAAAAGGAAAGAAAATAAAGCTGTATGCCCTTGTACACTTAAATCTTCTTTTCCGCCAAAACCGCCACCATTTGGCACAAGCGTTACCCTGACTTTCTCTTCCGGCACATTTAAAATCACAGCTACTTGCCTGCGATCTTCGTAAACCCCTTGACTTTGGCTAAAAAGTTCAATGCCACCTTTTCCGTCGGGCCTGGCAAGGGCTGCTTCTTTTTCAAGAAAAGCATGTTCGATACGTTGGGTCTGGTAGCTGCCTTTTGATGTGTATTTAGCGGTTTTTATTGCTTTTTCGGCATCACCGATAGTAAATTGGCTGGTATCAAAATTATTTGGCCTTTCGGGATGTACCCGCTCAGCATCAATTGCTTTAAAAACATCGGTAACCGGCTCATATACTTCGTATTCCACTTTTATTAAAGCAATTGCTTTACGTGCAATTTCATCAGATTCGGCCACAACACCGGCAATAACATCACCAATAAAATTAGTTGTTTCACCTTCGGCAATCATTACCGACCAATCTTGCAAAATAAGCCCAACTTTTTTTTTGCCTGGAATATCCTTCGCTGTGAAAATTTGGTGTACACCTTTTAATTTTTTTGCTTCAGTGGTATCAATGTTCAATATTTTTGCCTTTGGGTAATCGCTAAATTTTAGGGCAGCATAAAGCATGCTTTCAAAATGCATGTCGTCAACAAAATCACGCTTGCCAATAGCTGTTTCATAAGCCTGGTATTTTGGCTGCGATACCCCTATTTTGCCCGATGTTTTGGTGATTTCAAGTGTTTTGTTTTCTTTTAAGGCAATGGCTGCTTCCTGTATCCCGTCTTCAATTTTTTTGTATCCCGTACAACGGCAAAGGTGCGACTTCAATGCTTTTCGTATTTCCTCGATTGAAGGATTTGCATTATCCTGTAAAAGTACTTTGGTCCGGGCAACAAAACCAGGTGTGCAAAACCCGCATTGAACTGCACCTTTGTTTACAAAAGCTTTTGCTATGGTATCCTTAACATATTCAGGAAACCCCTCAAGAGTGTGAATATCAGCATTTTGCAACTTGTTCATTTTGGTTACACAGGCTAATTTTGCCTGTCCGTTTATTTCAACCGTACATGCCCCACAAGCTGCCTGGCCCGAACAGCCATCTTTTGCCGATGTTATTTTATGATCTAGGCGAAGGTGCTTTAACAGGCTTTGGTTTGGGTTGCCGGTATAGTTTATTTGTTTGTCGTTTAGTTTAAATGTTATCATGAAATTATTAGGTTAATAGTTGTTTTTTTAGTTTTTCATTATCTTTAAAAAATCATCATGGTTGTTAATTTTTATTGTTTTCATATTAAAAGTGTACGAAGGCTCTTTGTTTTTACTAAGTTCGTTAAAATTGATTGCATTATAATCAGTTGCAGTAAAAACCGCTGCTTCTTTATCAGATAAAACTGCTACAAATTTTGCAGTGCTATCAGGTACAAGCATAATTTTATCCCAATCAGAATATGGTATTTTAACATACGATTTGTTATTATCGGTAAAATACATCAAAGGTAGTGTTTCGCTGTCAATTTCTTTGTCAAATTTGAAATCGGCTTTTACTAAAATTTTATCTTGCCTTTTGCTGATAACATCCCAGTTGTGCCACCCTGTTTGATCAATCCTGTAGGTACGCAGGAATTGTTTTTGCATTTCTAATTTTCTCTTTCTTTCTGCAATTTGTTCGTTGATTATTTTATATTCGTTTTTCCAATCATCTGGCATAAGTTTAAAAACCTGTTTAAGTGGCATTATTGCTTCTGCTAAAAACTTAAAGTTATACTTAGGTTTATATTCTGAGTCAACCACATGCATGTAATACTTATTTTTACCAATTTTTGTTATTTTTGTTAAATCATTTTCTCTTATATATTCTTTTTTTTGCATCCATCTCGGCATTTTTTTACCCGATACATTTTTCCAAACCAATTCGTAAGCATAATATTTGCGGCCATTAAAAACCACATGTTCCCAACCGGGGTATATTGCGGACCAGCTAAGACCATATTTTTTTGTTTTTCTTTTTAGGCTTTTATTTTTTAGGTATGGATATAAATTCCCCCTTGGCTTGACATTGAAATAAACATCGAGTATTGAATAATAATCTAAGGCAAAATAGTCTTTTGTGAACGGAAATGGGTGTTTTGGCGAAAGTTTAGTGATAGAATCGTTCATTGTGTTGATTTTTTCATTAAAAACCGGTTGGTCTGTACCTTTAAATGCCCAGTTTTTGTTTTTTTCATCGAGGGTGTAAAAATTATATTCGCCGCCTTCAACATCAGAGGCAAATTTAACATCAATATAGTTCCCTTTATCAATAAAAATTTCATTAGTATCTTTAAATGCTACCAATTCGAACATGCCGGCAGTTTTAAACTGGTTTTTAACACCTGCCGAATCATAATCAAGCGTAACACCTGCTAAAAAAACATCCGAGGCATCGTTAAGTTCACGATATTTCATGTTGATTTTCCCTGTAATTTTTTCGCCCATTTTATTGACCCAAATATTTGCAGGTATAATAATTTCAGTACCTGAATCAATAAAAACCGTATCGCCAACATTTGCATCTAATTCATAATCTGCATATTGTGGGTTTAGCTCGGCAAAAGGTGGAGAAATAAATGGTTTTTCAACAATTTTGTCAGTACAGGTTATAAAAAACAATAAAGCTGATAGAAGAAATAATTTTACGTGTGTTTTCATGATTTTTTGGTTTTAGTTTTACAAATAAAAAATATGCCCAAATGTTACAGTATAAACGACTTAAAATCAGAATTATTTTGCATTAAAAATACTATAAAAATTACTTTTATAAAAATAAACAGATATGTTTGAATAAGAATATTGTTTGCCGGGGTATTTGCCACCATAAGGAAAAAACATGTCGTTTATATGATTTTTTATTGTTTTTTCTGATTTATCAAAACCAAAGTTATATGCAGTAGCATAGAATTTTATTTTTTCGTTTTTTGGCATATTTTCAATACGGAATTTTATTTTTACAATATCGCAAAAGGCCGAAATATAAATTATTTGGTATTCAAGGTTTTTTAGCCTTTTAACCCTTGTCGTCCTAATTTGTTTAATGTTCAGCTTGTTATTGTAAAGTAATTTTGTATATTTATTTTTTAATATTGGGTTATACTTAACAACAAATTCAACTTTTTCGGCAAATGAGGGTTTTATTTGAAAGTCGCCAATTGAAAAATCAACTTCATCGCTTCCATTTTCAACATAAAAAACTTCGAGATAGGCAGTTTCAAAAAAGTCTTTGACAATTGAATACCTAATACGTTCGGGAAAAACTGTTGAGCTTGCAAGTTCTAAATCAATATTATAGGCTCTAAAACCATTAGAAAGGGTTGCTTTATTTGTTTTAAAATAATTTATGGCATCTTTATAATCAGTATCAAAAATTTTCGCATAATTTTGGCTTTGTACAGGGATTAAAACTAAAAAATAGGCTAAAAATGTAAGGATATACTTCACAAATTAGTGTGTTAATAAAAAAGGATTATTGGAATAAACATGAACAAAAATTTTGCCATAACTAATTTAATTAACTAATTATGAGGATTGTAGATGTGGTATAACAAATGATGTTTTTTTACTGAACATATCTGTACTATCGCTCAAGCGGTCGGTCGGGTGTAAACTTCCCACATTTATTTAGGATGTTTATTATCGAATCACAACAAAAAAAATAAGAACTCAGATAACACTGATTTAACTGATTTTTACTAGTGTCAGGTCAAGCAGTATGACGCAAACCTAGTAGGTCTATATTTGTTAATTGTCTGTGAAACAGTTAATTGTAGGGCAGTAGATTAACTCAGACCTGCTAGGTTTTATTTGATATAGCCCTAGTCTTGAAGTATGATGATACTCTATGAGTTTGTAGCATATTTTATTGATAGGAGGCTGTATACAAAAAACCACAAACCCATCAATTTTTGAGTGCCCATTCAGCTTTATCGACTTTTGGCGGGGTATACAGCTCAAATTTATTCAATAAATCAACAGGGTTGTTTTCAATAATAATCATTTGCCTGTTTTCAATCATTAAAAAGCCTTGGTTTACCATGTTGTCTAAAAACTCAATTAATTTGTCGTAATACCCGTTTATGTTTAAAATCCCACATGGTTTGTGGTGAAATTCAAGTTGTGCCCATGTCAAAATCTCAAATATTTCATCAAGGGTGCCAAAACCACCTGGTAAAGCAATAAATGCGTCCGATAAATCTGCCATCATAGCTTTTCTTTCATGCATAGAGCCAACTACGTGAAAATCAGTCAATTTGGTTAGTGCAACTTCTTTTTCGACCAATACTTTTGGCATAATACCAGTAACTTTCCCACCTTGTTCAAGAACTGTATTGGCTATTTGCCCCATGGTACCAACACTTGCCCCTCCATAAATAAGCCCAAGGTTTCTTTTTACTAATTCGTTAGCCAATTCTGTAGCGGCATTTAAATATACTGAACCGTTTCCTTTGCTTGAGCCACAAAACACACAAATTTTTTCCATCTTAATTATTCTATAATTATTGATAATGCTGCAAAAGTATTCTTTTTTCTTAAATTAATTCGCCAATAATATTTTTTCGGGTGTTTAGCCTGAATAATTCAAAAATTTATTATGCTAACATAGTATTATTTTGTAACTTAGCACCTTTCGTTTTAACAATTTTAATAAATATATTATGATATTACTTAACCCCAAAAAACACAACAGGCCTTATAAGGATAAACGTTCTGATGAAATCATGAAAAAAACCATTGCTTTTTTTGAAGGAAAAGGAAAAGCAAGTTTAAAAAAAGATGATCAGGAAAGAATTTGGTATCAGGAATTTTTAGATTTCCTTGGAAAAGAAGAAATATTTGCCGATTTGTTGACTCCCTCAAAATATGGGGGCGAAAATACACGCTGGGATATGTGGCGGATACAAGAATTTAACGAAATACTTGGTTTTTATGGCCTACCATACTGGTATACATGGCAAGTTACAATTTTAGGGCTAGGGCCAATTTGGATGTCGAAAAACGAAAAATTGAAGAAAAAAGCTGCCGAATTGCTCAAAAAAGGCTCTATTTTCGCTTTTGGCCTTTCGGAAAGGGCCCACGGTGCCGATGTTTATTCTACAGAAATGACACTTGAAAAACAAAGCGATGGCACATATCTAGCAAATGGCTCGAAATATTATATCGGTAACGCTAACAAAGCTGATATGGTTTCTACTTTTGGTAAAATGAAAGATACAGGCGAATATGTTTTTTTTATTGCCAATTATCAGGCTAAAAATTACGATCTTGTAAAAAATACGGTAAACAGCCAAAATTATGTTGGCGAATACAAGCTCGAAAATTATCCAATCACCGAAGATGAAATACTTGCTGTTGGGCCTGTGGCTTGGGACAATGCCTTGAATACTGTAAATGTCGGGAAATATAATTTAGGTTGGGCATCAATCGGTATCTGCACACATGCATTTTACGAATCAATAAACCATGCATCAAAACGGAATTTATATGGGATGTTTGTTACTGATTTCCCACACGTAAAGCAATTGTTTGTTGATGCATACACACGCTTGGTTGCAATGAAATTATATGCCGGACGGACTTCTGATTATATGAGGTCGGCATCGCTTGAAGACAGGAGGTACTTGCTATACGACCCAATCGTAAAAATGAAAGTTACAAGCCAGGGCGAAGAGGTTATTAACCTATTGTGGAATGTTATTGCGGCAAAAGGTTTTGAAAAAGATACC
>NBLH01000132.1 GCA_002084525.1 Bacteroidetes bacterium 4572_117 | reverse complement strand
CCGCAAAAAATTAAGTTAATTTAATTAAACCCGGTTACGGGTCAATCTAATTTACAAAAATATGAAAAAAACAAGAATTAACCACGAAAGGGGCAAAAATTATCCCCTTTTACTAAAAATGATTAGGATTATGAAATTATCAATTATCATTTTAGCGGTGTCTTTTGTACAAGTATTTGCAACCACAAGCTATTCGCAAAAGACCAAAGTAACCTTAAACTTGGAAAACACAATGATTAAAGACGTTTTGGCAAATATTGAGCGCCAAAGTGATTTCTTTTTCTTGTATAGTCCGAAAATGATTAACGACAAAAAGAAAGTTGACATAAAAGTCGATGACAAAAGAATAGATTTTGTATTAGACCAGTTATTTGCAGGTTCTAATGCTGACTATTTAGTTTTGAACAGGCAAATTGTAATATCAGATAAAACACAGATATCGCCATTTACACAATCAACAAAAAAACAAATAAGCATAAGTGGCTCTGTAACCGACGAAAATGGCAATTCAGTTCCAGGGGTAAATGTTGCCGAGGCCGGCACTTCAAACGGGACAATTACTGATTTGGATGGAAATTATATCATTTCTGTAGTTGATGAAAATGCCGTATTAAATTTTTCTTTTATCGGGTATGTGTCGCAAAGTGTTACTGTGGGAAGTAAAACCACAATTAACGTTGTACTGGTTGAAGATACAAAAAACCTTGAAGAAATTGTTATTACAGGTTATACCGCTGAAAAAAAGAGCGACTTGACCGGATCTGTGGCAATAGTTGACATGAACGAAGTTACAAGCCAGCCTGTTGGTAACGTAAATAATATGCTACAAGGAAAAGTTGCAGGTGTAAATGTTATGGGCTCAGGTTCCCCCGGCGATGTTAGTACGCTTAGGATTAGGGGGTTTAGTACAATAAGGAATAATGACCCTTTATATGTTATTGATGGTGTCCCCACTACAACAGGCCTAAACTTGATAAACCCTAACGATATTGAATCGTTACAGGTTTTAAAAGATGCCTCAGCCTCGACAATTTATGGCTCAAGGGCGGCAAATGGTGTTGTTATTATTACAACTAAAAAAGGTAAAAAAGGTAAAGCAAAAGTTGCTTTTAATATGTATACCGGTATTCAAAACACAACCAACTTACCAAACTTGTTAAATGCACAACAATATGGCGACGTGTACTGGCAAGCATTTGATAATGATGGCATTACGCCTGCACATGCAATTTATGGAAATGGATCTTCACCAGTAATACCGGCATTTTTAGATGCGGAAAACACTATTCCATCAGCAGATACTAAGTGGGCCGAAGAAATTTTTAGCCCGGCAATTATCCAATCATATAATTTAAGCCTTTCGCAGGGAACCGATAATGCAAGCTCCTTGTTTTCTTTAAGTTATTTTGATCAGGAAGGTACATTAAAAAATACTAATTTTAACAGGATTACGTCGCGCCTTAATTCTGATTATAAACTATTTGACGGCAAAGTTATCATAGGCGAAAACTTAACCGTAGCTTTTTCAAACACTGTTGGTACTAGTACAAACTCATTATTGGGCAATGTGGTTTACGATGCGTTCCGTATCCCTAGCCTTGCTCCTGTGTACGACACCAATGACGATTTTACCGGCTATCCTTTGTCTGATGTACAAAACCCGGTAGGGAATTTAGAAAGGAACAAGGACAATAATAAAAACAACACCCGGGTTTTTGGTAACTTATTTGCCGAAGCACATCTTTTTGATGGCTTAAAGCTTAAAACAAATTTTGGTGTTAATTATACTACTTTTAAAAGCACTGAATTTAACCCAACTTACAAAGAACCGAATGCACAAAGGGCAATAAATGATTTATCTATTGGTAATCAAACAAAATTTGACTGGGTTTGGTCAAATACCCTTAATTATACAAAAACATTTAACGAAAAGCATAATTTAAGTGTATTACTTGGTTTAGAAAGTATTGTGAATGTATTTGAATATACTACTGCATCAGTAGACGACCTACCAACAAACGAGCTAAACATCAGGGTTTTAAATGCAGGCGATCAAGGAACGCAAACTAACACAGGCGACAAGGTAGAATTTGCTTTGTTTTCTTATTTCGGAAAAATTAATTACAACTATGATAGTAAATATTTATTTTCGGCTACTATTAGAAGAGATGGTACGTCTAAGTTATTGAACAACCGTTGGGGTACTTTCCCCGCTTTTTCAGCTGGTTGGAGAATCTCAGAAGAAGACTTCTTCAACAAAGATGGTTTATTTTCTAACTTAAAACTAAGGTTTGGTTGGGGAAAAACAGGTAACCAAGATATCCCTGCTTATCAAACAGTTTCAGGTTTTAGCAGCAATCCTTGGTATTCTAATTATGCCATAGATGGTTCGCAAAACAGCACACAAACCGGCTTTACTTTGTCAAGGATTGCAAACCCTGATTTAAAATGGGAAACCACCACACAAACCAACATAGGTTTGGAATTTGGGCTATTAGATAACTCTTTAAATTTTGCTGCCGATTATTTCATTAAAAACACCGAAGATTTATTATTGTTCCAAACACTTGCGCCAGATGCAGGTATAACTAACAGGGGACAATGGAACAATGTTGGTGAAATGGAAAACAAAGGGATTGAGTTTGAACTAAACTATCAAAGCGATCGTACAAAAGATTTCAATTTTAACATAGGCGTAAACCTTGCAATAATTGATAACAAATTGTTATCGCTAGGCGAAGGCACTGATTTTATTGAAACCGACCCTGCTGTTTTACACAGTATCAACTTCGACCAATCTACTTCACGTACTGAAGTTGGGCAACCTATAGCTTCTTTTTATGGGCATGTAGTTGAGGGGATTTTTCAAACTGATGCAGAGGCAACAGCAAGCAACCAAGCTAACGCACAAGCTGGCGATTTTATTTTTAAAGATCTAAATGCCGATGGTGTAATCGATGCAGAAGACAGGACATTTATTGGTTCGCCTCATGCTGATTTTACTTATGGTGTAAATATTTCAGCAAATTATAAAGCTTTTGACTTTAAATTGTTTTTCCAAGGTTCTCAAGGTAATGATATTTATGATTTATCACGTTATTACAATGATTTTTTCAATTTAGCAAATTATAATAAAGATGGCCGTATTTTAAATGCATGGACAGCTCAAAACACTGACACTGACCTTGCAAGGGTTTCTTTAAATGATTTAAACAATAACATTCGCCCGTCATCTTATTATGTTCAAGATGGGTCGTTTTTACGTTTAAAAACAATGCAAATTGGATATTCGTTCCCTGAAAGCTTGGCACAAAAAATAAAAGCCTCTACAATTAGGATTTACTTTGAAGCCTACAATTTGTTGACAATAACTAAATATGAAGGTTTAGACCCAGAAATTGGTTTGCAGAGTTACACCTCTGATGACAGAAACTTGGATATTGGTGTAGACAGGGGTATTTATCCCAGCTCGCGAACATTCACTTTTGGAGTTAACATTAATTTTTAAAACCACTTAAAAATAAACAGATGAAAAATATAATTTATATAATATTTATTATAGGAATTTTATTCACTGCTTGTAGTGATGAATTTTTAGAAATAGAACCCAATGGTGAACTTACTGAGGATCAGGTAGGTGCACCAGAAAACATCGAGGCCCTGGTAATATCGGCATATAGTATTTTAAACGGCCAAGGTAACGAAGCCAGTAATGCTTTTAATTCACCGGCATCGAACTGGAGTTTTGGCGATGTGCTTTCTGATGATGCCTATAAAGGCGGCGGAGGTACCGGCGACCAAAATCAAATCCATAGGATGGAAATTTTTACAACCGATGCCCAAATTAGGGATGTTGAACAAAAATGGGCTGTTCTTTACGAAGGTGTAAAACGTGCCAACACTGTTCTTAATGTGTTAAATACTTCTACTGAAATTGAAGCAAGCATCAAAACACAACGTACTGCTGAAATGCGTTTTTTAAGGGGCCATTTTTATTTTGAGTTAAAAAAACTGTATAACCGGATTTCATATATCGATGAAAATGGGGAATATTTCCCAAATACAGCAATAACACCCGAACAGGTTTGGGCTAAAATAGAAGAAGATTTTAATGCTGCGTATACTGTTCTACCAAGTGCACAGACAGATCCAGGCCGTCCAACAAAATGGGCAGCTAAAGCATATTTAAGCAAAGTATATTTGTACCAAAACAAGTGGTCGGAAGCCAGTTTGGCAGCCTCAGATGTTATTGACAATGCGGGATATAGCTTAGAAGCCAATTTTAACGAAGTATTTTTACCTGAAAACGATAACGGACAGGAAGTTGTATTTTCTATACAATATTCAATTAATGATGGTTCGCCAAGGAACTATAATGGCTCTATTGGTGATCGTTTAATGCCACCGGGCGGACCTAGGTACCCAGGGTACGGGTTTTTAAGGCCTTCACAAAATTTAGTAAATGCTTTTAAAACAGATGTTACAGGGTTTCCCGTGTTAGACAATGTGGATGTTACACCAGCTGATAACGTGGATCCAAGATTAGACGTAACTGTTGGAAGGCCAGGGATCCCTTACAAAGATTTAGGAATAGAATATGATGCCTCTTGGGCACGTGATTTAGCTACTTATGGCCCTTACGGCCCTAAAAAACGGGTAATGTCAGCTAATAACCCACATTATTTAGCTTCTTGGCCTTATGTTACTGCTTCAAATTACCTTGTGATACGTTATGCTGATGTATTGCTTTGGAAAGCGGAAGCTGCTATTGAGCTTGACGATTTAGAAACAGGTAGGACTTACATTAACATGGTAAGGGATAGGGCAAGGACCGGAAATTATATCCAAAACCTAGCCAACGATGCTGATGCTGCAAATTACCTGGTTGCAACCTACGATGTTCCTTTTGGTTCAAAAACTGAAGCTGTTACCGCTTTACGTGCTGAAAGGCGTGTAGAAATGGCTCATGAAGGGCAACGTTTCTTCGACTTAGTTCGTTGGGGTATTGCAGCCGATGTTTTAAATACTTATTTTGTTAAAGAAAAAATCGAAAGAGGGTATTTAACAGGTGCAACATTTATAGCCGGAACCCATGAATACATGCCTATCCCCCAAAGTCAGATTGATGCAGGCGGAAAGGATGACAGTGGCAACCCACTAAGCACACAAAACCCTGGTTATTAATGTGTTGATTGTTAGTAATTCGTTATTGGCCAATAACTGGCTACTACTTTACGAAGTTGTAATTATCTGACAAATAGGCTGAAAGCCTTATTTAATTCAGCCCAAGGTAACACCTTGGACAAAAAGAACAAAATATTTTTACGGGCTGAAAGTCCAGCTTAATTTAATATATTGATAAGTTGGTCTTCAGCCCGCAATTAATTTTGATGTTTGCCATACCCAGGGCGTTGCCATGGGCTGAAATGATTTAGCCTTTCAGGCTGATTATTAGTAAGTTTTAATTGTTAAAACGAAAAAAACTTAGCAAAGCCTGTTCCGATTTTTCGGAATAAAAAAAAAGACTTACTAAGTTACCCAACTTGCAAAGGCTTCAAGACTTTGTATGAACTAGTTTTTTTAGTGAAATTTTGTGCCTTTGTGTTTTTGTGGCGTTTTTTCTACTAAAACTCTATTACACAAAACAAACTGCAACTTATCACAAAGCTGTGATTATCAGCACGGTAACGTATTGCGTTGTGTATTTAGTTGCGCAACATCAGTAATTAACAAATAAGAGGGTAATTACGCTTGCTCCAGCGGCAACAATCCGCTTTAGCTGAACCGGTTCTAAAAAAAATAGTTCAAAAATAAATGGACATAAGCACCTGTTAAAAATTAATTGTATAATTTTAATTTGATATTTGAAAGAATATCAATTACTTATACTACTCAGGGTTTACATATAAAAAAGCACAGGTGCTTAAAAGCTAATATGCAAAAAGTATGGTAAAATTGATAAAAACAAATTCGACAAAATTATTTTTAATTATAATATCATTTTTGTTTATCGCATGTAGCCAGCAAATAAATAAAAAAGGGAATAGTAAAAAAAGTGATTTTGTAGATCCATTTATGTGTACATCAAGCGAACATGGGCATACTGACCCAGCTGCTGCAGTGCCATTTGGTATGGCAAAGCCAGCCCCCGATTCTGACCCTTTAGGTTATTCAGGCTATGATTTTTCTGCAAAAAAAGTATTAGGCTTTTCCAATACCCGTTTTTCAGGGGTTGGGTGCAGGGGTGTAGGTGGGAACATAAGGATTTTACCTTTTGTGATAAGCGATGATACTTCGGCAATCCCAAAATCGTTAAAACTGGACAAAAATACAGAAAAAGCTTCGGTAGGGTATTATTCGGTAAGTTTAGAAAATAAAGTAAAGGTTTCGTTAACTGCCACAAACCAGGTTGCTTTTCATAAATACACTTTTCCTGAATCGGAAAATGCAGGTTTGTTTATTGATTTGGCCAGTAGTTTTGTAGGCCATAATTACCAGGAACACCTTGTAGATGAAGCTGGTATTGTTTCAGGGAAAATATCTTCGCGCAATATTTGTAACAAAGGTGATTACACTCTCTATTTTGCATTATCAACCGATAAAAAGGATTCAAAAATCATAAGCAATAATTCAAAAATTAAAATTGAATTTTCAGCCCAAAAAAACGAAGAAGTGCTTGTTAGGTGTGCACTTTCGGTTGTAAGTGCTGAAAATGCAAAAACAAAGCTAAAAAAACAAGCTAATGTGCCTTTTGATGTTGTGCACAAAAATGCAATTAACAAATGGGAAGAAATATTACAGGTAGTTGATGTAGAAACTAAAGATAGTGTTGTAAAAAGGATGTTTTATACCCATTTATATCATGCAACGCAAACCCCGTTCATAATTCAAGACCAAGACGGACAATACAGGGGAAGTGATGGAAAGCTTTATAAAACCAAACAAAAAAATCATTTTCACGGATGGTCTGTTTGGGATACCTTTAGGACAAAATTACCACTTTTTTCTTTATTCTACAGAGAGCATTATATCGATATGATGACCTCATTATCAGAACTATACAAGCAAGGCAAAGTGGATTGGTCAACACCGACAGAACCTTACAAAACGAAGTAGATAGGCTTTCGTTTGAAACGCCCGATAAAATTCTTGAATCGAGTTACGATTTATGGGCAATGGCAAAAATAGCCGAAAAATTGGGCCACACGGAAGATGCTAAAATTTACCTTGCCAAAGCCCACGAATATGAGAAAGTTTGGGACGAAAAATTTAAAGTTATGGGTAAGGATGCTGATATCATGGGTGGTGCAGGCCTTTATCAAGGTACTTTATGGCAATATCGTTGGTTTGTACCTTTTGATATAAAAGGGATACAAAAAAAACTTGGCGGCAAGCAAATTTTTGAAGACCAATTGGATTATTTTTTCGACAACAACCTTTACAATGTTGGCAACCAGCCCGATATACAAGTCCCTTTTCTATATAATTATACAAACTCACCTTGGAAAACACAAAGACTTGTACATAAGATACTTACAAAACCAACAATCAACCGTTATGGCAGCAAAATGTTTGAT
>NBLH01000131.1 GCA_002084525.1 Bacteroidetes bacterium 4572_117 | reverse complement strand
TTTTGGTCTAAATTAAAGCATGGTTTGGCCGAATTAAAACTAAGTTTACCTTCAGGTGTTCTTGTTTTAAAAGGCGATAATGATTTTGGTAACACTTCAGCTTTACTAGTTTCGTTATCGTCAAAAACCAAAAGTTATAAAGAACTTAAATATGTTTTAGAAGATTTAGAAGCTGAAATTAGAAAAATTGAAGCCGTTTCAAAAATTAGGCATTATGGTTTAAAGTTGATAAAGTATTAGATAAGTTTATCGCTGAAAATAAGGATATTAGCTTTACAAAAGTTTCAAATACTCCAAAAGTTGTAGATAATTCGATAAGTCATTTTTTAATAGAATTTTTAATTGCAATTATTGCCGTAATTGTTGTTATAATGCTTCTTTTACCTTTCCGGGTAGCCGGAGTTGCTGCAATTACAATCCCGATTTCAATTTTAATGACTCTGTCTTCGTTGTATTTGTTTGGTGTTGAGTTACATACAGTGTCTTTGGCGGCATTGATTGTTACACTTGGAATGATAGTAGATAATGCAATTGTGATTATTGATAATCATGTTGAAAAACTGGACGAGGGCGAAACTCCTTGGGATGCTGCATGGAAAAGTGTTTCGGAACTTTTTGTCCCTGTTTTTATTGCAACATTAGCAATTTTCTCTGCTTTTTTCCCAATTTCAATGTATTTGAAAGGAATAGGTGGCGATTTTACTGCAAGTTTCCCTATGGCTATTGGCATGGCTCTTTTTGCATCATTATTAGTTGCCGGATTTTTAGTTCCGTTCCTTTCTTATCTATTCATTAAAAAGGGTTTACATACAGATAAAAAACGAAAATCGAAATTCAATTTATTGGATATTTTGCAAAATGTATTTAATAAATCGCTAGATGTAGCTTTTAAAAAGCCTTTTATTACTATTTCAATTGGAGTGTTATCAATAATTTTGGGCGTAATAATTTTTGGAAACGTAAAGCAACAATTTTTTCCTAAGGTTGAGCGTAATCAATTTGCCGTAGAAGTATATTTGCCTGAAGGTGAGGTGTTAGACAATACAGCTAAAGTTATCGACTCGTTAGAAACAGCCCTTTTAAGTGATAAAAGAGTTGAAAATGTAACAAGTTTTGTTGGAACAAGTTCTCCTCGGTTTCATGCAGTTTATGCACCTAATATCCCATCAGTAAATTATGGGCAATTAATAGTTAATACCATTTCGGATGAAGCAACTATTGAAATACTTGATGAATATAACAAGAGGTTCAAAAACACTTTTTCAAATGCACATATTAAATGGAAACAACTTGATATGCAAGCAACAGCACCGATAGAAGTTCGAATTTCAGGGAATAATATAGAAGAGCTAAAAAAGGTGTCAAAAACAGTTACCGATATTTTAAGCAGACAAAATGGTGTTGAATGGGTAAGGAACGATTGGAAAGAGAAAAGACAAGCTATTTCAGTTAAACTGGATAAAGACAAAGCTAACCGCTTAGGTTATAATAAAGGACTGATTGCAACCAACTTAGCTGTGTATTTAAAAGGTTTACCACTTACAACAATTTGGGAAGAAGATTATCCGGTAGATGTTGTGTTAACAAGGGAAACAGTGTTGATGATTTAAAAAATCTATATATAACATCGCCTACAAACTTCTCATCTAATCCGCTGAGGGCTTTTGCAGATTTATATCCCGAATGGCAAGAAGGACAAATTGTTAGACGAAATCTGATGTTTTTAACATAGCAAGACCAATGATTGATGAATTGCAACTACCCGAAGGAATAAGTATTGAATACGGTGGCGAATATGAGGGCTCACTTGAAAATTATATCCCAATGGCTTATTCATTGATAACGAGCATTGTTATTATTTTCTTGATACTTCTATTGCAATTTAAAGAAATTAAAAAAGCTGTTTTAATAATGATGACTATGCCTTTAAGCTTATTTGGTGCCGCATTAGGCCTATATTTAGTAGATTATCCTTTTGGGATGACTGCGTTTCTTGGAGTAATCAGTCTTGCAGGTATTGTTGTAAGGAATGGGATTATATTAATTGATTATGCAATAGAATTAAATGAAAAGAAAGGCTTTTCAATAACAGAAGCAGCAAAAGCGGCAGGAAAAAGACGTATGCGGCCAATATTTTTAACATCGGCGGCTGCGGCTATTGGTGTGGTGCCAATGATTTTAAGCGGCTCGCCTCTTTGGGGACCTCTTGGAACTGTAATTTGCTTCGGTTTAATAATTTCAATGGTGCTTACCCTGTATGTTTTACCGGTGTTGTACGGTTTAATGTTTCGTGAAAATAGTAATTAGTAACTGGTAATTAGTTATTAAATATTGTTACAAATACATTAATAAAATGATTAAAATAAAAAAAACAAAATGAATAACATAATAAAATACATACTAAGCATAGCATTTTTAACATCAAGCGTAGCTTTTTCTCAGAATTTAGATTTAGATTCTTGTAAAACTTTAGCATTAGAAAACAACAGGGACATAAAAAATGCCCAATTGAAATTAGATGCTTCAAAACAAGTTAAGAAAAATGCTTTCACAAAATATTTTCCAAAAATAAGTGCAAATGCTTTTGCAATGCGTGCTAACGATTATATGATTAAACAGGAAATACCTGAAATGAACCTGCCTGTTTACGATGGCAACCCTGTTAATTTAATGAACCCAACCCAGTTTACATATTTCCCCGGAATGGAAATAGAAACCTTCGATTACACAAATATTGGTAGCGTAACAGCAATACAACCGATATTTACAGGGGGAAGAATTTACAACTCAAATAAGCTGGCTAAACTTGGTGTTGATTTGCAGCAAGATATTTTAGACAATTCAAGTGAGAACGTTTTATTAAAAACAGAAAACTATTATTGGCAAATTGTTACACTTAAAGAAAAAAGAGTAACACTAAAATCCAAAAAAGTGATTTACTTAAAGTTCAATTAAAACTGAATGAAGTAAAAATCAATCGGCTAAAACTTGAAAATGGAATTTCTTTATCAAAAATGGCTTTTTGCCAACATTTAGGAATTGAATATTATGATGGTTTTGATTTAACTGATAGTTTAATTATCAGTGAAGCGCCGGAATCGGTTTATACCAACCATACTGAAGCTTTGCAGAATAGAAAAGAGTTTTCAATGCTAAATAAAGCTGTTGACGCTGAAGTATTGAAGACAAGAATTGCAATTGGCGAAAATCTACCCAAAATCGCAATTGGGGTGCAGGGCTTATATCTCGACCAGTTTGATAATCAAAACACTTATGGAATTGCCTTTGCTACGCTTTCAATACCTATTTCAGGGTGGTGGGCCGCTTCACACAAAATTAAAGAACATAAAATTAAAGAGGATATAGCTAGGAATAATCTTGAGCAAAAATCAGAATTAATGGTACTGCAAATGGAAAAAGGCTATAAAGATTTAAACGAAAGCTACAGGCAAATTATGATAGCGGAATCATCTGTTAAGCAAGCACAAGAGCACCATAAAGTTATTGAAGATAACTATAAAGCCGGCGTAGTCAATACATCCGATTTGCTGGAAGCACAAGCTATTCTTCAAGATTCAGAAAATCAGTTGCTTGAAGTGAAAAACAATTATAAGATGAAATTACTTTACTATAAAAAAACAATTGCAAAAAGTGAATTATAAAAATCAAATAAGTATAAACAGTTAAAAATTAATAAAAACAATTAAAAATTAAAAATTATGAAAACAATTAAATTTAGGACATTAGGATTAGCAGTATCATTATTATTAACAGTAGGTGTTTTTGCACAAGATTTTCATTATGGAATAAAAGGTGGTGCAAATTTAGCAGTTCAATCAGAAATTGCAGACTATTTTAACAATGGAAACATTAGAACAGGATTACATGCCGGAGTTTTTGGAAATATGTCATTAAATAATTCATTTTTGTTACAAACAGAAGTAAATTATGAGCAAAAAGGTGGCAAGTCAGAAAATATTACAAGCAAGTATGATTATATCAGTGTTCCTGTTTTACTAAAATATTCATTAGGGAAAAGCGACAATACTGCTTTAAAATTCAACATTAATGTAGGCCCTTATGCTGCTTTTTTATTAAATGCAGAAAATAATATTGACAACGAAGGTATTGAAAGCACTGTTGATATGAAAGACAATAGTGAAGATTTTGAGTTTGGTATTATTGCAGGCTTTGGGTTGGAATATCCAATAGGGGCCAATAGCTTAGTTTTTGATTTAAGATTAGGCCTTGGTTTTAATAGAATATTTTTATTTGCCACATGGAACATCCCAAATAGTCATTACCTTAGGTGGCAAAGCCTTTACAATGGTTGTTTCACATGTTTAAATTTATCGAAGTGTTATCTGCATCCTTATTTTTGTTTGGGTACTTATAACCACAATACATGGTTCGTTTAAGCGACTATTATGCACCTGCTAAAAATTAATTGTATAAATCTAAATTGATATTTGAAAGAATATCAATTACTTATACTATTCAGGGTTTACATATAAAAAAGCACAGGTGCTTAAAAAATAACACGGTCACCGGTTAAACCACCTAATTCTCGCCTGGCATCAAGTAATGTCATTTTTTGTTCCATAAAATATTTAATTCTTTCCATATCGTCACCGGCATTTTTAATATATGTTTCGTTATCTTTAATAGCCTGGTTTAAAACTTTAAGTTTATAGGTATTTACAGTTTTAGGGACAATTTCTTTTAGCCTCATTTCTGTTGCTTCGATTTTTTTACCATCTTTCTCCCAAATTGAACTGGCTTTGTAATTTTGGCTTAAAACATCGGCAGCAAGTTTGCGTATGTTAGCTTCCTGATGATTAATAAAATGTTTGCTTTCTAACTGTTCGTTTTTTTTAATAGCCACTATATAGTCTTCAAATATTTGTTTGTAAATCAGGTTTTTAAATTCTAATTCGTCGTTTAAGATTTCAGCTGTGATATAGTCTGCAACCGATGTCGATTTAGCCGTGAAGGTAGTTTCTTCGGTGTCAGAAAACAATTCAAGTTCCCCAAAATTTAATAGTAACGAAATCAGTTCTTTTTCATTAACCGCAGCAAAAACATCGTCAATAAAACCGGGTAATGGGGTTGTCTGTGTTTGTTTAACTTCGTGTTTGACCTTACTAAAATTCCTACGCCTGTTATCTTCCCTTTTTTTGAAAATCTTTTTGTTTGTTTCGGCATAAAGGGCGTCTTCCTTTACCTGCAAAAGGCTACTACATTCTTTTATATATATGCTACGTGTAATAGCATCGGGGATAATGGCAATAGACGAAACAATATTTGAAACAAGGTTTGCCCTTTTAACCGGATCGTCTTTAGCATCCTGTAAAAGCAGCGAAGTTTTAAACTTGATAAAATCTTGTTCGTTTTCGTCTATGTATTCTTTTAGTTCCGTTTTGCTCAGCTTCCTTGCAAAAGAATCGGGGTCTTCACCTTTAGGGAAAAGTACAACCCTGACATTCATATCCTGTTCCAGTATCATGTCAATCCCCCTAAACGAAGCTTTTATACCGGCATCGTCGCCATCATACAAAATGGTCAGGTTTTCGGTAAAACGTTTTACAAGGCTTATCTGGTTTTCAGTCAACGATGTCCCGGATGAAGCCACAACATTCTCAATACCTGCCTGGTGCAACGAAATAACATCGGTATAACCTTCAACCATGTAGCATTTGGCATGTTTTACTATGCTTTTTTTGGCGAAATAAATCCCATACAGGATGTTGCTTTTATGATAAATTTCTGATTCTGGCGAGTTAAGGTATTTTGCTGTTTTTTTTTCTTGCGATAAAACCCTTCCACCAAAGCCGATAGTACTACCTGAAAGGCCATGTATAGGGAATATTACCCTTCCCGCAAACCTGTCGAATCGGTAATTGTTCTTTTCGATACTTAAACCGACACCTGTAAGGTATTTTATTTTGTAGCCATTTTTTAATGCGTCGGTTGTAAACCCATCACGTTGTTCAAGGCTATACCCTAACTGAAATTTATTAATAATTTCTTTCGAAAAACCACGCTCCTTAAAATACGAAAGGCCAATAGCTTTGCCCTCTCTATGGTTATGTAAAATATTATGGAAATATTTTTGTGCGTATTGGGTAACAATAAGCATACTGTCGCGTTCATTTTTTTGCGCAATTTGCTCATCGGTTTGTTCTGTTTCAACTACATCGATACTATATTTTTTGGCAAGATATTTTAATGCTTCGGGGTAGCTCAGCTGCTCATGTTCCATTATAAAACCAACCGAATTACCTGCTTGCCCACAGCCAAAGCATTTAAATATACCCTTGGCAGGTGAGACGGTAAACGATGGGGTTTTTTCATTATGAAAGGGGCAAAGACCTAAAAAATTGACACCCCGACGTTTAAGGTTTACAAAATCCTGCACAACATCAACAATTTGCGCTGTGTTAATTATCCGTTCAACGGTGTTTTGGTCAATCATTTACGAGGAAAATATAATATTTATGATTTTACAAAGGTAATAAAATAGGAAAAAAGGCAAAGGCTGAGGCAAAGCTTGCTTCATTAAACCGATATGGTTTCTTAAGTAACCTTCTCCCCAGCCTTTGCTTGGCCAAATTAGAGTATGTTTATAAAGTCTAACCTTATGGGTATACGTTATTTAAATTTACGTCTACAAAAACTCAAGCCTAAAACCTGCATTTATCCATAAACCTCTACTTTTTGCATCGTTTGCGTCGTCTTTATAAATAGTAGAAAACCCCCATTCATAGCCAACATCAACAAAAAGTTTCCCTAACGATAATCCTGCCCCAAGGTTCATGCCCATAATAAATTTATTGAAATCATCTTCGGTTAAACCTGTTGTTTCTGTATTAACTTTGGTTACTATTTGTACGGCAGGGCCACCAAAAATATGAAAATTTCTATCATCGGTAGCATCTCCAACAACATTTATACCCACAAAAACAGGAATCCTTAACGAGCTTATATCATCTTTAAAATCATTGCCGGTAGTTTGGGGGTTTTGTAATTCCCAATTGTTTTTCACCCAAAAAATACCCGGTTCAAAATAAAATTGGTTGCCAATAGCAACTGTACCACCTAGTTGCCAACCTAACCTGCCAGTTGTTTCATACGATAAGGCATCGCTTGATAAACTTGTGAAATTAATACCAATACCCGGTTTGACAATTGTTTGTGAAAATCCTGAAAAAGCAAAGCTTATCAGCAATGCTAATGTAATTGTTGTTTTTTTCATTTTGTTTAAATTTTAGTTAATATATTTACTTCAAAACCATTTCAATATCGTTTAATACTCTTTCGTCCCTTGGCCATTTTGCTTTTGGGTCGGTAATATTCCCCTTTTTATCTAAAATTACATAATATGGTATTCCCTTAATTTTAAATAAATTTTTAAACAATATTTTTGATTTAGGGTCAATCCTGTAATGGGAACCTTTTATATTTATTCTTTTTAGGCCGGCTAACCAGTTTTTTTGTTCTATATCTGACGACAAATATAAAAAACTCACATTTTCACCTTTAAAATGTTTTTGGACATTTTTAGAATGTGGCATCTCTCTTATACACGGGCCACACCAACTAGCCCAAAAATCAATATAAACAACATTCCCTTTCAACTTTTTTAAAACTTTTTTAAAATCAAGGGTTTCGCCTGCTTCTGTATAAAGCTTTGCTTCTTTTACTTCTTTCGGGAAACTTGTTCCTTTAAGCCGTTTTAACTTTTGGCCCCATATATTTAACGAGGTAGTAAACAAAAATAAAATAAGCAGGTATTTAATAGTTTTTATCATCCTTTTTTTAGGTTTAAAATATTTAGCTTAGCTAAATAGAGTAACGCATAATAATACATTTCATTATTTAACAATAGATTTTAATACTATCTTTAGTTATAGTTTTATTCAACCTGTCATTTCAGATATCCCTTATCGTAAACTGCACTATCATATATTTATCGTTTTCCTTATCTTATGGTCATTAGTATACTACCTATTGGTCATTAAGTCATGTTATACGCTATTTTCAATGACTAATTTCAAATGACTTTTTACGACAACCCTATTTTGGGAGCAAAACCCAATACATGCTTGTATTCTGCATATACGTCAGAAGTTCTGTGTTTTATTTAAAAAGGCAGGCTAAAAGTAGATAATATCGCCTGATAAAACCTGTTTTGTGTTAAAAGTTTGATGAAAGGCTGATAATGCGGGAAGAGCGGTACAATGCGAAGGATAAATTTTCTCCACATTTAGTTTTTTCAAATAATCGATTGTATATTTTGTTTGTGAGTTGTTCATTTTTAAATGGAAACCGCCAATAACACCATATACATTTTTAATTCCTGTTACTTTTATTGCGTGGTCAACAATATTGCAAATGCCGGAATGTGCGCAACCTGAAACAACTATCAGGCCATTGTCTGTTTTTATTGCTAATGCTGAATCATCGTGTACAAAATCATCAGTTCCATTATCTAAAACAAATGATGTGTTTTTTGATTCAAAATTATTTATTCTTGGAATTTGGCCTAAAAATGTAATTTCTTCTGATATTTGGTATGGCTCTTTTGATGTAATTAAGTTAAATTTTTCAGAAGCTTCTTTTTTTGAAAGATTCAAACCAACATATGATTGGTCTTTTTTTCGGTACTTTTTTTGAAAAGAAAAAGGGTGTGTAATTAAAGTTTTGTTTTTGAGATATTTTAATCCATTTCCATGATCCCAATGTCCATGACTAAGCACTACAGTGTCTACTGCATTTAATTCCAATTTTAGTAAAGCTGCATTTTTCAGGAACATGTCCGATGAACCTGTATCAAACAAAATTGTTTTATCAGCTTTAATAAGATATGATAAGCCATGTTCCGAACTGCAAACAGCTCCCGGTGCGTTGTCGTTCAATACAATTAATTTCATTTTATCTGCCTGTAATACAGTGGATTGATTGTTTTTTTTTTGTAAAAAACAATTAGTAACTGGTAAATCGTAATTAAGTTGTAGTCCTTAATTACTATTTACCAGTTAACTAATTACTTGTAATATATAGTTATTCAGATAAAGACCAAAAGCACTTTACTGATAACATTTTGTCTACACTAAACCTTCGCCAACGCTTGGTCTAAGTCTGCAATAATATCTTCAACATCCTCAATACCAACAGAAAAGCGTACAAGATCATCAGTAATCCCTGCTTTGATTTTATTTTCTTTTGAAATTGCTGCATGGGTCATTGAAGCAGGGTGCTGGATTAAAGTTTCTACGCCACCCAGTGAAACTGCTAATATTGCTAAATGTACATTGTCCATTAAAATTTGGCCAGCTTTTAATCCACCTTTTACACCAAAACTTATCATTGAACCAAAACCAGACATCTGTTCTTTGGCCAATTCGTGCTGTGGGTGCGATTCTAATCCTGGATATTTAATCCATTCTACTTTTTCGTGGTTTTCAAGATATTTTGCAACCTTCATGGCACTTTGTTGTGCTTTGTCAATTCTTATAGAAAGGGTTTTTACGCCGCGAATTACCATAAATGCCTGGTGTGGATCCATATTGCTACCAATATAAACCATAGAATGCCGCACTTTTTTATAAAGTTCTTCGGTTTTTGCAACAATTACCCCACCAACAATATCTGCATGGCCATTAATAAATTTTGTAATAGAATGGAAAACAATATCTGCACCTAAGTCCAATGGTTTTTGTAAATAAGGGCTTGAAAAAGTATTATCTACAACTACAATAAGGCCATGTTTTTTAGCAACTTTAACCGCAGCTTTTAAATCGGTTAATTGCATGGTTGGGTTTGATGGTGTTTCTATATAAAGTACTTTTGTGTTAGGCTTAATAGCAGCTTTAATGTTTTCAATATCAGAGGTATCAACGTAATCAGCTTCAACACCAAAACGGCTGAAATCTTGCTCAATAACCCCACGTGATGGCCCATAAACTGAGGCTGTACTTATCATGTGTATCCCCTGGCCCAAAAAGGCAAAATAAATAGCAGTTACGGCGCCCATGCCAGAGCTGGTTGCTATGCCACCAAAGCCATTTTCAAGGGCAGCAATATTATCTTCCAATGCTTTGATTGTTGGGTTACCAATACGAGTATAAATAAAACCATCGCTATTGCCCGAAAAACAATCGGCACCATGTTGTGCGCTTTTGAATTTGAAAGTAGAAGTTTGATAAATTGGTACGGTAGCGCTTCCCATTGGGTCGTCAAAAGATCCTGCATGAATCAATTTTGTGTTAAATCCTAAGTTTTTTGTATCCATTGCTTACAAGTTTTAAATTTTTTATGCAAAATTATTATAAATTGTTAACAAATGAAATTCTCATTGAGGATTTTTACAAATTGTGTAAAATATCACAAAGGATTATTTGAAAACTTAATTTTCAATTTTCTGAGTAGAGTGTACGGTGATGTATATTATTATAAAACTAATAATAACAAAGAGGTTGATTTTTTTATTAATAAGCCGGACGGGCCATTATTAATTCAGGCGAGTTATGATTTTTCGAACCATGATACACAAGAAAGGGAAATTACATCAATTGTTGCTGCAATAAGTGAATTAAACCTCACAAAAGGATATATTTATACCTACAATACATTTGATGAAATTTTTATCGATGAAAAAAAAAATAAAAGTTTTACCTTTTTGGAAAGTTGCTTTAGGATAAGAAGCAGTTAAACTCAGCTCCATAAAAATAGCAGATCTGAAACTTATTCATCCTTTTGTGATGATGCCAGATGATGATATGAATTTTCGCGGAACATCTGCTTGCCACATTCGGGGCATTTACGCATGCGGCAAGGCTCACCCATAACATGTGCAAACCTTACTTCACATTTTAAACATACACAAAAGCCACCTTTACCCATTTGGTATCGCATATGGTTTCTTTGTGGGTCGGTATATTTGTTATCAACATTTATGTCGCCGCCTTTAATAACTATAACTTTTCCTTCAACAAAAGCATGGGCAATTGTTTTTCGGGCCTTATCATAAATCCGTGTAAAAGTAGGACGTGAAATATTCATTTTTTTAGCTGCTTCTTCCTGTGTAAGATTCAGGTAATCAGCCAATTTAATAGTTTCATATTCCTCTATTAGCAATTCTATGGCTTCGGTTTGGTCAATAGCTGCACCAAAAGGTTTAAAGCCTTCAACCATTGGTAGGCTAAATACATTCCTTTTTCTTTTTGGTCGGGGCATAATATTTTTTTCACAAAGTTAATGAACATTTGTTCAAATGAAAAAAGTCAGGTGGTTGTGAGCGAATGAAAAATCATTATGTGCAAATTCAATGTAAATTTAATGCTATGTAGTTATGTAATTATATAAAAAAGTGTTTAATATCACATAAAACATTGCTTAAAAGCAACAGGCAATTTAATAATTCAATGTTATTTTACATTGTTTTTAAATTAAATAAGTTTTAGATGGAAAGAGTGAATAATTCAAAGGGGAAATTTGCAAGGGTTTTAATGCTTTTTGCAGTTATATTATTACCCTGGTTGGTTGCCATATTTTGGGTAAATAAAATTGGCGAGGAGGAAAAGCCTGTTACGGTAAATATTATAAATTACAAAGCAGACTCCTTACCACCACCTGTAGACCACAGCAAGTATGAAGTTTTGCAACAAAATTTTGAAACACCACAGCAAGTAACAGAAGCATGTATTTCTTGCCATAATAAAACCGGGCACGACATAATGCATACGTCGCACTGGAAATGGTCAAGGCCTTATGTTAATGAAAATGGAGATACGGTTGAATTAGGTAAAAAAAATATAATAAACAATTTTTGTATAGGTACAAATTCAAACGAACCAAGATGTACTAGTTGCCATATTGGTTATGGTTGGAAAAATAAAGATTTCAATTTTAAAGCAGAATTGAATATCGATTGTATTATTTGCCACGATCAAACAGGGACATATAAAAAATTCCCGACGGCAGCAGGTTATCCTGTAAAAGAAGAAAAAGCTTTTGGCGGCAAAAAGTTCTTACCACCTGATTATAATAGAGTTGCCCAGAATGTGGGAATGCCGAAAAGAGAAAACTGTGGGGCATGCCATTATTTTGGTGGCGGTGGAAATAACGTAAAACATGGCGATCTTGAAAAAATTTTAACCAAAACAACAAAAGAAGTTGATATCCACATGGGGATAGATGGTGAGGATATGTCTTGTACCGCATGCCACGCATCTGACAGGCACGATATACAAGGGCAATTATACTCTGTATCTTCGTATAACCAAAACAGGACTTCTTGCGAGCAATGCCATACTGAAACCCCACATGAAAACACAATAATTAATCAGCATGCCAATAGGGTTGCGTGCCAAACATGCCATATCCCAACATATGCTAAAGGCGCACCCACAAAAATGGATTGGGACTGGTCAACTGCTGGTAGGCATAATGAAGATGGGAGTATTACTGTAGAGAAAGACAGTAATGGCGTAATGACATATCATGGCAAAAAAGGATCTTTTAAATGGGCAAAAAATGTTACACCGGAATATGCGTGGTTTAACGGAAATACAGACCATTATTTAATAGGCGACAAAGTTGAAGATACTACCGTAGCTGTGCAAATAAATACTTTATTGGGCAGTTTTGATGATTTGGAGTCGAAAATTATACCAATGAAAGTGCATAGGGGTAAACAAATTTACGATCCGGTTAATAAAACCTTAATAATTCCTCATCTGTTTGGAAAAGACAGCACTGCATATTGGAAACATTTTGATTGGAATAAAGCTTCGATAACAGGCATGGAAAAAGCAGGTTTACCGTATAGTGGCGAATTTACTTTTATTAACACCGAAATGTATTGGCCTATAAATCATATGGTTACTTCTAGGGAGGAGTCTTTAAAATGTATGGATTGTCATTCTCGTGATGGAAGGCTTGCTAATTTGGCCGGATTTTATATGCCGGGCAGGGACTATAATAATATTCTTGATACAATAGGGGTTTTATTAATTATCCTTGCATTTGCTGGTGTAATATTACATGGTTCCTTAAGGTATTTTAGTAAAAAATAAACCATATCAAAACAGTTTGGTTTGATATTATAAATAAAAAATAAAAAAATGAAGAAGAGTACATATATATATAGGCGATTTGAAAGATTCTGGCATTGGTCACAAGTATTACTAATATTTTTTTTAGCCCTTACTGGTTTTGAAGTTCACAGTTCTTTTAAATTATTCGGCTTTGAAAATGCTGTTAATTGGCACAATATAGCTGCCTGGGCATTTTTAACTTTGATTGTGTTTGCTATTTTTTGGCATTTTGTTTCAGGTGAGTGGAAACAGTACATACCAACAACCAAATATATGATGGCACAAATTAATTATTATATTTTTGGAATATTTAAAGGTGCACAACACCCAACACATAAAACTATTTATAATAAATTTAACCCTTTACAAAGATTTACTTATCTGGGATTGAAATTATTAGTTATTCCTGTGCAGGTTGTTACCGGGTTTTTGTACATGTATTATATGTATCCTGAAAACCCCATACATCTTGGCGGAATAGAAATTACAGCATTAATACATACTTTAGGTGCTTTCTTTTTAATAGCATTTGTAATTTTTCACATGTATTTAACAACTACCGGCGAAACTGTTTTTACCAGTATCAAAGCAATGTTAACAGGTTGGGAAGTTGTTGATGTTGACGAAGAAGAAGAGCATACAGAACACCTTAAAAGCGCAGTAAAGCACAGTATTGCAGGTTATTACAGGTTAGATAAAAATGGTAATTTCCTTGATGTAAATGAGGCTTGGTTAAAAATGTACAAATGTACTGATAGGGAGCAAATAATAGGGAAACATTATTCGGTTGCAAGAAAGAAAGAGGATGTTAAAGAACTTGATGGTATTGTCGCACAAGTTTTTGAAGGAAAAATAATTAAAGCGGTTCCCGCAACAAGGAAGTGTAAAGATGGTTCATTGGGCAGACATATCCTTTCAGCAAATCCGACTTATGCCGGTGGCGATTTAACAGGTATGGAGGGTTTTATTATTGATATTACCGATTTAGATACCGAATCAGAACATTTACATTATGCGGTAAAAAATAGCCAGGCAGGATATTACAGGCTTAACTGCAAAGGCTACTATCAGGATGTTAATGATGCATGGCTTAGTCTGTATGGGTTTGACAGGGACGAAATAATTGGTAAACACTATTCTTTAAGCAGGACAAAAGAAGATTTGCATAAACTTGATGAAATAATTGCTAAAGTTACATCCGGGAAATCTATTTCAAATATGATAGCAACAAGAAAATGTAAAGATGGCTCCACCGGTAAACATATTTTGTCAGCAAACCCTGTTTATGAAAAAGACTTGATTGTTGGCATGGAAGGATTTATCTTAGATTTAGATTCTGTTAAAGAGGAAATATAAAATAATTACTAGATTGTTATATCTATCGCTTTTTCTGGTAATAGTACTGAACGGGCATAAGTGTTGTGTTTGATTTTATCTGTAAAGAAGAATAATGTCAAATACTAATTTTGAAAACAATTAGGGTTTATATTAAGTTTATCGAAGGTTATGTTTCGTTTAAGTACTGCCCGGTAGCTAGCTACTGGGTTTTTTTATGCTTTAATATTTTTGAATCCAGCAAGCTTATTTATAATCATTCTAAATAATGTTGCAAAACATTTGCATAATGAACATATGTTCATTATCTTTGTGTGGAAATTTAGTATTAATTTATAAAAAAAGGAGCTTATTATGCCAAGAGGTGACAAAACAGGGCCCGAAGGTAATGGTCCTAAGACAGGTATGGGAATGGGAAATTGTGAAGACAATAACTATTCAGGAAGAACAATAGGAAATTTTGGTTTCGGAAGAGGCCGGGGTGGAGGTGCTTATTCAAATACAGGGATGGGTAGAGGATATAGAAACAGGGGCTACGATTCTTTTTCTGAAAATCAGCGAGGTTTATTTTCTTTTTTAAGGGACGAAATCCTAAATTTAAAAAACCAAATTTCTGATTTAAACAAGCGTTTATCTGATTAGAAAAAATTATAGATTAAGTTTTAATTAGAATTTGTCCATAAAGTCGGTATTTTTTTATTTAAGTCCCAAAGTGGGCGGTAACCATTAGTCTTGTGCGTAGCGCAGGGTTGAGAATCAGTGTATTACAATAGCCCTGAATGGGCGCAAGATAAATGTGATGACTTTATGGACAAATTCTAATTAGGTCGGATAGAATGTTGAAACTTAAATTTAAAGGCTTAGTAAGTGATATGGTTTTTCTTAGTTTGAGTTATTTGAAATTAAACTTATTAAGCCTTTTTTATAGTATTTTATTAATTAAATAAGAATAAACAATTAAATAATGGATAATTTAGGGAATGGAAAAGGTTTAGGAAAAGGTGGAGGCCGAGGCCGTAATAAAGGGGGCTCGTTTGGTACAGGTGGTTATTGTGTTTGTGCAAAATGTGGTGAAAAAGTGCCGCACCAACAAGGTGTTAAATGTACAACACTTAAATGCCCTGTATGTGGCAAAACTATGATTCGTGAAGAATTATTAAATAAATAGTCTCTTGTTTGGATTGTCTAGCCTGAATTATGCGCAAATTTCTACAATTAACTTATCAGTAGCCCCGTCTTTCAAGCGGGGGCTGAAAAATTGACAAAATAACCTTCCTCAAAATTTGGAAGATTTTATATAATAATTTACAAGGTCTTCCAAATTTTGAGGAAGGGGGGAATGAGCTGTAATCCCACCCCGACCTAAAGGACGGGGCTACTGATAGATATTTTTTTTAAAGTTTATGAATTAATCAGGCAAAGACATTTATAATACTCGCATTGCTTATGCTTGCAAGTAATTCGTGTACTGGTAATTAGTAATTAAAATATTTTATGCCTTTTTTTAATTACCAATTACTAATGTCTAATTACTTGTCAATTAACGTTAAACAAATAATTATTTATATTACAGCAGAATATTTAAACATTAACCAATAAATAGTATGAACATTGCAATTGCCAGTGGAAAAGGGGGGACAGGAAAAACAACAGTATCTGTAAATTTAGCATCGTATATTGCTGAAAATGAAAAAGTTGTTTTAACTGATTTGGATGTGGAAGAACCAAATTCAAAACTTTTTCTGGAAACAGAACTGTTCTACAAAGAGGATAAGTTTAAGATGATTCCTGAATGGATAGAAAATAAATGTACTTTATGTGGGATTTGCCAAAAAGTATGTAATTATCATGCGGTTATACAACTTGGCCCGTCAATTTTAGTATTTCCGGAACTTTGCCATAGTTGTTATGCTTGTTCAGAACTTTGCCCTACTAATGCGCTACCAATGATCCCCGTAAAAATGGGGGAGCTAAGCCATTATAAAAATAAACAATTAAGTTTTATTGAAAGCCGGCTTGAGATTGGGCAGGAGCAGGCTGTTCCGTTAATTGCACAAACAATAGATTATGTTAATGAAAAATTTACGGATGAGGTCATAAAAATCTATGATTCACCACCAGGGACTTCTTGTCCGGTTATTGAGGCAACCAAAGATGCGGATTTTGTAATTCTGGTAACAGAGCCTACCCCCTTCGGTTTTCATGATTTAAAACTTGCCGTTGAAACCATGAAAGAATTAAAAAAGGAATTTGGTGTGGTAATTAATCGGGATGGAATTGGGAATGATGATGTATTTAAATACTGCATTCAAGAAAATATCCCTGTTTTGGCTAAAATTCCAAATAGCAGAAAAATAGCCGAAATTTATTCGTCAGGTGAACTTATTTACAAACAAGTTTCTGAATTTAAGGAGCAAATGGAAAGCATAAGAAGTTTTATCCTTAATATAAAAAAACAGGGAGGTAAATTATGAAAGAAATTGTAGTTATCTCAGGAAAAGGGGGGACAGGAAAAACTTCGGTAACGGCCTCATTGGCTGTTTTGGGCGGTAAAGATGTAATTGTTGCCGATTGCGATGTTGATGCTGCAGATATGCATCTTTTGATGAAACCTGACTTTGAAAAATCAGAAGACTTTTTTAGTGGGGAGCTTGCATATATCCATCAGGATGAGTGCATACAATGCGGAAAATGTGCTGATGTTTGTCGGTTTGATGCAATTCCAATAATTGATGGAAAATATATCGTCGATCCTTTAAATTGCGAAGGATGTGGCTATTGTGCCCGGGTTTGCCCAACCAAAGCAATAGAAAATAAGGATTTGAATGTGGGCCAGTGGTATATTTCCAATATAAAAACAGGCAGTATTATGGTACATGCCAAGCTAGGGATAGGTGCTGACAATTCGGGCAAATTGGTAGCCAAAGTAAAAAATGAAGCAAAACAAATAGCTAAAGAAAGCAATAAAAGTTATATCATAGTTGATGGCTCACCTGGTGTTGGGTGTCCTGTTGTTTCTTCTCTTTCGGGTGCCCATTTTGTGGTTTTGGTTACAGAACCTACAGTTTCAGGCTTACATGATTTAAAAAGGGTTTATGAGTTGGTGAAAAAATTCAATTTAAAAGCTGGTTGTATTATTAATAAAGCAGATTTGAATGAAGAAAAGGCATCAGAAATTAAAGTGTTTTTAAGGGAAGAAAACATTGTACATATTGCAAATTTACCCTATGATGAAAACTTTACAAAGGCTATGACATTGGGACAAACAATAGTGGAATACTCAAAAAACAATTTAACAAAACAATTAACTGAAAGTTGGGAGAAAATTAAGCATACTTTAAATAGATAATAATAACCAAATAACCAAATAAACGTAAAAACAAATAACCAATAATTTTTTATTATAAACTAGGTAAAGACAAATTGACATATAAGAAAAAAAACTTTGCGTCTTTGTGTCTTTGCGTGAAAATTAAAAATATGAAAATAGCATTTACAACAAAAGGAACAGAATGGGATTCAGTTATGGATCCAAGATTTGGAAGGACAGAATATTTTTTGGTATATGATGAAGATAAAGATGAGTTCACTCATTTTGACAATAAAGATGTGGAAAACGATGCACATGGAGCGGGTCCTAAAACAGCACAGAAGCTTTTTGAACTGGGTGCAGAAATATTAATAACAGGAAACGGGCCTGGTGGAAATGCTGCAACAGTGTTAGAAAAAACAGGTGTAAAGGTATTTGTGGGTGCTGGTGAAATGACTGTTAAAGAGGCATTTGATGCATATAGAAATGACAAATTAAAAGCTATTTAGCAATGAAAAAATATGATGTGGTAATAATTGGAGCTGGTCCTGCAGGTATAATAACTGGTGTAACAGCAAAAAAACAACATCCCAAAAAATCTATGTTGATGTTTAAGGAAGAAGAAAAAGGATTGGTTCCTTGTGGAATACCTTATGTTTTTCATAAACTTTCGGGAGTTGAACAAAATGAAATGGGACCCAAACCATTTATTGATTTAGGGGGTGATGTAATTACTGAAAAAATTACAGATGTTGACTTAAATAGTAAAACAGTAAAAACAGAATCAGGAGATGAATATACTTATGATAAATTAGTTTTTGCAACAGGATCTAAAGTTGTA
>NBLH01000130.1 GCA_002084525.1 Bacteroidetes bacterium 4572_117 | reverse complement strand
TGCCTCATCGAAAGCTGAATCCTTTTCCTGGCAATATCAACACTTATTACCTTAACTTTAACATGCTGGTTTAACGAAACAACATCTGCCGGGTTGCTTACATATTCATTTTTAAGCTCCGAAATATGCACCAAACCGTCCTGTTTTACGCCAATATCAACAAAAGCACCAAAATTGGTAATATTTGTAACAATTCCGGGTAATTCCATCCCCTCGTATAAATCTTGTATTTTATGTATACCATGGGCAAATTCAAAAACGGTGATTTTTGTACGTGGGTCACGGCCTGGTTTTTCCAATTCATTTGAAATATCTTTCAAAGTAAGCATACCAATTTTGTCATCCACGTAACTACTTAATTGTATATTTTTTCTTTTGTTTTTATCAATAATGAGCTCTTTAACAGTAGTCTTCAGGTCTTTAGCCATTTTCTCGACCACAAAATACGATTCAGGGTGTACTGCACTGTTATCCAGAGGATTATCGGCATTTTGAATACGCAAAAACCCAGCAGCCTGCTCAAATGCTTTCGCCCCCATCCTTTTCACTTTTTTAAGTTGCTTACGCGATTCAAAAGCACCATTTTCTTTTCTGTGATCAACAATATTTTGAGCCAACTGTGGCCCAAGGCCCGACACATATGTCAATAATTGCTTGCTTGCAGTATTTAAATCAATCCCAACGGAGTTAACACAACTTTCGACCACCCTGTCTAAACTGTTTTGAAGCTTAGTTTGGTCAACATCGTGCTGATATTGCCCCACACCAATTGATTTTGGGTCTATTTTAACCAGTTCGGCCAATGGATCCATCAACCTACGGCCAATTGAAACCGAGCCACGTACCGTAACATCGTATTCTGGAAATTCTTCGCGGGCAATTTTAGAAGCCGAATAAATTGATGCGCCACTTTCATTTACTATAAATACCTGCACATCTTTATCAAATTTTACAACACGTTTAATAAAACTTTCCGTTTCGCGCCCGGCAGTACCATTACCAATAGCCAAGGCATCAATATTATACGCACTTACAAGATGCCTTATTTTTTTTGCTGCCTGAATTGTTTCCGATTGTGGCGGGTGTGGGTAAATTGTTTCGTTATGAAGCAAATTCCCCTGAGCATCAAGACAAACAGCTTTACAACCGCTACGGAAACCGGGGTCAATAGCCAATACCCTTTTTTCGCCAAGTGGTGAACTTAACAGCAACTGTCTCAGGTTTTTAGCAAAAACAGCAATGGCCTCTTCATCAGCTTTTTCCTTTATTATTTTCCTGAATTCTGTTTCAATTGATGGTTTAAGCAACCTTTTGTACGAATCGGATATAGCATCAGAAAACTGCTTTGAACATGAATTGTTAGCCTTTACATATTTTCGTTCTAACTTAAATACAGCATCTTCTTGTGGTGGAAAAATATTTAACTTCAAAAAACCCTCTTTCTCGCCCCTAAACATGGCCAAAATCCTATGCGAAGGGCTCTTTAAAGCAGATTCGTTCCACTCGAAATAATCTTTATATTTATGGGCATCCTCTTCCTTTCCTTTTTGAACAACAGACTCCACAACAGCCTTATTTTCAAACAAATACCTTACAATATTTCTAGCTTTTACGTCTATTTCTAGCTTTTACGTCTTCGTTTATTTTTTCTGCAACAATATCACGTGCCCCCTGGAGTGCTTCTTCAACAGTTTCTACCTCATCGTTTAAAAAAGATTCTGCCTTTAATTCAATATCTATGTTTTGCTCTTTTAAAATGATATCCGACAAAGGTTCTAATCCTTTTTCACGTGCTTTAACTGCACGTGTTTTCCTTTTCTGTTTGTATGGTAGGTATAAATCCTCAAGCTCGTTCATTTCCTGGGCTTTTTGGATTTTCGCTTTTAATTCATCAGTTAATTTGCCTGTTTTTTCAATGGCATTTAATATGCTTTCGCGCCGTTTTTCAATTTCGGTAAACTTCTCTTGTAACGATTTTATTTCTTCTATCTGAACTTCATCCAAATTACCGGTCCTTTCTTTTCTGTACCTGCTTATAAAAGGTATCGTAGCGCCTTCTCCCAACAATTCCAGCGTATTAACAACCTGTTTTTCAGAAATTTGTAAGTTCGCACTAATTCTCTTTATATATTTGCCTTCCATATTGTTTTAAATTTTGCACCAAAGATAATAATTTGTAAAACTTATGAAACAAAGCTTGGCAAAATAGTTATTAACAGTAAAAAATAATAATACTTGGGTCCAAGTATCCTGTATTTTAATAACAAAGCCACAGTTCCACAAATTTAACAATTAATTATATTGAAAAAGCTATAAACCTGTGGCCTTTTTATAGAGATAGCGGGTTACTAGGTTACCACTAATTTAATCCCAGCTCCTGTAAGCCTTGTTTAAAGACTATATCTAGTGGAATCCCTGCATTTGAAATATTATCTAAATCACTTTGCAGGTCATTACCAATTACTGCTTTTTGTTTCATCAACTCAACAACCCCATCGTAATCACCATCACCTTGAAGCTTAAGGATAAGCTCTGATAATGAAGCCATTGCATTAGTCATTTTATCAAAATTACAAGTATACGTGCCATCTTCGTTTTTAATAAAAGCACCTTTTTCTTTAAAATAATTATACCTTACCAAATTAGCCTTACCATGCGCACTAGCACCACCAAAACGGATAGAACGGAAAATACCGGCCATAAAGGTTACATAATTGTCCATAAGGTCTACATCCAACTCGCCCATTTCCTTTAATTTTGTAATCATATACAAGCCTAAAATATCGGCTTTCCCCTCTTCAAGCGCAGAATACTGCTCTTTTAAAGCCTCTCTTACTGTCCCTTTTCTATCAATTGTGTTTTTGATACCCAGGCCATGGGCAACTTCATGAAACATGGTGTTTTCAAAGAAAGAATTAAACTTTACATGTTTTCGCTGGCTCGAATCAACAATCAGGTTGGTAATTGGCAACAAAATATAGTCAAATTTTGCCTGCATGGCATTTTTCAACTGCAATCGGCGGCTACCTTTTGCCAATTGGACTTTTTCATCGTTTGGTAAATTAATGGCAATGGTTTTGCTACCTGCATTGCAATCACCGGCATAAAAAACAACATCATATGCATTTAAATCAGAGTTAGAACCCGGTTTTTCTTGTTTATATTTATCTTCGGCCGGTATACCTTTTTGTAGTTCGGGCAATAATTTTGAGTATTTAGCCAATTTTTCGCTCCAATATTTATCTTTGATCAAAACAAAAGCTTCGTGTGCAGCTTTATTACCAAAAAGGGCATCTTCATAATTTTCGATAGGTCCAATAACAATATCAATTCCATTAGATTTCATGTCCATCCATGCCATATCGCTCTCGAAGTAATCATCTGTGAGCAAAGCCTTTGATCGTAATTCTAAATATTTTTTCAAACCATCGTCTTCAGCTAATTCAGCAGCTTTTAACAATAAATCTGCCACCTTTTGATGCTTTTCTTTAAAAAATTCATGATAAGGAATAGTTATCAAAGCTCCTTTTACATCACGCCTGACCATAGTATACAAGCTAGTTTTATCTGTAGCTTCAAATTTTTCAAACTCTTCTTTTGTCATATCATGAGGATAGAAATTTGAACCCAATGGTTTAGTTTCAATACCGCTAACAAATGGTTCATTGTCTTTTAATCGCTCCCATGGGCCATAATTGATTTCAGCAAATTTTTTAGTGGCTTCATCAGTAATGCCCGCCATTAAAGTATCTTTTCCGCCATAGGCCTGGATCCAAAAAATTTCGTTCATTATATCGGCAGCTTCAAACAAAAAAGGCAACATTTGCTTTTCTTTTTCAGATAATTTGCTTAAATCTGTTGTTAGCGTAAAACTTGCAAATTCATCCACTTTTTTTTGCATTTCTGATACAAGCTCTTCCTTTTGTTCATTGTTTTCATTTTTGCTGCCATTACAAGCCCCAAAAACAAATAAAGTAAACAAAATACTTAGTGCAACTAATTGTTTCATTGTAAAAATTTTAGTTAATATTTTAATAATTTGGGCAAAATTAATTATTCCTTTGAATTTAGTAATCATTTTTATCATGTTTATTTCCCAAGTTTTGTAATTTTGCTTGTTTATTGCTAACAACAGTTCGTTAAATTTTAGATTTTAGATTAACCTATTAACAATCAGTATTTTAAAACAATAAAGTTTGTTTTTGTAAGTTCCTAATAATTAAAGCGTTACAAACACCTAGTGCGCTAGTTTAGATTGTCTGGGATATTTTAAATATCTGCTTAAAAACTTTTTATTATGTATAAAACCATCTGTTTATTTATTGCCAGCCTTATTATGGTATCTGCTATAAAGGCACAAAACTTAAAAACAACAATTGTTAAAAACAAAGGCAATTATTTCAGCCAGCACCAAGCTTCAATAAAATTGCACAGTAAGTTTATGATAAAGCCTGGTTTTACGTTCAATGCCATTGCAATTAAAGCCCAAACTGATGATTTTGATGGTTCATACTTTGTTTTAAACGATGACACTACATATCTTAGCTTAAATGAAGATTTTCAGCCTTCAGATGGGTTATATTTATCAGAATTAGTGTTTGCATGCAAGGAAATTGACCATTTTAGTATCTTTACAGGAAATATAAGTGGCAAAATTACAATTTACCTTATAAATGGGGTTCCCGATGAATTAACAAAAGCAAAGCTTGCTCAAGAAAAAAATAGGATTAAATCAAACAAAAACACACTTGCCTTTTGTATGGAGCCCCCATCAATTGACCAGTCAGTTTGGCGTGCCGGGCTTGGTTCACCACAGTACGACCGTGCATTTACCGAGGTAAGGCATTGTATAGTGCATCATGCAGCAGGTTCAAATACCGAAACAGATTATACATCAGTTGTGCGTAGTTATTACATTTTGCATACACAAACAAATGGTTGGTCAGATATTGGATATAATTACCTGATTGCCCAGGATGGTACAATTTATAAAGGCAGGGACCCCGGTACAGGTGAACAGGATAATGTTAGGGGTGCACATTTTTGCGGAAGAAACTCTAACACTATGGGTATCTGCATATTAGGAAACTACATGACAGTACAACCCCCACAGGCAGCATTAAATTCATTAATTAACTTAATAAGCTGGAAGCTAAATAAAGATGGACTTGATCCTAATGGGACATCTTATCATGTTGATAGGGAACTAGGGACAATTGCCGGCCATAGGTTCAGTTGCGCCACATCTTGCCCCGGCGATTTTCTTTATAGCAGGATTAGCCAAATAAAACAACAAGTTACCGATAGTTTAGCAAATTGTGTAACAGCCCTACCAATAATTGGCAATAATTCAAATGAAATAATGATATATCCAAACCCGACAAATAGAAATGAAATTAATTTGAACACAGTACCTGCCTTTGGCCTAAAGCAAATTGAGGTTTTTAATATTCATGGTAAATTAATTTTAAGCAAAATTATTAATGATAAAAGCAGAAAAATAAGTATAAAAAGTTTAAAGCTTAAAAGTGGTGTTTATCTGATAAAACTTGTTGGGGAAAGTTACGCACAAACTAAAAGATTGATTATCAATTGAAGCCCCACACTTCACAAACAATTGTATTTCAGCTAGTTATATTGCAAAACGATAAGCTTTTTTGTTAAAAATATCTATATTTAAGTTTAGCTAGTTTCCGAAAGTTAGAGTCTCAATAAATTAGCTACTAGTAAGTTACTATCTAAAAGTTTTCGCTTTAATTTAGCAAATGAGACTCTGACTATCAGACCTTTATTAACAGATTTGCAGATTTAAGGGTTTACTAAAAAACATCAAAATAAATAAAAGATATATTGAAATGAACTCAAATATCCCACTCGCCGAAAGATTACGGCCAACAAAATTGTCAGAATACATTGGGCAGGAACACCTTGTAGGCAAAAACGGTGTACTTAAAAATGTAATTGAAACAGGCAATATCCCATCAATGATACTATGGGGGCCACCGGGCGTTGGAAAAACCACGCTTGCAAAATTAATAACAACCCAGTTAAAAAGACCTTTTTATACCCTAAGTGCAGTTAATTCCGGGGTAAAAGATGTAAGAAATGCAATTGATCTTGCAAAAAAGCAAAAGTTTTTTAATACCCCCAACCCAATACTTTTTATCGACGAAATCCATCGTTTTAGTAAATCACAACAAGATTCGCTTTTATCGGCAGTTGAGCAAGGCACTGTAACCTTAATAGGCGCAACCACCGAAAATCCTTCATTTGAGGTAATATCACCTCTTTTATCGCGCTGTCAGGTCTATATTTTAAACTCATTAAACGAAAGCAATTTAAAAACACTTTTAGATAATGCTTTAGCTAATGATACGGAACTTCAAAAACAGAATTTTATTATTGAAGAAACAGAAGCTTTATTCCGTTTTTCAGGTGGCGATGCAAGAAAACTGCTAAACATACTAGAGCTTTTAATGCATAGCTATATTGGTGATAATCAAATCATTATCAATAACGAAATAATAACTGCGAAACTCCAGGAAAACATATCATATTACGATAAAAGCGGGGAAATGCATTACGATATTATTTCCGCATTTATCAAGTCGGTACGGGGGTCCGACCCGAATGCCTCAGTATATTGGTTAGCCAGGATGCTTGAAGGAGGTGAGGACATTAAGTTTATCGCGCGTAGGCTTATTATCTTGGCATCCGAAGATATTGGGCTTGCAAACCCAAATGCCCTTTTATTAGCCAATAATTGTTTTCAATCAATTAATGTAATCGGTATGCCCGAAGCACGTATTATTTTGTCGCAAACAACTATTTATATGGCAAATTCACCAAAAAGTAATTCGGCTTATCTGGCAATTAAAGATGCACAAAAACTTGTACAAGAAACCGGTGATTTGCCCGTACCTTTACATTTACGAAACGCCCCAACCAAACTCATGAAAAATATTGGCTATGGTGCTGATTACCACTATGCCCACCAATACGATGAAAACTTTATTGTGCAAGAATACTTACCGGAAAAAATATCAGGGAAATCTATTTATAATACAGGGAATAACCCTAATGAAAACAAATCAAAAGAATTACTCAAAAAACGATGGGGAAAAAAATACAATTAGCAACCGGCTAATATTCTGCCAATAATAAAAACACTTAAAATACTGTCATCATAGACAAACGCTAAATAAAGTACAGTTCTATTCGATAGTAATTTCATCAACAAAAATCCAAGAATCGCCCCCGGCACCTAAATGCCACCCAGGGATTGTCCCATAGTTTTTGGCTGTTACTTTTATGTATTGTGCGGTTTTTCCGTTTAATTTTATGCTAAAATCTGTAAATACAGCTGAATATTCATTGTCGGCTACTTTATTGTTGATTGAACCAACAGGTTTAAAGGTTTTCCCATCATTTGAGATATGGTATTCAACCTTAGTGGGCATCCATATCCAAGAACCAATAGCTTGCAAAAAACCAGTACTTATTTTATTGATATTCATCTTTTTACCAAGGTTGACAATTGCAACAAAATCTTCTTTTTGATAGCCTTGCCATGAGCCGTTCCTGAAATCGTCGCCACCCCTGATATAATCAATTAGCGCTTCATCTCCACCAGCCGTATATTGCTTGCTGTAGTTTGAAAGTATTTGTATTGAACGGCCTCTGGGGATTTTTATGAACTGTGTTTCGATTATGGAACTTTCCGGCATATTATCGGTATATGAAACAGCCTTAATAGTTGTTGTTTTTGTTAAAACGAGTTGCTGTTTATACTCTGATGAATTATTATCAGGTGTTGAGCCATCAAGTGTATAAAATATTTTTGCATTTTCTTGTGGTGAACCAAGCTGAATTATCAGGGAATCTTTAAATGTTTTTGAATTTGCTTTAATAAATGGGACAGGCTGGATTAATTCTTCACCAATTTCTGATTTAGGTCTGTCATCAGGCTTATTTGCCCATTCTTTATTTGGTTCCGCCCCCATTTCAAAACTAAGCGTGCCGCCTTCAAGTATTTCATTATGAGCAATATATGATTTTGTGTATTCTTTGCCGTTTAATTTGGCCGATTGGATATAAATGTTTTTCTCGGAAACATTTTCGGCTTCAATAATAAATATATTTCCGTTTTCAAGATTTAAGGTAGTTTTTTTGAATAGAGGAGTTCCAATAATATAATCAGTACTTCCGGGTGTAACCGAATAGAAACCCATTGCACTTAAAACGTACCAAGCAGACATTTGCCCACAGTCTTCGTTACCACTTAAGCCATCAGGTTCTACTGTGTATTGTCCGTCTAATATTTGCCTGACTATTTTTTGGGTTTTCCATGGTTCACCTGCATAATTGTAGAGGTATGCCATGTGGTGGCTTGGTTCGTTGCCATGTGCGTATTGACCAATAAGCCCGGTAATATCAGACTGGAGGCGGCCTGATGTTTCAGGGTTGGCTGCGAACAGGGCGTCGAGTTTATTAGTAAAACTATCATCCCCACCATGCATTTTTATTAGTGTTTGAACATCTTGCGGCACAAAAAAACTGTATTGCCACGAATTTGCTTCCGTAAAGTTGAAATCCACTTCGCTTGGATCAAATGGTGTTTTCCATATATTTTCCCGCTTAGGTTGCATAAAACCTGTTTTAGGGTTAAAAATATTTTTATACGATTGTGCCCTTTTAATAAACCTGTTGTAATCATCTGTTTTTCCTAAATTCTTGGCAATCTGAGAAATACACCAGTCGTCATAAGCGTATTCTAAAGTTTTTGATACTGATTCGGCCTCATCGTTAATACCGATAAAACCATTTTTTTTGTAGGCATCTAGTCCAAGGTGTTCCCTGTCTGCACTATATTTCATAGCAGAAAATGCCTTTTCGATATCAAAATCTGTAATCCCCTTAAAATATGCGTCAGCAATAACGGGAAT
>NBLH01000129.1 GCA_002084525.1 Bacteroidetes bacterium 4572_117 | reverse complement strand
ATAGCACCAGCAACCAAGGGTACATTATCAACAATAGAAGATAAAATACCGATAGCACCATTTATGAGGTAGATATTACCTAATTTTTCATCAAGGAAACCTGCCAATAAATCTAAATGACCAGCAGATTGTAAACTGGCAACAGCTGAAAGGATACCTAAGAAGAATAGTACGGTAGGGACATCAACCTTAGATAAGATGGCAACCACAGAACGCCTTCTTTGATCTTCAGCAGATTTACCCCTGGCCATAATTTCAGTTACGACCCATAAAACACTTAAACCAAGCAACATCCCCATGTATGGTGGCAGATGTGTTAATGTTTTAAATACAGGGACAAATAACAAGGCAGAGACGCCTAAAATCAAAATAAACAAACGTTCTTTTTCAGTAGTGAAATCTTTATTAGCTGAGCCATCCAATACAGGGCGTTCTACATTACCTTTCATTGTAAAAGATAATAAAATCACTGGTATCGCCATGGTAACCAGACTTGGGAAAATAACCATTGCAATAATATTTGCAGCTGTTACTTGTCCACCAATCCATAACATAATTGTGGTAACATCACCAATTGGCGACCATGCACCACCCGCATTAGCGGCAAGGATAACCATACTGGCAAAAAACCACCGTGTTTCTTTGTCGGCAATTAATTTTCTTAGCAAAGCGACTAAAACTATAGTTGTTGTTAAATTATCCAGCGCTGCTGACATAAAAAATGTCAAAATGCTTAGGATCCATAACAGCTTAACTTTGTTTGTTGTTTTAATTTTATCGGTAATTACTTTAAAGCCTTGGTATTGATCAACTATTTCAACGATAGTCATTGCACCAAGCAAAAAGAAAAGAATTTGTGAAATCTCACCTAAATGGTGCCCTATTTCATTGTGTACAATAAAATCATGTATGTGTTCAGCTGTTTCTTTAGGATTTGAAAGAGCATCAGCAGGCAAAGCCGACTTAAAATCTTCCCATGCACGACTAAACCCCAGGTTTAAAATATCTGCACTTCCCAGGATATAAATTACCCAAGTCAATGAGCCAATCATAAGGGCTGATGCGGCTTTATCCACCTTTATAGGGTGCTCAAGCGCAATTGCTGTGTAGCCTAACACAAAAACTACTACCATTAAAATAAACATAATTTTTTCTATTTAATTGATTAATAATAAGTTGAATTACTTTTAAGATGTGCAAATATAGATATGTTCATTAAATAAATAAAAAAAAAATCATTTTTGTTTTTATATTGTCGAACATAAAAAAACATGGTATTACTACAAACTTAGTGGGTAACTAGTTATAATGTATTTGGTTATTTGTTTATACGTTTATTTGTTTATACTCATATATATGCTCACACTGCTAAAGTATACTGGATATAACCAGATAAGCAAATCAACAAATAGCCATTGTAAATTTATATAAAAATTACCTTATGGTTAAGCACCCATTAAAATGGTAGAACCAATAACTATAATGATTCAACATGAAGCCCTTCTGAAAAATAGTAGCACAAAGCTTACTCAGGAATAGGGTTTAATTCACGTTCTTTTCTTTCAATTTCTTTGTTTATATTCTTGCCTTTCTTTTTGTTTTGCTTGTCTCTTCTCTTTTTAAAGGTGATTGACTCCCAAACATTCCGGAATAACTCGCCAAAAGTATTAAATTCTTTCCTGTAAAGAATACCAGCACCTTGGGTATAAAGGGCTTGGTCGTTTGTTATTTCTGTTTTTTTATTTGATCGGTTAAACACCTTAGCTTTCAGCGAACCTTTTTTGTTTAATTTAACCTCGATTTCAACATCTCCAACTATTTTATTTGCCGAATTTTGTTCTGTTTGCGATGTTTGGTTATCTTTTGAACTGCCAACACCAACATTTGTATTTATGCTTACCCTGTTATTGAATAATTGTGTCGATAAGGCAACTTCAAGTTCGCTTGTGTTTCCTTTTACACCAATATCAAAATCGTCGCTAAGCTGTGAAAGCCAGTTGCTTAATTGGTTCGAAAGCATCTCAAAAGCATTTGCGCTTATTGCAAACCCACTTGAAACCGAAGATTGAAGACCGGGCAATGGCCGGAATCTATTCATAATCAACAGCGAAAGTATTTGCTTGTTCAATTCATCATGGGTTAGGTTATTTATGTTAGACGGTATAGGTTCTTTTGCATTTGGCACATCAAGTTCAAATTCTATAACGGGGCTTGCAAGCCCACCATTCATTAATAAATTGCAATACACGTCAGTGCTTACGTCTCTATATTCCTCATTAACCATAAGGTCGTATACCGGCACTTTGCTGATTTTATATGCTGCGGACATATTTAACTCTGCGTTATAAGGATCGCCATACCACCTTATGGTGCTACCTTTCTCTAGGAGGAACTTTTTGTTTACGAGATTTTGGAGAGTAAAAAGATAATCACCTTTATAAATAGTATACAAACCAAAAATAAAAATATCGCCAGACTTATCAACTTTTATATTTAAGTTCCCATTTCCTTGGGTTTTTATTATATCACCAACTGTCTCATCCATAATAATTTGCAAAATAGCATCAGATGTAACCTCAAGTTGAAAATCAACATTCATCCCACTCAAATCAACCTGATTAACTATAGCTTTTTCGATTTGGGCAGTATCTAATATTTTAAATTTTATAAATTCACTTTGGCTTGCCTCGCTACTAGTCATTAATGGCAGGAAAAATTTTGTCCCTTTTCCTGTTTTTAGTTTAATATCAATATTTAAATCATCGATACCACCTGCTATTTTTACGCCACCGTTTGCGAAAACTTTCCCATAAAACAATGAAGAGTCAGTTGGTTTGGTATTCAAAAATAAAAAATTATGTGCATCAAGGGCAATATCAAGTTTTATATCCTCAAAATTTTTATGGGAAATGTCACCACTGACCCAAGCAAAACTATTCCTGCCTGCGTTAATTTTCATTTTCTTAAAACGGATATTCCCTTCTTCTATAAATAAACTATCTGTAAAGCTATAGTATGTTTGCGTATAGTTTGCCATAAAACCTGCCCTAACAAATTTAAGGCCCGCCCGTATATCAGGTTCTTCGGAACTTCCTTTTATTGTTATGCCACCACTAATTTTCCCATTTATATTCGATAAGTATTCATATACAAATGGCTCTACTATTTTAAAAGGCAACCTTGTTACATCAATTTTAAAGTCAAGTAAATCTTCTTTAATTTTGTAATTACCTTCTAATGCAAGATTATTGGTTCGTTTCAGCTTTGTATTGGCCAATACCGACAATATAGATTTTTTATTATCCCAATCTAAGTTAAGATAAATTTTACCAATATTTTCATCATTTATTTTAAAGCCTTGTATTGAATCTTCAGAATTCACCTGCAAATCACCTAACACACTAATTATTTGCGCATTACCCGAAAGTTTGCCTTCAATTTCTATTCCTGTTTCCTCAAATAACAAATTGGCGATTTTAAGATCAATTTTAGTGATGCCCATTTCAAGCGTATCAGAAATCTTATCTGATAATACACCTTTTATAAAAAATTGTTCGTTATTATTGCTTTTTGCGTTTATCTCCCCCAAATCAATGAAATTTGTATCAATAATTATCTCATTGCTTTTAATATCCCACACATTTTTATGGATGACAAAGTTTGAGGGTTTTAACTTAACTTTATAAATTGGCGAAGCATTTAACCTGTTTTCCACTCCCGCAACAAGCGAAAAATCACCATTATAGTTTAATGTATCTAAAAAGCTATCCCACACAAAGCCTACGTTAACACTATCATCTTTAATAAAAGTTTGAAGCAGCGTATTATCTAAGCTGTTGGTTTCACTCCAGAAAATACTTTCTGAGTTTAAATAAAAACTCAGTTGTTCATTTCTGTTATCACCATTTAATATTACTTCTGTTAGTTTTGTCCCTTCAAGAATTAATTCAGGGCTGTAAGCTTCAAGTAAAAATTTATTAGGTGCAAAATTCAATCTCCCATTTATTTTAGTGCCATATTTTATTTTTGTATCGGCTAAAAACAGCTTTATAAGTTTGTTGATATTTTTTGTTGCTACGTTAAATTCCAAATCTGTAATATCAGTTTCTGCAATTATTAGGGAGTCGTTAAGTTCTTTTTGCAAACCTGTTGTATCGGCAAACGAAGGCATGTAATTGTATACGAATTTATTAACAGATTTGCCAATTGTTTGCATATTAATTTTGCCAAACATATTTAGGTCAAAAAAATCTGAATTAAGCCCAATTATTTTACTCGAATCTCTATTAAGTATCGACAATGAAATTTTTTCTGATTTTAGTTTGCCGTTTGAATTCTGAAAATCACGTATATTGCATTCCATTTTTCCTGTAATCTGGTCGGGATCAACACCTTGCACATTACCAGAAAGTAACATTGAGATACTAAAAGCACTATCTTCAAGCAAATGTAATTTTTGCGGCAAAAACTTTTTTAAGTTGGAGCTGAAAATAATTCTTGGAATGGAGTCCTTTGTAACGTAACTTCCTGCTAAATCCAGTTTAATGTTTTCATCATCAATATTAAGGCTTCCCCTATAACTGTTTGGTTTAATTTTGGCATTAAAATGTATAGAGTCATAACTATATTTATATAATTGTAAATTTGAAACCAAACCCTTTGACCAACCATTTATATCGCCTTGTTTTGAAATATCAATATCTAAGGTGTCTATTAAATCGAATTTGCCAACATTCCTGTTTTCGATAATACTGCCAATTAGTAATTCTTTGCCTATCAAACTCCCCTGGACATTGTATGTTGAGGTTTCAGGAATCTCTAATACCCTCAAATCTGAAAAGATATTACCGATGCCTGTAATCAAATCGCCTTTTATTTCAACATCCTGTAAACTACCTTTAATTTGCCCACTATAATATATTTTTCCTATTTGTTGGAAATTTTCCGGTAAAGGAATGGCCTTTTTAGATGTATCGGCAGGGTCGCTTATGCTATTAATGTCAGAAATTGATGTAGTTAATGAATCAAGATATATATTGTAGCTAAAGTTATCAAAAGATGCTAAGCCGTTTAGCCTAAAATTTGTTTTGAGCCTGGTACCTTTTCTAAATCTAATATCGATATTTTTAGCATGCAATTGATCTACGGTACCATCTACATCTGCAAATATGCTCAATTCTTGATTGTAGCCTTTTAATTGGGGCACAAAATAGCTTAGGTCTTTTATGTTAAGAATAGTTGAGTCTGCTATTTGGACTTTTAAGTTTACCTCTTCTAAAAAATTACCAAATGCATCAAAATTTTGATACGCAAATTTCAATTTATCAAAGTATAGATTGCTATTATCTGTGATTAACGAAAATTGGTCGAGTTCTATCCGTTTACCACCAAAAAACAATTTTGATTTAAGGTTTTCAATATTCAACCCACATTTATCCTTAATACTTAAAGAATCAAGATCAAGCATTACAGAATCGCCGGCAATTTGCAGGTTCCTGGCATATAAATTTACATTGTTAAAATCTAAATCGTTGAAATTTATTCCATAATCGACAGCAACCGTATCTGGTAAAAAATAAGAAAAAGATGAACTTTCTATTTCTATTTCATAACACTTTATTTTCCAATTAGATTCGCTAGTTGTGGTGTCGGTATTTTCTGAACTTAACTGGTCAACAATAAATTGATAATTTGAAACACCTAAAGAATCAGCATATAGGTGCGACACAAATTTATCTAATTTTATTTTGTCAAGATATATAACTTCGTTAGCAATACTGAATTTATCAATATTTATTGCAAATTTGTTAAAATACAACAATGTATCCTGGTTCTGATCTTCTATGTAGAATTTTTCAAAAATAAAATGGTCAAAAACGGAAATATCAACGCCTGCCAACGAAACGTTTGTATTAATTTTTTTTGACACATAGCTGCTGATTTTTGTCGAAACCCATTTTTGCACAACAGGTAACCTGAAAACAAAATAAGCCGCAGCAGGAAGCCCAATAATTATAACTAGGCTTATTATTAATATTTTAATCCATCTTTTTATAACCGCAAGAATTTAGTTTGAAGTTTTCAGCAAAAACTAATTAACTTTGCAAACAAAACTCAAAGATAGATTATTATTGCAATAATAAAAAGTTGATAATTGAATAATTACATGGACAAGATAATATTAGGTATAGAATCATCGTGCGATGACACATCGGCAGCTATTATTAAAGATGGGTATATGCTCTCAAACATTATTGCCAACCAAAAAGTTCATGAAGCTTATGGTGGTGTGGTTCCTGAATTGGCTTCTAGGGCGCATCAACAAAATATAATCCCCGTTGTTGATCAGGCAATTAAAGCAGCAGGTGTAAATAAAGATAAAATATCAGGGATTGCTTTTACTAGGGGGCCGGGTTTATTGGGATCATTGCTTGTAGGAAATTCTTTTGCGAAAGGCTTTGCCCTTGTTAACGAAATTCCGTTAATTGAAGTAAACCATTTACAGGCACATGTTTTAGCTCATTTTATTAAGGAAAAAGATAAAGAAATTAAACATCCCAAATTCCCTTTTTTATGTTTATTAGTATCTGGTGGGCATTCGCAAATTATTAAGGTGAACGATTATTTTGATATGGAAATTATTGGCCAGACAATTGACGATGCTGCAGGCGAAGCATTTGACAAATGTGCAAAAACCATAGGTTTGCCTTATCCGGGCGGCCCACTTATTGACAAATATGCTAAAGCCGGAAACCCTACAACTTTTACATTTACACGACCTAAAGTTAAGGGCTATGATTATAGTTTTAGTGGCCTTAAAACAGCTTTTTTATACTTTATCAGGGACAGGGTTAAAGAAAACCCAAGATTTATTAAAGAAAACAGGGATGATTTATGTGCTTCGATACAATTTACCATTATTGACATTTTACTTAAAAAACTAAAATTAGCCATTAAAGAGACAGGCATAAATGAAATTGCGGTTGCCGGGGGCGTTTCGGCAAATAGCGGTTTGCGCAATACCCTTTTTGAGTATGGAAGAAATCAAAATTTGAATGTCTATTTCCCTGAATTTAAATTTACTACCGATAATGCCGCCATGATATTTAAACTAAATATCCTATTCCATAACAATTGTTAAATTACAAGTTACTAATCAATTAATTACTAAATTATGAAACCAATTGCATACGTTTTTTTCCTTTTAGGGGTCTTCGGTTTTTTTTATGGATATGAAACTGACAACCTGGTTGTTCAAACTATTAGCAAGCCAATTCCACTGATTGTTTTAATTGTTTCGGTACGCCTCAAAAACAAGTATAACCAGCTGATACTCATCGGATTAACCCTATCTTTAATTGGTGATATTTTATTAGCAAAGGCCGTTGATCAATTTTTATTTGGTTTAATCAGTTTTTTAACTGCACATGTGGTATACATATTTGCCTTCCTTAAAAAGTCGAAACGTGTGGCACTTATCGAAAGCCTCCCTTTTTATGTTTATGGTGCCATTTTATTTTTCATTTTGCAATCGCATTTAGGCGATATGTTAATCCCTGTGTTATTTTATGTTATTGTAATAACAACAATGCTGTGGCGTTCATTTATACAACGTAAAATTAGCGATGTGGCAAAATGGGCTTTTATTGGCGCACTTTTTTTTACCATAAGCGATACTTTTATTGCAGTTTAGAATTAGAGATTTATAATTTTAAATCGCAAACAGTCGTTAATATTTGGGATGAATTGTTAAATTGTTAAACTGTTATATTGTTGTTTTTTAACAATTTAACAATATTCTCAGTAAATTTCCACATACCCTGATACATTTTGTTACAGGGTAAACTTGCGATTTATTTTTACAGACCAATCATTTTTGTGAGTTCAGAAATTAGCGTATTAGCGGCTTTTTATTTATCTAAACTCCTGTTTCTTCTTCAATCCAATCAATTTCTTCTTCAGTAAATTTTATTTTATAATCTTCTAATTCTTCTAAAATTGGATTATAAATGTTTTTTTCAATTGGGATTTTTACTCCTTTAGCTGTTATTTTTCCATTTAAAATCATTTTTACAGCTATCGCCACCGGGGTACCAACAGTAATGCTCATTGCTGTATGTGTTTGATCTTCACCATAAACAACCATCGATGAGTACAGTTTCTTTTTTTCTCCATTTAATTCATAAACAAACTGATGTTGCATAACAATCATATCTTTGTCATCCTTGCCCATGCTCCATTTTTTTTCAAGCAAATGCTGCAAGATTTGTGCAGGTGTGGCTTTTTTTAAACCAATTTTTTCATCGCTTAAAATACCTGTCCACCTTAACTTATACATGATAGCCGACTCAGGGTCAAGTTTTAAATATTCGGCAATTTTGTTCTCGACTTTCTTTTTTACGCAAAACTTGGTAAAACTATTAATAAATTGATGGTAGGTATGGTTTTCTGAATCTTCGTAAATAAAATTATCATAAGTTGCACCTAGTTGGACAAATACATTCCAGGCTCTAGAAAAACCAGGCCTGCGTATTGTGCCCCTAAACATTGTTTTAACATTGTCAAGCCCATAAATCTCCCTGTACATTAAGGAATCCCTGTTTGGATAAACTTCAAATTCGCCTAAATCTAATACATTTATCCTTTCAGTTCGCTCAAAAAGTTTATGATATGGGATGTATTTATATTTGCCATTATGTAAAAATTGTGATGGTGTACCCTGACCTGCTAAAACTACATTTCGCGGATTCCAAGTAAATTTATAATTCCATGGGTTATTGTCGTATTTTGGGGCAACTAAACCTCCTGTATTCGACTCAAACTCAATTACTTCTCCACCTTGTTCTTTAATGCGGTCAATTACTTGCATGGCCGACATGTGATCAATACCTGGGTCAACGCCAATTTCATTTAACAACAATACCCCTTTGTCTTTTGCTTGCTGGTCAAGGGCTTTAATCTCATCTGAAACGTATGATGCGGTAACCATGTTTTTCCCGAACCGTATACATGCCTCGGCAACTGAGTAATGCATTGAGGCAGGAAGCATAGACACCACGATGTCCGAATCGTTTATAAGTTTATCCCTTAAGCCGGCATCATTAATGTCGAACTTAATTGCTTGCCCGTTTGGGTGGCCGTCAACTTTCTTCTTGGCAGTTTCTTCCGAAATATCGCCAATTAAAACTTTCCAGTTTTGCTCTTCAGAATTATCTAATAAATATTTAATAAGAGTTGATGACGATAACCCAGCACCAATAATAAATATCTTTTGCATTGTTTATGTATTTTGATAAAACATTAAATAAAAAACCACAATGTAAGATTAATTTATAATTTGTAAAATGCTTTTTTCCAATAAATTAAAAAAAGCTATTGTTTTTATTGGTAACATATTAATTAACTGATGTTTAGTAGATAGCGTTTAAAATAATTGTGTTATTAAACAGTAAAAAAAGCGAGGTTGTTATGTGGCTTATTTTTTTGTTAGAAATGGATTTATAACTAAAACAATTGTCATTTTTTTATACACAAATTTAATATTTTGAGCTTCGTCTATTATTATTTCTTTCCTATTTCTATTTAAGCTCCACAACCATTTATAAGTAGTTGTTAAAGTCTTAGTATTCGTGTGTTTTAAGCTAAATAAAAATCAGTGTGGATCCGTTAAATCAGTGTTATCAGCGTTCCTATTTTTTGTTTGTAGCGAAGCTACGCTATGCTTATATATAGGCACTAAACTTTTTCCCATTCCGGGGCCACCTGATAACGCAACCGGGTTTGGTAACATAATCGCAGTTCGTTGCTCATGTATTAAAGGTGGTAAGTTTATATAATATGCCATATTTATTCTCCAATTATTGTTTCATTATTAGGGTTTGCTTTATGTGCATTATAATTTCTTGAAACTACTTCTTTTGATGTATTTGCATAACAATAGACACATTCGTGAGGACAGGTGTTATATTGCCCAATATCCTTACTAAATATACATCCACAAAGTTCCCTTTGTCCTTTGTCTTTAAGGTTTTTGATTTTGTATGCAGCAATTGGCTCGGCAGCAAATAAATTAAGTTGTGCTGATGCCGGTTTATAACCCAAAAAGTCCATTAATAATTTATCATTGCTGAAAAGCTTAATCATTAAATCATCGTCAATACATTTGTTATGTATAATATCGTATTTATCTAAATCAATTTTTTCGGCACAAGTACCTACTTCAAGATTCCATTTTTTGTTTAGCTGCTTTTTTAATTTATCCCCAATATATTCTGTTCTTTTTAATAATTCATCAACTCCTGTTGTGTCTGTTAAAATGTAAGGGTCGAAACGCCAAATAATTTTTTCTTTTCCTATTTTTTCTGATAATTTAATAAATGTTTCAATTCTATAATCAATATTCGGCACTTTTGCTTCCAGTTTCTCATTATAATAATCGTTTAAACTAAACTGAAAGTAATAGTTTATATTTTTTTCATCAAGGTAATTTAAATGTTTTATTATTGGATTTGGATTTTTTGACCAAAAAACAATAAGCCTTATATTTGCAAAAGATACATAAAGGGGAACCCCATTAAAAGGATTTTTCCATTTTAAACACCCTTTTTTTAACCTATCAAAAAACCATTCTGAATAAAATGCAGGTATATCAGTAGATCGACTTGCCGATACAATAATTGGTGCTTGTGCATTTACCCTTTCTCCTAGTTCGGTTGTTATTTCATTTTTTTTCCAATTCATTTAATAAACTTAATAGTTCTATATTTCAAAAATAATGCTTTTTTAATAAAAAATATCCAAAGTTATTAACAGTTGGCATTTATAAATAATTAGTTTAATACATTTGTAGGTTCAAAAAAAACACAAAAAAGTGGCAAAAACTCCTGTTAAAACACCATTAATGAAACAATATCTGGATATTAAATCTAAACATCCGGATGCAATACTATTATTCAGGGTTGGCGATTTCTATGAAACTTTCTCTGAAGATGCCATAAAATCATCGGAAATATTGGGCATAACCCTTACCCGTAGGGCAAATGGCGCGGCTTCGTATGTTGAACTGGCAGGCTTTCCGCATCATGCTTTAGACACTTATTTACCTAAACTGGTTAGGGCTGGGCAAAGGGTGGCCATTTGCGAACAGCTGGAAGACCCCAAGATGACAAAAAAAATAGTTAAACGGGGTGTTACCGAGATGGTTACACCTGGGGTTACTATTAACGACAACGTGCTTGAACATAAGGAAAATAACTACTTGGCTTGTGTAAATATCGAAAAACATGATGCCGGCATAGCCTTTCTGGATTTATCAACCGGGGAATTTTATTCAGCAGAAGGAAGTTTCGACTATATTGATAAATTACTGGTAAGTTTTAAACCAAAAGAAGTACTGCTTGAACGTAGCAAACAAAACCTGTTTAAAAAATTATTTGGCACAAAATTATATATGTACCCACTAGAAGATTGGGTGTTTACAAAAGAAACAGCTATTGAACGTTTATTAAAGCAGTTCGACACACAATCGTTAAAAGGTTTTGGTATTGAAACTATACAAAAAGGTAATGTTGCTGCCGGTGCAATACTACAATATCTTGATTTAACGCACCACACACAAATAAAACATATAACAAAATTAAACCGTATTGAAAAAGAGCTGTATGTGTGGTTAGATAAGTTTACAATCCGTAATCTTGAGGTGCTTTCTTCACTGAACGAAGCCGGCAAAGCCTTAATACATATTATGGATAAAACATGGTCGCCAATGGGAGCACGACTATTACGTCGGTGGCTAAGTTTACCGCTTAAAAATATACAACCAATAAACGATAGGTTAAATGTGGTTGAATACTTTGTAAACAATCAAGAAACAAAATCAGATATTGAAAAACATATAAAACAAATTGGTGATTTAGAAAGGCTTATATCAAAAGTTGCATTGTTGCGTGTATCGCCGCGCGAAGTTGTACACTTAAAAAACTCACTAAATGCAATAATTCCTATTAAAGAATTTTGTATAGGTTCCGATGAACCAAAATTGAATAAATTAGCCGAACAATTAAACCCATGCACAAGTATTAGGGAACGTATTGAAAATGAAATAAATGAAGACTCACCGGTTCAAATCCAAAAAGGCAATGTTATAAAAGCCGGGGTTTCGCAAGAGCTTGATGATTTACGAAAAATTGCCTATTCGGGCAAAGATTTTTTAAAACAAATACAAGAGCGTGAAACCTTAAATACAGGGATAGCTTCGCTTAAAATAGGTTTTAATAATGTTTTCGGATATTATTTTGAAGTTAGGAACACACATAAAGACAAAGTACCACAAGAGTGGATGAGAAAACAAACTTTGGTTAGCGCCGAAAGGTACATTACCGAAGAACTCAAGGAATATGAATCGAAAATATTAGGTGCCGAAGAAAAAATCCAAACGTTGGAGAGCAAGCTTTTTAACGATTTAGTGTTGGGCCTAAATGAATATATTTCAAGCATACAGTTAAATGCGCACATAATTGCCCAACTCGACTGTTTGTTGTCATTTGCAAGTGTAGCTTTAGAAAATAATTACACAAAACCCGAGATTAATGATTCTAAAGTAATAGACATCAAACATGGCCGCCACCCTGTTATTGAGCAGCAACTACCTGATGGTGAACCATATGTAACAAACAATGTATTATTAAATGATAAAGAACAACAAATAATAATTATAACGGGGCCAAACATGTCGGGTAAATCAGCCTTGCTCAGGCAAACGGCTTTGATTGTGCTTTTAAGCCAGGTAGGAAGTTTTGTACCGGCCAAAAGTGCTAAAATTGGTTATGTCGATAAAATATTTACGCGTGTTGGCGCTTCAGACAATATTTCATTGGGCGAATCTACTTTTATGGTTGAAATGAACGAGGCCGCAAGTATCTTAAACAACATTTCGGAACGCAGCCTGATATTATTTGACGAATTAGGCAGAGGTACAAGCACTTATGATGGCATTTCTATTGCATGGGCTATTGTTGAATATATACACGAACATTCAAAATCGAAAGCAAAAACTTTATTTGCGACCCATTACCACGAATTAAACGAAATGGAAAAATCTTTTTCGGGCATTTGCAATTATAATGTTTCGGTGAAGGAGTTGAACAATAAAATAATTTTTTTACGAAAACTTGTTAAAGGTGGAAGTGAGCATAGTTTTGGTATACATGTTGCAAAAATGGCAGGGATGCCAACAAGCGTTATTGAACGTTCGGAAGAAATTCTTGAAAAACTGGAATTATCGAGAGATAATAACGAATCGGCAAAACCGAAGGAAAAAGACACAAAACAAAAAAAACCTTACCAGTTAAGTTTTTTTCAGCTCGACGATCCTGTTTTGATGCAAATACGAGATGAAATCAAAAACCTGAATATTGATAACATTACACCAGTAGAAGCTTTGAATAAAATAAACGAAATTCAGAAAATAATAGGGATAAAGCGGTAGTGGTTGCCTTACAATGTTTGAGCTTAGGGATTGTGATGGAATAAATTGACAGGTTTAAACGTAGGTATTTTTGTTTTTTAGCAATTTGAAAAAACTAATAATAGCGAGCTATTTGAAGCGTTTTTCAAAGAAGATAAAAAGCAAAAGAGCAAGTTGAAAGCGTCAAGTTATTTCGGAACAATTCCTTAGTCTAGGGTGTGAAAAAACAGGGATATACAATTTTTTTTATCGTTCAAGTTGATAGAACCATCTAATTTTAAGAGGGTTGAAAAATATCGAATATCGAACAAGGAATAATGAATATTGAATATTGAAGGGTGAAAGTATAATGATCTGTTTTTAAGATAGTTGGATTTGTTGCTTTTTAAATTTAAAATTCCATTTTGATTTTACAAACACATCAATTGTCTTTTTCCTGCTATATGGCTAGGAGTTATTTCTAAATTTCTTGTTCAATATTCATTACTATTCTTAAAACTTTAACAAATTTTTACGAAATTCGATTAGTATTAGTGTGTTTTAAGCTAAATAAAAATCATTGCGAATCCATTAAATCAGTGTTATCAGCGTCACTATTTTTTGTTTGTAGCGAAGCTACGCTATGATATTATTAGCTACTTTTTACTCAATGGAATCGTAAATGTAAACTCGCTACCTTTTTTTGCGGAACTATTTAACCAAATCTTACCACCATTCCTATTAATATATTCTTTACAGATAATTAACCCTAGGCCTGTCCCCTTTTCTTCGGGTGGGCCAAAGGTGGTTTGATCAATATCTATCCTGAATAATTTGGTTTGATCTTCTTTTTTTATGCCAACACCCTTATCGCAAACACTTAGTTCCAAATATTTTTTGCGCAATTTAAACTTTATTTTAATAGACCCGTTCTTTTTCGAAAACTTAATTGCATTATTAAGCAGGTTATAAAAAACAGTATTCAACATATGATAATCCACATGCACAAACATCTGATTTTCAGGCACTCCACTAATCCGTATTCCTTTCCTATCTGCCCTTTCCTGTAGATTTTCTATTGTTTGACTAATAACGCTTTTAACATCTACCCTTTCAGGGTTAAAGCTTATTTGATTTGATTGAATTTGCGACCATACCATTAGATTTTCAAGCAGATTGTAACCTTGGCTAGAAGAAACCAATATTGAATCAATAAAAATTTTACGTTTTTTGTCGTCCCAGCAATCATAACTATCCGCTAAAAGTGAAGAAAGACTTTTTAAATCAGAAAAAGGAGTTTGTAGGTCATGTGTAATAATTGATAAAAAGCGATCTTTAGTGTTATTGGCAATCTTTAGTTTATTTTCACTTCTGATCCTTTTTTCCTCTAGATTTTTGCGTTCAAAAACTGTAGAAATAATATTTCCCAGTGTTTTTATCAATTTGATTTCATTTTCGTACCACTCCCTTGTTTTGCCACATTCTTCAAAACTAATAAAACCAAATTGATTTTGATGTAAAAATATAGGCACCAAAAGCATTGATTTTACATTAAAATTAGTAAATATTTTTAAACTTTTATAATATTTATTTGATCCTACATCACTTATTTTCAATACATTATTACTTGCAACTTCCTTATATAAAGAATGATACTTATCAAATACAATTGGAGGGATTTTGTTTATTTTTGTTATAATATTTTTGTTGCACCATTCGTAAATTAAATTGGCTTTTGTGTTTTTTGAAAAATTCTTATACACAGAAACCCTATCCGTATTTACAAATTTACCGATAACGCTTAACACCTCATTCACCTTGTTTGCAAAAGGCTTTTGTTGATTAAAAGAAAGGGCGATATTCGAAAATAATTCCTGTTGCCTAAGAAGTGTTTTTAAATTAATTTCATCTTCCTTTCTTTTTGTGATATCAAAAGCTACCTGCAAACGTGCAGCCCGATTATTTCCCAAAAAAATTATTTTATCATGCACCTCATACCATTTGTTATTAATCGGGTTTAACTCATCCCTTTTCGGTAAGCTGTCATCATTACTCTTTAAATCATTATTGCAATATTCACAAGGCCCTGTTTGTCCTAATCGAAGTTTTTCCCAACATGTATGCCCGGTGATATCACCATATAATTTTTCTGCATGTTTGTTCAGATACAAAATTCGGCAGTTATCTATGTCAGCAACACAAACAAGCGCATCTATTTGCCCCAAGATTAAACCCTTGTCAAATAGATGCTTTTTTAACTCATTTTTTATTGCTCCGTTCATTTTTTATGCGATTACTTAATTTTTGATTTCAACCCTACGAGGGGTTTTAAATCCTCGTAGGGTTATAATTTACCGCACTTATTGTTGTTTATAAGACTAATTCATTAATCTTATGGTTGCAAATCTTAGTTGTCACCTAAAATTAAAGGCAAACCATCTTTACCGCTACCAATTATCACAACTTTTGAATTAGGCGATTGTGAAAGCTTAATAGTTGCTTCTATACCTCGCATTTGCAAAAGCTCGCTTGTTAAACTACTGTTAATAATCTTATTAGCGTTAGCTTCACCTTCGGCAGCAATTCTTTTCCTCTCTGCCTCAGCTTTTTCTTTATCTAAGATAAAACGATATGCCAATGCTTCTTGTTCAGCTTTTAGCTTATTTTCAATTGATTGTTTAATTTTATCGGGTACTGTAATAGATCTGATAAGCACAGCTTTTAAATCAATATTATTTTGATCACCCGTTAACACTATTCTTGTTTCTTCAATAATTTCAGCCTCAACCTCAGCTCGTTTTGTCGAATATATTTCTTCAGCTGCGTAGCGCCCCATAACTTTTCGCACCTCTGAACGAACCTCAGGTATAACAAGTTTGTTTACATAGTTTACACCGAATTTTTCATGCAATTCGCCAATTTTATCATACATGGGGTTAAAACGTACCGAAATATCAACATGGACAGATAATCCATTTTTTTCCAGGATATCCATGTTTTCGTCAACTTTTTGCTCTTTCACATCATAAATAATCATATCGTTCCAAGGGGCAATTATGTGTAAACCAACACCCAAAATATTTGCTTTGTCTAATTCATTACTAAGTGGGCGAAAAATAATTCCCTTTTCACCAGGCTGCAATGTATAAAATATATTGCTGCTTAAAATAATTACTACTATTATACCAACTACAATTAGTACAACTAGCGATGATAATTGTTTCTTCATGATTTCAGTTTTTAATTATTATTTAAATTTATAATATTTTTCGTGGGGTGAATCTAATTATCTATTCCCCAAATTAACTGATAATTAGCTTACTACCATATATAAACCTACATGGCATGTACAATAAATATAGCCGGTTTTTTGTTTATTTCCGGCATCTTTGTTTTCCAGTCTTTTACTGTTTTTGTTTTTATAAATTCATCTTCCAATGTAATATCAACAGCTAAACAAAGTTTAGTTGTTGGTTTTAATTGCTCCAACATATCAGCAAACAAAGCTTTATTCCTATATGGTGCTTCAATATAAATCTGGCTTTGTTTTTCATTTTTTGATCTTTGTTCATCATTTTTTAATTGCTTTATCCGTTGTGGTTTTTTAACAGGCAAATAGCCGTTAAATGCAAAACTCTGGCCATTCATACCCGAAGCCATCAAAGCCAGTAAAATTGAAGATGGCCCTACCAAAGGAACAACTTTTATATTTTTTTCATGTGCTATTTGTACTATGTCAGCTCCTGGATCTGCAACACCTGGGCAACCTGCCTCTGAAAGCAAACCAACATGTTCTCCTTTTGTAATAGCTGATAAATAAGTGTTGTAATCGTCAGGGTTGCTATACTTATTCAACTCCTTTCATATAAAATAGTTACAATCCACTTCTATCAATTGTGCAAAAATAGATAAAATCTTTGGTTCTACTACCATTTTAGTTGGTAAGTTGTTTTTAATGTTGCGAGGTTTATAATATTGTTAGGGTGGGAAGTCGGAAGTCGGAATACCGAAGTTTGCAGTAGGGCCAAATCGTTTATCTTAGATAACCATAAGTATATTATTTTTTAGGATTTCAATAGAAAGCTGAAAATACTTCTTATTTTTGCCGCCTAGATTTAAAATTCTTTTTGCATTAAATGAATTTATACTCATAAAGAGCCTCAAGGGGAGTAATTATCAAATTGCCTTTCTTTTTCAAGTAATGGTTTTAGTTTTACTTTTCTCTGTTTTTTTTAGTGAAATGCTTTCCCGCATAAAAAAGAAAAAAAAGCTGATCAGGTTTGTAGGTATTATAACACGTATCCCCCTTGTTTTTTTATTCTTTTTCCCTGATAATGCAATGGATTTAGATAAAAATTATTACTATCAAATAGCATTTTTGGTAATCCTAATGATTTATTATTTTGCCAACCCTTTGCTCTTCCCTGCTATAAACCATTTATTGAAAAATTCATATTCACATACTGATTTTGGCAAATTATTTAGCTACGCCTCAACTGTTAATAAAATAATGATGATGATCTCGACATTCCTTTTTGGTCTGTTACTTGATTACGATGGCAGTGCGTTCACTTACATTTACCCTATGGTGGCGGTTCTAGGGATTTTATCAATTTTTATACTTAGCAAAATCAATTACTATGTGCCCGAAACCAATGTCGAAAAAAACAATTTTTTTGTTGCCATTGGTAATTCTTTAAAAAATATGCTAGCTACATTAAAAGGGAATAAACCTTATCGTGATTTTGAAATTTCTTTTATGTTTTACGGCTTTGCATGGATGGCAACTGCTGCTGTGATTACTATTTTTTTTGAAAAAGTATTACACTTAAACTATTCAAGTATAGCTTTTTACAAAAACGCCTATAACACCCTGGCTATCTTACTATTACCATATTTTGGCAGATTGATTGGTAAGATGGACCCCCGAAAATTTTCAGCATATACTTTTAGTTTTATGTTACTGCATTTGTTTTTTCTGGGCCTAACTGAATACTACGATGCTTACATTATGATTTGGGGCTTAAAAATTTACTATAGCCTTATTGCGTCCTATCTTTTTTATGGATTATTTGCAGCCACTATGGCACTACTGTGGTATATTGGTTCAGCTTATTTTTGTAAAGATGATGAAGTTAGTAACTATCAATCGGTACATTTGACACTAACAGGTTTTAGGGGGATATTTTCACCTTTGGTTGGTATATTTTTTTACGAGCTGTTTGGTTTTACCGGGGTATTTTTACTGGGTATATTTGCACTTGCTATTGCTATTTTTATAATGTTGCTTTCAATGAAAAGAAAAAGCATGGGTTAATTTTCCGTTTTAATTAATTTGGCTAAGTTTGTGCCTGCTTTAAATAAATTTTAGTTAATGGCTGATAATAACGATAAAAAGTACATCATAATAAAAGGGGCAAAAGTTCATAACCTTAAGAATATTGACCTTAAAATACCCCGCAATAAATTTATTGTCATTACCGGGCTTTCTGGCTCCGGGAAATCATCTTTGGCATTCAACACTTTGTATGCCGAGGGACAGAGAAGATATGTTGAAAGTTTATCGTCGTACGCTAGGCAATTTTTAGGACGTATACACAAACCTGAAGTTGACTTTATTAAAGGGATACCACCCGCAATTGCTATTGAACAAAAGGTAAATACACGCAACCCACGCTCAACAGTTGGTACATCAACAGAGATTTATGATTATATGAAACTGCTATTTGCCCGAATTGGTAAAACTTATTCGCCAAAAACGGGTAAACCGGTAAAAAGCAGAGTGTTACAGATGTTACAAATTATATTGCATCGTTTAAAACAGGTACAAAATTACAAATACTTGCGCCCCTTATTACCCCAAAAAACAGAACTGAAAAACAACAGTTAGATATCCTGTTAAAGCAAGGGTATTCAAGAATAGAAAATAATGGTGAAGTTATTAAAATAGCAGAATCGGCAGGAAAAGGTTTTAAATTAAGCAAAAACACCAATTTACTGATAGACAGGGTTGTTGTTGATGCCGGGCAGGATAATATCAGCCGTATAGCTGATTCTGTCCAAACTGCATTTTTTGAAGGGAAAGGCTCCTGCATAATACAAGTCTTTAAAAGTACGGGAACTGAAAAAACATCTTTTTCGAATAAATTTGAGGCAGATGGGATAGTTTTCGACCAACCTTCGGTACACATGTTTAGCTTTAACAACCCTGTTGGGGCTTGCCCAAAATGCGAAGGCTTCGGAAAAATAATCGGTATTGATGAAAGTTTGGTTATCCCCAACAAAGGCCTTTCGGTAAACGAAGGTGCAATTGTTTGCTGGAGAGGTGAAAAAATGGGCCTATGGAAAGACGAATTAGTTTATAGCGCCGATAAATTTGATTTTCCGATACACCGCCCCTATTACGATTTATCTGAAAAAGAAAAACAATTGTTATGGACCGGCAACAAGTATTTTAAAGGATTAAATGTTTTTTTTGAAATGCTTGAGAAAGAAAACTATAAAATACAATACCGGGTTATGCTTTCCAGGTATCGTGGAAAAACGGTATGTAACGAATGCAATGGAACAAGGCTAAGAAAAGAAGCAAACTATGTTAAAATTGATGGGAAAACAATATCGGAATTAGTAGTAAAGCCTATTGATGAGCTACTTGCATATTTTATTAATATCCCATTGGACGATAACGATGCTATAATTGCCAAACGTTTACTTATTGAAATAATAAATCGTTTACAATTCTTAAATGACGTTGGCCTTAAATACATAACACTCAACAGGTTATCATCTACACTTTCAGGTGGTGAATCGCAACGTATAAATTTGGCAACCTCTTTAGGGAGTAGCTTGGTAGGTTCATTATATATTCTTGACGAACCAAGTATCGGCCTTCATTCACGCGATACAAACCTGCTGATAAAAGTATTAAAAAACCTTCAAAAAATTGGCAATACAGTAATTGTGGTTGAACACGATGAAGAAATTATCCGGGCGGCTGACGAAATAATCGATATTGGGCCTTTATCTGGGGTAAATGGTGGCGAATTAGTTTTTCAGGGCAACCCTGCCCAATTATTAAAAGACAAAAAAAGCCTTACCATGCAATATCTTACGGGTAAAAAGAAAATATCAATACCGGCAAAAAGGCGAAAATGGAACAAATTTGTAGAAGTAATAAATGCCCGCGAAAACAACTTAAAAAACATCAATGTTAAATTCCCTTTAAGGATATTAACTGTAATTACAGGTGTAAGTGGTTCGGGCAAATCATCGTTGGTAAACAATATATTATATACAGTACTAAATAAACGGATAAAAGGTTATGGTGAGGCATCAGGGAACTACGAATGCATAAATGGTAACACAGAACTTGTTAAAAACATTGAATTTGTCGACCAAAACCCAATTGGTAAATCTTCACGGTCAAATCCGGTTACATACCTAAAAGCGTTTGACGAAATACGGAAATTATTTGCTGACCAGCCCGCTTCTAAAATAAATAACTATAAACCTGCCCATTTTTCGTTTAATGTTGATGGCGGACGCTGTGACGAATGCCAGGGCGAAGGGGAAATAAAAGTGGAAATGCAATTTATGGCCGATGTACACCTTGTATGCGAATCGTGCAAGGGAAAACGTTTTAAGGACGATGTTTTGGATGTCCGTTATAATGGAAAAAGTATTTATGACATACTGGAACTTACTGTTAGTGAGGCAATTGATTTTTTTGGGCAAGAAAAAAATAAAATAAGCCAACAAATTACCAAGAAAATACAACCACTATCAGATGTTGGCCTTGGATACGTAAAACTCGGGCTATTATCGAACACAACCTTGAAGTAATAAAGTCGGCAGACTGGATTATTGACCTTGGCCCGGAAGGGGGAAACACGGGAGGAAGAATAGTTTTTGAAGGTATACCAGAGGAAATCATTAACTGTAAAGAGTCGTATACCGGCAAATTTCTCAAAGACAAAATACTTACTTAAAATTAAAAACCATTAAAGAATTATTTCTTTATAATAATTTATTTTTATCTTTGCTTTAAACATTAACAAAAAACATAGCGTAGCATTGCTACAAACAAATAATAAAGAGGCAGTAATATGGGTTTAACTTAATTAGAGCGTGTCCATAAAGTCATGACATTTATCTTACGCCCATTCAGGGCTTTTGTAATATACTGATTCACAACCCTGCGCTACGCACAGGGCCAATGCTTAACGCCCACTTTGGGGCTTAAATAAAAAAATATCGGCTTTATGGACAGTCACTAAGTTGCTTATTGGCAAGCTGCTGTTAAGTTTTACAAGGTTTATATTTTCAACAAATTACAATAAAAAAAAAGATGCAAAACACTAAAGCGTTACCAGTACCAACTATAAAGAGATTGCCATTATATTTGTCTTTCTTAAAATCTTATGAGAAAAATGAGACGAATCATATATCAGCACCTGAAATTGCAAAGGAACTGCATATTGATTCTACGCAAATAACAAAAGATTTTTCATATCTTAATGTAAAAGGCAAGACAAAAATAGGTTATGAAACAAACACTTTAATTAGTGTTATCGAAGATTATTTAGGATACCATAGATTAAGGAAGGCTTTTATTGTTCCATATCGACAAATTAGAAGAAAGGTTCGATAAAACACCGGTTGATATTGGGATAATAACCGTTCCAGCAAACCAGGCACAAAAAATTGCTGATAAAATGATAAAGTGTGGTATTAAATCAATTTGGAATTTTACAACAACCCCCCTTTCGGCTCCCGATAATATAATAGTGGAAAATACATCAATCGATTCGAGCCTGGCAATGATAAAGTGGAAACTGAATAGAAATAAACCTATGCTGTATAAAAATAGGATACTTTAAAACACAGCATTTAGCGGAGGGTTTCATCCATATTATACAGTAATAATCAATAAAATACCATAATACATTTTAATCATATAATTATGCTAATAGTTTTTTTTATTATATTGCTTCTAACATTTTATCTTTTAGCAAAAATTGTTGACGATTATTTTGTCGACTCATTGGATAAAATTGCCTCAGATTTAAAAATGTCATCAGATGCAGCTGGGGCCACCCTAATGGCTATTGGTTCAAGTGCACCGGAATTGTTTGTAGCTCTTTTTGCTGTTTTCCGTCCGGGGGATCATGCCGCAATTGGGGTAGGAAATATTGTGGGCTCTGCATTATTTAATATTCTGGCAATTATTGGTGCTGCTGCTGTTATAAAAAAAGCTTTAATTGCGTGGCAATCAGTTATTCGTGATTTAGTGTTTTACGCAATTTCAGTTTCCCTCCTGATTTTTTTATTTAACAGCGAAAAAGTAGAACTGATTGATGCTGTATTGCTGCTTGGAATTTATTTCATATACGTGATAGTTGTTATATATTGGCGAAGAATGTTTAATTATGTTGACCCAAATGAAGTAAAACAGGAGGTTGAGCAAGAAAAAGAGAAACCTAAGTTCTTAAAAACGATAACACATCCTATTGATTTTGTAATAGATAAATTTTTCCCAGACCCTAAAAGATATTATGCCACTTTTTTTATTTCTATTTTTATAATTGCCGCCTTAAGCTGGGTTTTAGTTGAATCTGCAATCAACATTGCCCGTATCCTCGACATTTCTGAAGCTATAATTGCTGTTACAATATTAGCAGCCGGCACATCAGTTCCTGATTTGTTATCTTCAATTGGGGTGTCAAAGCAAGGGCGTGGCGGTATGGCTATCAGCAATGCAATTGGATCGAATATTTTCGACATTTTAATTGGGTTGGGCTTACCATTTTTATTAATAATTCTGATCAATGGTGCACCTATTGAGATACATGTTGCTAATTTGAATACTACAGCCTGGTTCCTACTTTCTTCAATAGTCCTTATGTTCATATTATTTATTATAAACAAATGGGTTGTTGGCAAAAAAATGGGTTGGTTTTTAATCTTACTCTATCTTGCATACATTGTATGGGCAATAATGAACGTTAACTAGTAGTGCGATTCCTAATTAATGTAGCAATTAGGCAATGTCTATTTCTTCCAGTTTCCATTTCCAAGTAAATACGCTTGGCATTTGATTAACTTCATCCAAGTACTGATATACCCTTTGCTTTAGCTCATCTTTTCCTTTTACTCTTATTCCTCGCAGAAAACTTCTTGCCATTTTACTAAAGAAAACCTCAATTAGGTTTAACCAAGAAGCATGAGTAGGGGTAAAAATAAATTCAAATCGGTTTGGTCTTGTTTTCAAATATTGTTTTGTTTCTTTAGATATATGTGCTGAATGATTGTCCAATATAATTTTGATTTTAAATTCTTCAGGATACAGCTTGTCAAGCTCCTTTAAATATTCAACAAATTCCTTACTCCTATGACGATCGCATACTTTACCATGTATTTTCCCATTCAGCAGGTTTATGGAAGCTAATAAACTTACCGTGCCATGCCTTTTGTATTCATAATCACGACCCCATGAAGAATACATCCCAGGTACGGGAGGCAGGTCTTTTGCAATTTTTTCAATCGCTTGAATACCTGGTTTTTCATCATAAGAAAAAATGGCTATCATTTCTTCTTCGTTTTTCTTTTTTAATAGCAGTAGTTATATAAAAATATTTTAAACCCGATTACCATGCATATTGTAAGAAACATGCATAAGAAAGCAATACTAAAAATTACTTAGTGCTTAATTTAATGTAAATATAAGTGCGTTTAATGTAAAAAAATATGTATTCCGTGTAATTGTTTGTGGATTTTTAGAAAATGTATGCATATTGTTTTGCAAGCAAGTTTTCATATTATTCTGTCAAATTAAACATTCAACTTAACCAAAAACTAACAATGAGACAGTTAAAAATTACTAAAACTATAACCAATAGGGAAAGTGCTTCATTAGATAAATATTTACAAGAAATTGGCCGTGAAGAATTAATTAGTGTTGAAGAAGAGGTTGAATTGGCCCAACGCATTAAAAAAGGAGACCAAGTTGCGCTGGAAAAATTAACACGGGCCAATTTAAGATTTGTTGTTTCGGTGGCAAAGCAGTATCAAAATCAAGGATTAACTTTGCCGGATCTAATAAACGAAGGGAATATTGGTTTAATTAAAGCTGCCGAAAAATTCGACGAGACCCGTGGGTTTAAATTTATATCATATGCTGTATGGTGGATTAGGCAATCTGTTTTACAAGCAATAGCGGAACAATCAAGGATTATTCGTTTACCATTAAATCAACTTGGGGCCTTAAACAGGTTAAATAAGGCTTTTTTGAAATTTGAGCAAGAGTATGAACGAAAACCTACACCAAATGAGCTTGCAAAAATTTTAGATTTACCAAGTGAAAAAATCACACAAGCCTTAAAGTTTTCAAAAAAACATATTTCGGTCGATGCCCCATTTATAGAAGGTGAGGATAACAGTTTCATAGATATTATGGCTAATGATGATTCGCCAAAAACAGATGTAAGCCTAATCAGGGAATCTTTGAATAAAGAGATTGACAGGGCATTATCTACCTTAACTGAAAGGGAAAAGGAGATTATTAGATGTTTTTTTGGCATAAGTTGCACCGAATTGTCACTTGAAGAAATTGGTGACAAATTTGATTTGACTAGGGAGAGGGTGAGGCAAATAAAAGAAAAAGCGATAAAAAGGTTGCGGCATAGCTCTAAAAGTAAGATGCTTAAAGAATATTTGGGCTAAAAGGTATTAATACATTAGCATAGCTTCGCTACAAACAATTTGTGATGGAATAAATTGACAGTTTTAAACGAAGGTGTTTTGTTTTTTAGCAATTTGAAAAAACTAATAATAGCGGGCTATTTGAAGCGTTTTTCAAAGAAGATGAAAAGCAAAAGAGCAAGTTGAAGGTGTCAAGTTATTTCGGAACAATTCCTTAGCTTAAAACACACCAATAAGCACTAAGTGCTATTTAATGTTGCTTACGCACTGGTGCAAATATCTTACAATATGCAAGTTGCGTAAAAGTAAATATATAATTAATTTTGTCTGGGTACTTATTAAC
>NBLH01000128.1 GCA_002084525.1 Bacteroidetes bacterium 4572_117 | reverse complement strand
GCATAATTGCCGAAGGGTTATTTTAACATCTCAATTATCTGTTTAAATTTATAGTTAAAACCTAGTTTGCGATAATTGAATATCTGTTTTTAACTAAATCTAACCTAATGGTGTAATTTCCATCGGCATCAAGTACAATATTATCGCCACCGGCAACAATGCTACCATCAGCTCCACCGTAATTTAAATCCCACGCATCGTTGGCACGGAATTTAACTTCACCGGCAACAAAATCGCCTGTAATTTCCCACATTTGCCTTTGCCCATTGTAGAACATATCTGTATCATCGTCCCAACCACCTGCAGTGGCACTACCAATAATACCCCAATCGTTTGTGGCTTTTAATTCAATAGTCAAAGCACTTACATCAACTGTAAATTCATAAGTTCCAACAGCTGCCGCATAATCACCTCCAGTATCATCAAGGGCACCTGTATAACCTGAACCTGCGGCAGTTAATGTTCCACCATAGTTTGGCCCGTCCCAATTTGGGTTTACAGTAATCTTGAACATTGCTGGGTCATCACCATTAAGCCTGATAATGCCTTTATAAACACTATTAAAATCGTAAGAATATAACCTTCCGTTAACATCGCCCGGCGACCATCCTTGGTAAGCGCCTGGCACATATACCATTGGGTAATCTACTAACATATCAAAAGGTATTACTGTATAGTCAGTTACAGCCGAAAAAGCACTGTCGGCATTTGGGCTAACCATTGCAAAAACACGGCATTTGATAGTAGCTTCGGTATTTATTGTTAAATTCCATGCCAGTAAAATTGAATTAATATCAGATACACCAGCTGAACCTGTAAGCTCCTGGGTTGTGAATAATGTTGCAGCACCTGCAAAATCATCAGTTTTGGCTATTTGTACGCCATAAGTAATTGATGATTGAAATCCAAAATCAGCAGCTGACCATTCAAAGTCGATAGAATTGTCTATGTCATCTTTTGTAAAGGCCATTCCGGCAGGTGAAGCCGGTCCCTGAATTGCAGAGGCCGTTGGGTTGCTGCTCATAACCACCTTTACTTCATCTTTTTCGCAAGAGTACAGAAAAACCCCTACTATTGCGAGTAAAATTATATATGATAATTTTTTCATTTGTTTATATTTTATTTGTTAAAATATTTAATACTAATTAGTATATCCTGTGTTTTGTTTTAAGTTAGGATTAGCGTTCAAGTCGTTTGATGGTATCGGGTACAAATCCATATGAGATTCAGTTGATGTACCTGCTTGTACATTACCTTTCCATTCCCAAACATAATCGCCACCTGTAAATTTACCAAAACGGATTAAATCAGTCCTTCTTTGTGCTTCCCAATACAATTCTCTTGCACGTTCAGACAAAAGAAAATCTAAAGTAAGCTCACCTGCTGTGATATCACCTGAATTGTCGCCATAGGCCCTTTGTCTTAATGAGTTTATATAACCCAAAGCAGTAGCTTCATCTCCTCCTCCACCTCTAACAAAAGCTTCGGCATACATCAAGTAAGCATCTGCCAAACGGAAAACAGGGAAATCGGTACTTGCGAAAGTAGGATGTGCATTTGGTGCAGGGCTACCATCAGCTGAAATATTCTTAAATTTTGTTACACCAACACCTTGGGTAAATGTACCAACATTTGCAATATCCCAAACCCATTCATCAGGGTTAAAATAAAACATGCCCCTTTTATCGGCAATTGTGGTATATTCAGGTTCTGATGAAGAAAAATCTGATTCAAGGACACCAAAATGGTTTTCAGCAAAATCTTTAATGGCACGGATACCACCCCATCCGCCATCAATACCGTTTAGTGGCATTCCACCACCATTTGATGCGTGAAGGATAAAGGTCATTCCACCATATTGCTGTGTATTTGTACCATCAAAACAAATAGGGAAAATCATTTCAGGGCTATTATTGTTATCGGCACGGAAAACATTTTGATATGTTGGGTCAATTGAATAACCGGCAGCAATAACTTTATTTAGTTGAGTAATAGCTTCTGCGTATTTTGCAGTTCCTGTATAAACCTCGGCATTCATGTATAATTTAGCTAAAAGCATCCATCCGGCAGCTTGGTCGGCACGTCCATATTCAAATCTTGGCGCACCTAATTTGCTATCAAGGTCAATTAATTCCTCTTCAATATACTTAAATAAATCAGCACGCGAAATTTGCGTAGGCGAAAATGCACCAGGTTTGTCAGCCTCAGTAACAAATGGCACATTACCAAACATATCAATTGCGTGGTAATAAGAAAAAGCCCTTAAAAAACGAGCATCTGCATTCATTACTGCAATATCGCCAGTTTCATTGGCTGTGTTTCTGATAAATTCATTTGCAACAGAAATTGAATAAAAAATCCTTGAATAAAGAGCAGCGATAAAAACATCGTTAGATGCCCATGTATGCCAATGGAAATTTTTAATTGTTGCATCGTCCCAAGCAATTATGGCTTCATCGGTTGGTAATTCTTGCAAACCCCATAATTGGCGTAAGTAATTACCAAAATTTTCATCAATACCTCTAATATCGCCATTACCGCCGCCACCACCGGTTTGCCCGCTTACTGCATAGCTGGCATAAATTTTTGCCAATGCTTGCTTGTAAGCTTCAGGGCTATCAAATACATTGTTTGCTGTTGACACATTCGGGTCAATAGGTTCCACATCTAAATCTTTGACACACGATGATAAAAACAGTGCCGTAATTATGAATAGGAAAAATGATATATTAATTTTTTTCATTTTATTACTTTTTTATATTTAATTAAAAATTAAGGTTTAAACCTAACATAAAAGTACGGGGCCTTGGGAAAATATTATTGTCTATCCCACCTGAAACTTCTGGGTCCAGACCTGAATATTTAGTTACTACAAAGGCGTTTTGTACTGTAAAGCTTACACGTCCGTTAATTTCATCTGAGAAAAACTTATCAAAACTATAACCAAAATTTATGTTATCCATACGGAAAAAAGAAGCATTTTCTAAATAGAAATCAGACCAATACTGAGCGTTCATAAAGGCTGTTTTTTCAACATCTTTTAAAATATTTGCCGTAAAACCTGATTGATTGTAAATATTAGAATAAACTGCCTGGCTCGATGCGTTATTATTGTACACATAGTTACCAATATTTATCCTTCCTGAAAATGATAAATCAAAACTTTTATAGTTAAACCTTGAAGATAAGCCAATTAAATAATCGGGTGCAGGGCTTTGCAAGTAACTCTTATTCAGATTGTTACCTGCTATATTACCGCCGTCGCCTGTTTTATCAACATATAAACCTTCAATAGGCATACCATTTGAGTCATAAACCTGCTGGAACAAAAAGAATGTATTTGCAGGATAGCCAACTGAGTTAATTTGGACGTTGTTACCAACACCACCTGAAATACCACCGGCATCATAACCAGTGTAATTTGGGTTGTCAACTCTTGTTAACTTAGTAATTTTATTTTCGTTTCTTGTAAAGTTAGCTGAAATTTCCCAACTAATATCTGTTTTTGAAATAAGCTTAACATTTAATTCAGCTTCAAAACCTTTGTTTTCTAGCGAACCAACGTTTGTAATCAAAAAGTTAGAAAAATTTGTTCCGGCAGCAATTGGTACTTCGTTAAGCAAATCAGTTGTTTCGCGCATGTAATATTCAAGCGAACCTGAAATACGGTCGTTTAAAAACCCAAAATCTAAACCAATATTTTGCGTAGAAGTTTCTTCCCATTTAATACTTGGGTCATAAGCATCAGGCCTTTGAGTTGCATAAAATGCATCGCCAAATTGATAATAAGCACCTGTTTGGCTAATTGTATAAGTTGGGATGTAAGGATAGAAATTATCAGAAATATTTTGTTGACCTGTAACACCATAACCTAAACGAAATTTTAAATTGCTTACAATATCCACATCTTTTAAGAAACTTTCGTTTTTAATTTTCCATGCAGCAGCGAATGAAGGGAATAATCCCCAACGGTTTTCTTCAGCAAAACGCGACGAACCATCATAACGGACAGTTGCTGTTAATAAATACTTGTCCATTAATGAATAATTAGCCCGTCCCATAAAAGAAATCAATAAGTTCTTGCTTTTATAGGTTACATTTCGTGAGTTTTCATATTCACCGTTTGTTTTAACCCATGGTCGGTTTGAGTTTCCACCTTCGCGGTAAAAAAAGTTGTAAGAATAACCACCCATTAAATCCAACTTATGGATAGAAGCAAATTCTTTATTGTAATTTAAATAAAAATCAACCGCTGTATTTTTTCTCATATTCGTATATCCTAAAACACTTCTTTCCGGTTCCCTGTAACTCCATGAAGCTAAAGGATCGGTAATATCGCTACCTGTGGTATTGTAGAAATCATAACCTGCACTTAAAGTTGCCTTTAACTCAGGTAAAAATGGCATGGTATATTCAAATTTACCATTTAGTAAATATCTTTGTGCATTAGAAGTATTATCCCTATAAGCCAATTGGGCAACAGGGTTGTGCGTAGCAATATTATTTGGTAATCCGTTCAAAGGGTCGCCTGAGCTTGTTTCTGTCCAAGCAGTGTAGCCACCATAAAGTATGTTACCGTTAGAAATTGGTTGCGAAGGATCAAACCGAACAGCACCACCGATTGCATCTGTATTAGAAAAATCATTATTTGTGTATGACCCTTTAGCGTTTAAATCAATTTTTAAAGCATCGTTTAAAAGTGTAGGGTTTACCGAAATATCAAAAGTGCTCCGATTCATATTTGAGTTTTTCAAAATACCATTTTGGTCTGTATAACCAAAAGAAATACGGTAAGGGACTTCTTTTAAAGCTCCACTTACGCTAATATTATGATCTTGTGAAATAGCATTCTGATAAATTTCTTTTTGCCAATCTGTATTAGCATTTCCTAAAGCATCTGCCGCAACAGGTGCTAAACCATGGTCGGTAATCCTATCAAATATTGTTGACCTAAATTCATCGGCACTTAACAATTCAAGATATTTTGCAGGTACACCTACAGAAATATTTCCGTTATAACTTGCAGTGGCTTCGCCTTTTTTCCCTCTTTTGGTTGTAATAATAATTACACCATTCGAAGCCCTTGAACCATAAATAGCAGTTGCCGAAGCATCTTTTAAAACCGTAAAAGTTTTAATATCGTTAGGGTTAATTGTTGATAAGGGGTTTGACATTCCACCGATCCCTTCGTTGTCGATTGGGATTCCATCAATAACAATTAAAGGGTCGTTATTTGCACGAAGCGATGAACCACCTCTTATCCTAATAGTAGAGCCTGCACCTGGTTGCCCACCTGCAGAAGTAATAACTACACCAGAAGCTTTACCCATAAGTAATTCTTCGGGGGTTGTAATTGCGCCTTGGTTAAAATCTTTAGAGTCGATTGCAGTTACCGCACCGGTAGCATCTCTCTTTTTAACCTTACCATATCCAATAACCACAACTTCATCTAAACCAACGTCAGAAGCGTTTAATTGTACAGAAATGTTGGTGTTGTTTCCAACAGCTATTTCTTGAGTCTCGTAACCAATGTACGAAAACAATAGAAAATCTCCAGAACTTGCACTAATTTTAAAATTACCGTCAAAATCAGTAATTGTTCCTTTTGTTGTGCCTTTTATGGTTATATTTACACCAGGTATTGGTGAACCATCTCCGGCATCAGTTACATGACCTGTTATTTCCGATTGCTGCGCAAATGCAATATTTGTAATTGCAGCAAATGCAAAAAATAACATAAGTCTTTTTAGCATACCATAATAATCTTTCATTTTTTAAATTTAATTTAGGTTTAAAAAAATTTACTAAAAATATTAAAAGTCTCTCAAGTTAAAATTTAGTTTTTGAACAGTTTATAATATTCTCCAAACATAATTTCAGTCCAAATTTAGGAAGTATTTTAGTGGGTTTAACAAAAATTAACTAATTTTCGTGCAAATAATCACCGCAAACGTATTCGCAAACGTTTGCAGGAATTTGTGATTTTTACGATTTTTACGATTTGGGAAATAGTTATAACAAATTATTAAATTTCAGATTAAAATTAAACTTATTATTTTTTATTTATCTCGTTTTCAGCCTATTACATTCCGCTTAAAGCAAAACCCATCTACTTGTTTGCCGGAATCCATTTTTTATTATAATTTAGGCAGATTGCTTAAAACCACATAATGAAAGGAAGACAAATAACCATAAAGGACATTGCTAGTGAGTTAGGTATTTCGGCATCAACAGTTTCGAGGGCATTGAAAGATCATCCTGACATAAGCACAAAGACAAAAAAAACAGTAAACGAATTAGCTGAAAAGCTGCATTATAAACCGAATGTTGTTGCCTTGAGCTTAAGGCATAGTAAGAGTAATGTAATAGGTGTGATTATCCCTCAATTAATCCATCATTTTTTTTCTTCGATTATTAGCGGTATTGATGACCTTGCTTATGCAAATGGATATAGCGTAATGATTGCCCAGTCAAATGAAAATTATGACCGTGAAGTTAGCGAAACCCATGCAATGCTTGCCAGCCGTGTAGCAGGCGTTTTGGTTTCTGTTTCAAAAAAGACAAAAAGCTTTGAGCATTTTAAAAACCTGGAAGACAAAGGGATACCAGTTGTTTTTTTCGACAGGGCCAGTAAAGAAATGAAAATGGACAAAGTGGTGGTTGACGATTTTGATGGAGCATTTAAAGCTGTTGACTACCTGATAAAAACAGGATGCAAACGTATTGCCCATTTTGGCACTTCGCAACATTTGCTAATAGGTAGGAACAGGCAAAACGGGTATCTGCATGCCCTTTTTAAAAACGGTATAGCAATTGATGATTCGCTTATTTTTAAATGTGATGATTATGACGAGGCTTGGTTTTTAACTGAAAAATTACTAAAATCAGATAATAAGCCAGATGGTATTTTTGCCGTAAATGACATGACTGCTATTGGTGCGTTGCAATCTATAAAAGATATGGGGTTGAAAGTTCCTGAAGATATTTCAATAGTTGGTTTTACAAACGGGCGAATCTCAACGATGACAGAACCACCTCTTACAACCGTTGAACAGCATGGTTATGAAATGGGGCAAATTGCTGTACGCATGCTTTTAAACCAACTTGAAAAAGAAGATGAAGATTATGAACCTGAAACAAGGGTTATAAAAACAGATTTAATTGTACGGGAATCTACAAAAAAAATAAAAAAAAAGTGAGGAATGATTAATGGATAGTGAATAATGATTAATGATTAATGTCGCGCCGTGCAAAGTCCATTAAGGTGGGGATTTACTATTGGCGTATTAATATATATAATTAAACACTTTTAAGCAAACCCGTCCCGATGAGAAAATATG
>NBLH01000127.1 GCA_002084525.1 Bacteroidetes bacterium 4572_117 | reverse complement strand
TAGCCCAATTGAACTAAGTTGCACCTTTAGTTTCTCAATATATTTCAGTTAGTTTTGCAATATATAAATAATCTTTTTATTTTTGCTACAAAGATATGAGCCCAAAAACTACATTGTACTTGTATTCCGTAGCATAAATGCTACGGCTAATTATTATCTCAGATTATTTAAACCAGAGCCGACGGCTTCATTAATGTACTGATAAACAGTGCGATAACTTTTGTGCTTTTTGCTAAATTATCCGCTAAGCGGCTTTTTGGACAAAGCTCAATAATAGATATGGAAACTATAAACTGAATAAAAAACTATCCCATCTTTTGTAATTGTATCGCAAATAAAAAGAAATGTTAAAAAATGATGTTCTTCTTTCCAAAAAAAGTTTGTAAATTTGTTAATCGTAGTTTATATTATTACATAATTAAAGAATATTTTATGTTTTTCTTTAGGATTAATAAATTGAAAATAATTGACAATAAGGAGCTTCCTAGTTTTCTTGGTATTTTTGGCCCTGATATAGCGCAAGTTAAATTGGTTAGTTTTGTTACAACGGATAATATGTCATTGCCGGATATGAGCGAGTTTTTAAAAAGTAATGATAAAGAGGTGCGTAAAAATATACTTAAAGCCTCAGTTGCACAGGTTGTTGATGCTAGGATACTAACTATGGTAGAAAATATTAAAGATAACCATATTATGTACTTTGGCGATACTGGTTATGTTTTGTACAATTCAGAAACAATACCTGAACACTTTAATTGGCAATTTGTTGTATATGAGAGTGATAAGGCGATTAGAGATACTGCGATGATGGTTGAAGATATTATTAACGACGATGAATTTGACACCTTTACCGATAATCTTTCCACTTTAATAACCGGGTCTACAAACCCTGCTTATCTCGCATCTGTTGCAATTGGGAAATTTGCTACAAAAGTAATTTTAAAAGTAGCAGGGAAAAACAAAGACGATATGATTGGGATTATTTACATGTCGTTAAACCGTTGGGAGCATTATCCTTTTGATAATACTATATAATTTTAGATTCATGATTTTAGATTTTAGATACAAGAAAATGGTTCAAGTTTCAATAAAACTTTTACTATTAATAACCATATTTAGCTTTAATATCTCAGCACAGGATAGTTCGATAATAAACAACAAAAAGAAAGTGCTGAAATTAAATATTAAACAAGAAATTGGCCCGGCAATTTGGCGACAAACAATGCAGGCATTTGAAAAAGCTGAAAACGATAAGGTTGATTACATATTGATACATATGAACACCTATGGTGGGTTGGTTGAATCGGCCGATTCTATCCGCACGAAAATATTAAATAGCGAAATACCTGTTTTTGTGTTCATTGACAACAATGCGGCTTCGGCGGGTGCTTTAATTGCAATTTCTTGCGATAGCATATATATGCGCCCAGGTGCTAATATCGGGGCGGCAACTGTTGTTAATCAATCGGGCGAAGCTGTCCCTGACAAGTACCAATCGTATATGCGTTCTACAATGCGTTCAACCGCCGAGGCACATGGCAAAGATACCATAATTAATGGTAAAGACACAACCATTAGGTGGTTTCGCGACCCCAAAATAGCCGAAGCAATGGTTGACCCCCGCAAAAGAGTTGAAGGTGTAAGCGATTCGGGGGAGGTCCTTACTTTTACTGCCAGCGAGGCATTGAAGCATTTTTACTGCGAAGGAACAGCTGAAAATATAGAAGAGGTTTTAGAATTATGCGGTATTAACGAATATACTATTGATGAATACACGCCAAGCCAGCTTGAAAAAACAATCGGTTTATTGGTTAGCCCTTACCTCCAAGGCATATTGATTATGATTATTATCGGAGGTATTTATTTTGAATTACAGACACCTGGTGTTGGGTTTCCTATTGCGGCTGCTATATTAGCTTCGATTTTATATTTTGCTCCTTTGTACCTTGAAGGTATTGCTGAAAATTGGGAAATACTTTTGTTTGCTGTTGGGATAATTCTGATGCTTATTGAAATATTTGTTATACCGGGGTTTGGGCTTGCCGGGATATCAGGTATTATTTTGGCTATAGCAGGTTTAACTTTAAGTATGTCTGCGGGAGATATCGTAGTTGTTGAAGAAGGCCTGAAATTTAATTTAGAACCATTTGCGAAATCGCTATTTGTTGTGTTGATTTCTATGTTTTTGGCAATCACAATTTCGTTGTTATTAAGCCAAAGAATAGTAAAAACAAACCTTTTTGCCAGAATTGCCCTAAACAAAGAACAAGATACAGCAAAAGGGTATATTGGCGTATCTACAGAACAAATTGATATGGTTGGTGAAAAAGGCGTAGCATTTACAGTACTAAAGCCATCAGGAAAAGTACTAATTAACAACGAAATTTACGATGCAAAAGCCCGTACTGGATATATTGAAGAAGATGAGCAAATAGAAGTTGTTAGCTATGGAATTGCACAATTGTATGTCAAGAAGATATAATTTGTAATGATTAGTATTCGTGTGTTTTAAGCTAAATAAAAATCAGTGTGGATCCGTTAAATCAGTGTTATCAGCGTTCCTATTTTTTGTTTGTAGCGAAGCTACGCTATGATATGCTAGTTACTAAAAGGCTATGGAAACAAGCCTGTTATCCTAAGGTGCTGATAATTAGTGGGTTAATTTAAATTCTTTAATCTAAAATTTATAATTTAATAAAGTGTTGGTTTTATGAAAACCGAAAATTTTACGATTAGGGATTATAAACCCGAAAATTATTCGGATGTAATGCATTTGTGGCAAAAAACTGGTTTAAATACACCCGGACGTGGTGATGATGAACATATTATTGAAAAAACAATTTTAGTTGGCGGAAAATTATTGCTGCTGTTTAACGGAAAAACCAATAAAATTATTGGAAGTTCTTGGTTAACCAGCGATGGACGGAGGCTTTATTTACACCATTTTGCAATTATCCATGAGTTTAGGGGTAGGGGGCTTAGCAAATTGTTATTGAGTAAATCTTTAGATTACGCTAAGGAAATTGGCCAGCAAATTAAACTTGAGGTTCATCAGAAAAATATAGTTGCCAAAAATTTGTACAAAAAGGCCGGTTTCAAATACCTTGGTGATTATGAAGTACATATAATTAGGGATATTAATTCCTAAACCATCAAAAAACTACCATTTTGTATCAGAATAATCTAATCTCACCACTATAAAATTAAATAATTAATAAAAAAATGAAATTATTATGTTAAAATTTTGAGGATTCCATGCTTAATGTATAATTTCGTCAGTTTTTAGTAAGTGAATCTTTTAATCAAACAGGATTAAAGCTTAATGCTTGAAAGTAAATAATTTATGTCTTCTACCTAATAATTTAGGGAAAATATTATGTTAAACATGCGCTGGTTCCAGTAACCAAATTAAATTTGTGAAAAATGAAACAGGACGATTTAAACAACTCATCTCAGGAAGAAAAAGATAAAACTGAGACTACTGAAAATGTAAAAAATGAAATTAACCAGGAATTGGATTCTGAAAAACAGGAAACAATAGTCGAAACTGAATCTGAAAAACAGGAAACAGTAGTTGAAACTGAGTTTAAAGAAGAGGAAACAAAAGTTGAAACAGAATCTGAAAAACAAGTAACAGTAGTTGAAACTGAAGCAGAAAAGGAAGTAACAACGACCAAAACAGAATCTGAAACAGAGCTTGGTGATGTGAAAAAAGAATCTGCAGCTGACCTTATTTTAAAAAAACTTAATAAAACAATTGCAGATGGTTTACCCAATGTTGAACAAGTTTTAACTGATGTGGAGAAAGATGAGGATGTGGTAGAAAATGAGACGCCTGATAGTACTGAGAAAAGTGATGTTGTAGAAGAAATTAAAAACGATGAATTAGTTGAAACTGAAAAAGTTCCTGAAAAAGAGGAGGCTAAAAAAGTTGACTATTCTAATTTGTCTATGGAAGATTTAGTGCTAGAATTAGACAAGTTGCTTGAACAGTCAGATATTCAGAAGGTTAAGTCGAATATTGAATTAATTAAAGTTAAATTCTATAAAAAACACCACGCAAATATTGATGTTAACAGGAAGAAATTTGTTGATGATGGTGGCAAAATTGAAGAATTTAAACCTGAGGAAAATAAACTCGAGGAAAAATTCAAGGCTTCTTATTCTGTTTATAAAGAAAGAAGAACGGAATATGCGGTACAATTTGAAAAAAACAAACAACTGAACCTTGAAAAAAAATATAAAATCATTGATGATATTAAAGAGTTAATTAATGGTCAAGAATCAATGAATAAAACCTTTCAAGATTTTAAAGACTTACAAAAACAGTGGCAAAATGCTGGTTTAGTGCCTCAAACAGAGGTGAAAAAGCTGTGGGACTCATATCATTATTGGGTTGAAAAATTTTATGACTACGTAAATTTGAATAAAGAGTTACGTGACCTTGATTTAAAGAAAAATTTAGAATTAAAACTGAATTTATGTAAAAAAGCTGAAGAATTATTGATTGAACCCAAAGTAGTAACAGCATTTAAAATTTTACAAAAATTACATAGTTTATGGCGTGAAATTGGCCCCGTACCAAATGATAAAAAAGATGAATTATGGGAACGTTTTAAAAAAGCTACAACTACAATAAATAAAAAACACCAAGATTATTTTGAAAACCTAAAAGCTGAGCAACTTAATAACCTTAAGGCCAAAACCCTGATTTGCGAAAAAGTAGAAGAGACAAATGAATTAATGATTGGGACACCAAAAGAATGGGAAACCAATTCAAAGGAAATTATTGATTTACAAAGACTTTGGAAATTAATTGGCTTTGCTCCAAAAAAGGAAAATAATCAGATTTATTCAAGGTTTAGAAAAGCTTGTGATGCCTTTTTTAATGCAAAACGCGAATTTTACTCAAAACATAGAGAGGTTGAAGAAAATAACCTTCAAATAAAAACAGAATTTTGTATTCAGGCCGAAAGTATGACTGAAAGTACAGAATGGAGAAAAACAACAGAAATATATATAGAGCTTCAGAAAAAGTGGAAAACAATTGGCCCAGTACCAAAAAAACACAAAGATACTATTTGGCTGCGTTTTAGGGGTGCTTGTAATAAATTTTTCGACAACAAATCAGCTTATTATGCATCGTTGGATAGTGCCCAAGATGAAAATCTGGAACTAAAAAAAGCATTGATTGAAAAAATAAAAGCCATTAATTATTCTGACGATGGCAGCGTTAACCTTAAAAAACTTAACGATATTCAAAAACAATGGACAGAGGTTGGTTTTGTTCCATTAAAAAACAAAGATGAAGTACAAAATGAATTCAGGGCTGCAATTGATGAAGTTTTCAAAAAGTTGGATATTGATGATACCGAAAAAATGAAATTAAACTTCCGTTCAAAGCTTGAAAACATGAAAAGCTCATCTAAATCGAGAGGTAGGATTAGAAATGAACGGGAAAAACTTGTTGTAAAGTTGGAAAAATTAAAAAGCGATACTATTTTATGGGAAAACAATATTGGGTTCTTTGCAAAATCGAAAAATGCAGATTCAATGATACAAGAATTTGAGGAGAAAATTAAAAGGGCAAAAGCTACGATAAAAATCTTAAAAGAACAATTAGATATGATTGACGAGCTTATGTAGCTTTGGAAATTAGTAACTGGTAAACTGGTTACTAGTAAAAGTATAGCGTTGTTTATTGGTTGATATTTAGCCATAAACTGTCTGCACTGGGGCTAGATTAAGCTGTTTTTGAATAGTATTTTTTTTTATTAAGCTTAGATTTTCAGTAAGTTGTAAAAGTTTAATAGAAACCTCAAAGTTTATGAAACTTGAAACTTGAAAAGTGGATACAAAATATATATTTGTTACAGGTGGCGTTAGTTCGTCGTTAGGGAAAGGGATTATATCGGCATCGCTTGCAAAATTATTGCAATCAAGGAATTATTCTGTAACTATTCAGAAATTAGATCCATATATCAATGTAGATCCGGGTACTTTAAACCCTTATGAGCATGGTGAATGTTATGTTACCGATGATGGCGCAGAAACAGATTTAGATCTTGGGCATTATGAGCGATTTTTAAATGTTCCAACTTCGCAGGCAAATAATGTGACAACCGGTAGGATTTATCAGACGGTAATTGATAAAGAAAGGCATGGTGATTATCTCGGAAAAACAGTTCAGATTATACCACATATTACCGATGAAATAAAGCACCGCATAAAAATTCTTGGTAATAAACATAAGTACGATTTTGTTATCACAGAAATTGGTGGTACTGTTGGCGATATTGAATCGCTACCATATATTGAGGCTGTAAGGCAATTAAAGTGGGATATGCCTGATAATAGCTTGGTTATACATCTTACACTTGTGCCTTTTTTAGCTGCATCGGGTGAGCTAAAAACAAAACCAACGCAACATTCTGTAAAGCTGTTGCTTGAAAATGGGATTCAGCCGGATATTTTGGTCCTTCGGACAGAACATGAATTAACAAAAGAAATCCGTTCAAAAGTTGCCCGTTTTTGTAATGTAGATATCAGCTCAGTTATACAGTCGATTGATGCTTCAACAATTTATGAAGTGCCAATATTGATGGGTCAGGAAAAGCTTGATATTCAAGTACTTACTAAACTTAAATTGAAGGTGGGCAAAAGCCCTGAACTGAAACAATGGAAAGAGTTTTTGTTAAAAAGGCATCAGTCAGAAAAAACTGTTACAATTGCGCTTGTTGGTAAATATATTGAATTGCACGATGCTTATAAGTCGATAGTTGAATCTTTTGAACATGCAGGTGCAACTAATGAAGCAAAAGTAAATGTAAAATGGGTCGATGCTGAAAAAGTAAGCAGCAAAGATGCCGATAATCTGCTAGGTGAGGTCCATGGGATTTTGATAGCACCAGGCTTTGGGCTTCGTGGAGTGGAAGGGAAAATTAAGGCTGCCAAATATGCCCGGGAAAGTAAAGTGCCCTTTCTGGGGATTTGTTTGGGTATGCAATGTGCGGTTATTGAGTTTGCTAGAAATGTCCTTAAAATAAAAGAAGCTCATTCAACAGAAATGAAACCTGCTACAGCTTTCCCTGTAATTGACTTAATGGCAGAACAAAAAAGTATCACCAACATGGGTGGTACAATGAGGTTGGGTGCTTATCCTTGTAAGTTGAAAGAACCTTCAGTATCATTTAATGCCTATAAAAACGATACTATAAACGAAAGGCACAGGCATAGATATGAGTTTAACAATGCATATTTAGAGCAGTTCGAAGAAGCTGGTATGCAGGCAGTTGGCATCAACCCTAATACTAATTTGGTTGAAATTATGGAAATCATCGATCATCCTTGGTATGTTGGTGTGCAATTTCATCCTGAATATAAAAGTACGGTGTTAAGCCCACATCCAATATTTGTTGACTTTATTAATGCCGCAATTAAAAGAAGTAAAATAAAATAACAAGAAATTAGGAGTAATTTAATATAAAATAAGTATAGAATTTAAGTAAAAATTGAATAAATAAAAAATGGATAGAAATCAGATTTATGGTATTGTTCTTATTGCTGCAATTCTTATTGCATATAGCATATATACAAAACCAAGCGAGGAAGAAGTTGAAAAAGCAAGGCAAGAAAGGATAATTAGGGATTCGTTGCAGCTTGTACAGGATGATATTGACAGGAATAAAGCTGCTGAATTTGCAAACAATGAAAACCAGAGTATAAACCAAGAAAGTTTAAGCCAAAATGATTCAACAATACAGGATACAACAAAAGAAAACCGGATAAAAAGGGCATTTGGCTCTTTTGGGGAAGCAGCAGTTGGTAAACAAGAGTTTTATACGCTTGAAAACGATTTGATAAAAATGACTATTTCAACTAAAGGCGGGAGGCCTTATTCTGTTGAAATGAAAAATCATGTAAGGTATGACTCAGCCAGCCTGTTGCTTTTTGATGGGGACGCAACCGTTTTTGGCATGGACTTTTTTGCTGAAAACAGGAGTATTTCTACCAATGAGTTGTTTTTTAAACCAATTGAAACCCAATTGGAAATAAATGCAACTGAAAGTGAAAAAACTGCTGTGTTTAGATTATATGCCGGCGAAGAAAGATTTATAGAATATACTTATAAAATTAAACCCGGTAGTTACCTTGTTGATTTTGATATTCGTTTTGTTGGGATGGACAAGCTTATTTCAGGTAATACAAATTTTGTCGATTTTAAATGGTTTGTGAATGCACCAAGCCTTGAAAAAGGTTGGAAATGGGAAAACCAAAACACTGGTATTTATTGGAAATATTTTCAGGATGAGGTTGATTGGTTATCTGAAACTTCTGACTCTGATGAAGAATCGCTTACCACAAAAGTTAAATGGATAGCTTTCAAACAACAGTTTTTTTCTTCGGTATTGATAGCAAAAACATCAATGCTGAATGCAAATGTTGAGCATGAAAATTTTGAAGAATTTAGTAAATACCTTAAAAAATTCAATGTAAATATAAGCCTTCCTTTTGATGGTGGTACTGACGAGAAAGTTGAGTTTGCCTTTTACTACGGGCCAAACCAATACAGTGTACTTAAAGAAATTCAGATAAATAAAGATGAAGACCTTAATTTAACAAGGATGATCCCTTTGGGTTGGGGTATTTTTGGTTGGATAAACCGTTTTGCAATTATCCCATTGTTTAATTTTTTGGGAGGGTTTTTCACTAGTTATGGTTTAATTATTTTATTGATGACCGTATTAATTAAATTAGTTTTATTCCCTTTAACATATAAATCTTATGCATCGTCGGCAAAGATGAGGGTTTTAAAGCCACAAATTGATGCTATTAACGAAAAAATATCAAAGGATAAATCAATGGAAAGGCAACAAGCTACTATGGCTTTGTACCGTAAAGCTGGTGTAAACCCAATGGGCGGCTGTTTACCAATGTTGCTGCAGTTCCCTATTTTAATAGCCATGTACCGTTTTTTCCCGGCTTCGATAGAGCTAAGGCAGCAACCGTTTTTATGGGCAACAGATTTGTCAAGCTACGATTCTATTTTTGATTTGCCTTTTACAATACCAATGTACGGTGACCATATTAGTTTATTTACCCTTTTAATGGCTGTTTCAATGATATTTAGCACTAAACTAAATAGCAGCCAAATGCAGGGCGCAAATGCACAAATGCCAGGTATGAAAATGATGATGTACATGATGCCGGTGATGATGCTTTTATGGTTTAACAATTACTCGTCAGGTTTAAGTTATTATTACTTTTTGTCTAATTTAATTACTGTTGGGCAAACTATTATAATCAGGCGTTTTGTTGATGATAAGGCAGTGCTTCTAAAACTTAACGAAAACAAAAAGAAACCTAAGAAAAAATCTAAATTTCAAACACGTTTAGAAGATATGGCCAAACAAAAAGGCTACAATGATAAGAAGAAGAAATAAGTTCTTTCTTATTTTCCTGTTTTAGCTAAAGTGTTGATTGAGTGGATATATAATATTGGTTTAGTGTGTAGCGTCGGTATAAAATAGGCGTAAGCAAACTGCCGCTGGAAGGACAATTATTTAAAACGAATACAAGTTTCCGACGTAATAGGGTTCGTATATTATAACCCGTAAAATGATATGTGCCACGACACTAGTGTCGTGGCACATACCAATTTACGAAAAAACTTGTTAGACTTGCGCCTGTAATGTGCTGACAATCAACTGTTTACATAGGCTTGAATTAATAGAAACCTGACAGGTTTCAGTTGACAGCAATGACAAATGACTAATCAACAAATGACGATTAACCCGAAACCCCATACTTGACTTGTAACTGGTAGTTGTGTTAGCATTAACTAAAAAAAA
>NBLH01000126.1 GCA_002084525.1 Bacteroidetes bacterium 4572_117 | reverse complement strand
ATTGCCATAAATTGTCCCTGTACCACCAAATGCAATATCAATATCGCCATCATTATCAATGTCAGCTGCATCTACTGATGTTTTAACTTTATATTGTGCAATAATTTTTTCTTCAAAAGTTAAATTGGTTTGGTTTAAATATAAACGGCCATTATTTTCTGTGTCCCCTGTGCCAACAGAAACAATATCAACCCACCCATCATTATCAAAATCGGCCACATCAGCCATGTTGTATCTCATATTTTGAGCTATTTGAAATTTTTGATAAGTACCATCGTCTTGTTTTTGAAAACAAGCAAGTTCGCTACCGTTATTATCTTTCAAACAAACCACCAAGTCGGCATCACCATCATTATCAATGTCAGCAATATCAATATCGGCAATTTGGAAATCTATATTTTCTGTTATAATTGGTTCTGCATTAAATTGTTTTGCACCATTATTAACTAAAACATAAATCCCGGCAGGATCCCATCTCGAAGCTATTATATCCAAATCACCATCGTTATCATAATCGAAAGTTGAAGATGTTGTTGAATAAAATTGCTCGCCATTTAAAATTTGTGTTGAAATTACTTGTGCATTTAATTGTATACTATTTCCAATTCCAAGTAATATAAATACAATAGTTAGTTTGTTTTTTAATTTGAACATAATAATAAGGTTTAGCTTTGCTTACTTTCAGATTTTAAATAATTTATGGCTGCTGTTTCGGCTTTTCCAACCATTTACACTTTACTTTACCTCAGCCCCAGTTGTCGCTTTTGCTCAGTGTTTAGCGAATTTCTAAATTCAACCCAAAATTTTTGGGGCACATAGCCGCTGCGGCTAATTAAGTTTATAACCTGTAATTCTGTTTGGCTAAAAGGGTAGGACGAATCTAAACGGAACTGATAAGACATTTCATATTTACCCATTTCAAAGCTGGGGTACTGCGTGTTTATCACATTACGTTGCTTTTCCATTTTTTCAGCCTCTTTTTTATGATATTCATATTCGGTATAGTGGTCTACGGCTTTAACAAAGTTGCCTGAATACATTTCTGAAACATAATAGCCATATTGTTGCGACGCACGGCTCCTTTCATGTATTTTTTGATTGTGTTTTGAAATACTTGTTTTTATGTTTTGCGAAGCACTATATGCATTAGCCCTCAATTGTAGGGATGCCATTTTTTTGTCCCCCATAATTTCCCATAAAGTTATTATGTTTTTTCTCAAAAAAAGCCCGTTTTTAGTCAGCCACCCCCTATCAGAATTTGCAAAATCTACGTTTAAAAGCCACATAGGTAAATCAAAACTGTTATAAGGGAAAGCCCCTACAACTTTCAATGCCGAAACTGCATTTGGGGGGAACTCTAGTTGCACAACATTTAACATTGTCATCCCCATGCCATCTTTGTAAATTGCATTAATAATATTCCGATGTACTTGTTGAGAAATACATACAGGTGCGTATTGCCCGGCCAATTCAGGGTTTACCATATATGCCCGCCATGCATTTATGCTTTGGTTTGCTGAAGTAGTTTGCGTAGAAAACCCTAATTGGGCGCAAATAACCGTCGAAAAAATAAAAAACAAGGATATAATAATTACAATTCGTTTCATAATGGTTATTTTAATTTGTTTAGTGTCTTAGTTAATTGTTTTTAATCTGCGATATAGTCTGCCACTTTTTTCGGGGCATGTTTCATTTGTTTAATTTTAATGGTTTTTACTTATGGTTTAATTGTTATATTATTAATTATTAAATTCGTTATTATTTAGTACAAAACGGTTTTGCAAAAATCAAAGCTATACTTGTTCTTGCCTCTAAATATATCCCTATGTTTTTAACTGTGTAAATTTCCACATTCTACCCCAATAGAAAAAACCGTAAAATGCAATTTGTTGCCATTTGGTTAAAAATGGGCTATAAGTGGTAAAAATTGGTTGTTATTTGGTGAAATTTAGCTGTTATTCGGTAATTTGCTAATTCTTGAAAAACACTTTATTCTTTTAGGTGGTAAATATTGAACAAGGATTAAGCCTGGTTTTAATATATGAGTACAGTTTAAAAAAGCAAATCCCACGTAGATTAGACTTAGCAAGTTATGCAAATTGGCTGTACCTATGTCAGCTAGATTTATGGCTTTTTGCTAAAATAAACTTACTTGTGTTATGTCAAAAACACAGGCCTGAATTAAATTAGTATTATACAATTAGTTGTTGAACTGACGGGTTAACCCGTCAGTTGCGAGGATTATACTATAATCAACGGTTTTAACCCGGAAAATATTACCTCGTTAAAAGCAGCATCTCCATCATCGGTTGATAGCGAGGGCGAGTACGACGAAAAACCAAAACCAAATGTCATAAATGTTTCGGCCTTAAAATTTGGTGCGTATGGTATGTTAATCCCTAGTAAATAACCAAAGCCAAAACAAAACGAAACATTATCAACATAATTTTGGTATAATCTGTCTGAATAATAATTATATACGGTTTCATTAACCGTAGTTGTTGAAAGCGACATATTCATAATCAGGCTGCCATATAAGCTTTTACTTGTAATAAATGTTAAATAGTTCATGCCGACAGTTGAGTGTTTTATCGAACTTGAACCAATATAATCTATATACAACGAAATCATTTTGTCGTTTTTTTGTTGAATATACATATAGGGTGTTATTTTTTTGTTTTGTTGAATTATAGCAAACTCTGAACTTAATGAATTACCTGAGGCGTTTTGTCGGTTATCTGCTATATATCCAGCCCTGATTAAACCTATTTTTTTCGATTGGATTATATCGGTTTTAGCATTATATGTGCCTTCAAAAACCTCGTACATTTGTTTTCTCTTTAAACCCTCTTTTGTTCCAATTTTAACTTTTACAACAGGAACTGTCCCATTAATAACAGATTTTACTTTAAATTCGTTATTCAACTTTTCCATTGCCTTCATTCCGGTATTTAATGCACTTTTTACAAATTTTTTAAATTCCGGCACACCATCACCTTTGTATTTTAGCCCATCGTTGTTTAAGTATACGATTTCATAAAAAGCATTTAGCATAGCAAAGCCCGTAGATGTTTCTATTGCGTCGAAACTTTTATTTTCAAAGTTTAATTTAAAAGGGATTTTTTCAAATTTTTCAATTTGTTTTTTTATTTTGTGTTTATCGGTTTTTTCATCAAGCCAACTATCCCATAATAATGCTTGTACTTCATCGTTAAGTTTTATTGAATAAATATAGGTTTCGATATAACCCGTGTAAGTTAACGAACCCGATTTGCTATAAACCTTATCAATATCGCTGATGTCAAAAACTACGATATAACTTTTTTCCATTAACTTGATACCTGCATCTTCTAACATAGCATTGCCGCGTTTTGTTAATTTAGATACTTGCACATCATGATCCGTAGCATTATATAACCCACGTTTTGCAATCCTGTTTGTGTTCATATATCCATTTTCATCTCTGTTTACCCAATATTCAACAACCTTTTTGGCTACATTGTTGTTTTTTAAAACGTTTTCTATTTTATTGGCTTTTTGGCTTGTGCCTGATAAATCATCACGCGATAAATAAGAATTCATGCTATTGAATGGCAATTTGTTTAAATTGTATTTATCAAAACTAAAGTTCTTGAATTCATCGTAAATCATTTCTTTTTTATCATCTAAATGGTTTATTATAAAAAAACTTATACTGCTCCTGTTATAAACTTTATCAAATAAATCGTCGCTTTTGATAATACTGTTTTCTTGTGCTGATATTTTCATCGAAATAACAAGTATGATACCTAATAATAAATATGGTTTTTGCATTTTATATAAAATTAAATGGTTAATATTTAGTAGTTCAAATTTCTACATTTCACCAAAAATGAAAAAACCGGAAAGTGCAAATTGCAGCTATCCGGTTAAAATTGGTTGTTATTTGGTAATTAATGGTTGTTATTTGGTAATAAATTATTGTTATTTGGTCAGTTTTAAAAATCAAAATAGAATTTTAAATTTAAAAGCGATAAACCCAACAGTCTTAAAAACAAACCATTGCATTTTTACCCCTCAATATTCATCATTCTTTGTTCGATATTCGATATTTTTTTAGCTCTTTAAATTAGATGGACCTATCAACTTTAACGATAAAAAAAATGGTATATCCCTACTTTTTTACACCCCAGTACCGAGTAATTCGATATTTAAATAGCACTTAGGGCTCAAAATTGCACTTTGAACAGGTAAAACTTAGCAAGTTGAAAAAACTTACTAAGTTATTCACAAATTGCCTAGATGCTTTTGGGCTGCATACAAGAGTTACTCAAATTTTATTTCAAAAACAATTTGTTTTTTTGGAATTTGTTGCTCACCATCTAAATGTTGCGTATAATATCTGACCGGTGCAATTGCCCGTACCTTTTTCACAATCCGTAAAGTAAGCGGGTCAAGAAACCAGTCTTCGGTAAAAATGTACGATTTAATTTCTGATAAAGAGTATGTTCCTTCAACCGTAATTTCTTTCATCGGTTCATCCGGGTTTTCAACATCCTCAACCATAACTAGCTCATCAGTTGCACCCATCCTTTTTTTAATTTCTTTTGGGCTTATTGTTTTATTAGAATCAAAATCGTAAGCCGCTTCACCCTCTTTTAACACTTTATTAAAAATAGTTTCAATAAGCATATTCCTGCCATAAGATGTTAAAAATGGTGCATTTTCATTTTCAAATGGCGGGTACATAAACCTATTCTCAGATAAACCTTTATATTCCAAGCGATTTAGTATTTTTTGTTCGTATTGAACTATTGCATAATGCACTAAACGTTTGTTCGATTTTTTAATTTGTTTTTTTGATAAGCCTTCAAAATTCAACTCGCAAATCAATTTTTTCCTTTCATAATTATTTGATTTTATAGGTTGGTAAGCAATAACATTTTTTGCAAACGTAAATTTTTCAGCATCAAAATACCATTCATCTATAAAAACCAAACCTTTAATCTGATCCAAACCAAAATCTTCTTTTACAATTGATTTAACCAGTGGTCCATTTGGGTTTGCTTTATTTATTATCCATTTAGTAACATCTAATGTGTCTAACTCTTTTTTTGCTTCTTTTATGCTAAATTCGCTTGTGTTTAAATTGTATAAAGTGTTGTTGTATCTATTTTCATATAACTTAACTTCACCACTTACTATTTTTTCCTTAATATACTGAAAAAGCCGTTTTTCTTGGAATTCTTTTTTGTGGGGCGTATAATTGTCTGTATTATAAGGTTTTTCATTGAACAGGATATCGCTAATGATACGCAATGATTTAGGCATAAGGCTATTAACACTGCTTGGGCTAATGCTTGATGGTAAAATATCGCTAATAGCTTTTATACTATCTAAGCGGTTTTTTGTTTGCTCTTTTATTTTATCCCGATTTATGTATAAGCGCCTCAACTCAAAGGTTTTATTGTTTTCATCAACTGCTTTTATATCGGATATCATAAAATCTTCGTAAGTGTTTTTTATAAATTGTATCATTTCAGGTGTAAGCATATTGCTATTGCTAATATAAGCTTTTTCATTTGACCAACCTGACAATTTAATTTTAAATGAAGTTACTTTTAACAGGCTTGTATCTTTTGAGGAAAAATCAGGGTAAGCATATATGTAAGGATGTTTTAATAAATATAAGGCTGTTTTTTTATGTTCCTCTTTATTGCTAAAAAGTAAATTTGCGTTTGGACCGTCTATTTTAAAAACCAGGGAATGATGTTTTGTTATTATGGAATCTTTTTGCCTAACTTTTATATCTTCAATATAAATTTTTGATCCTGAAAATAATTTTTTTATTATCTGTTTTTGCTGAGCGGTAAAGGCCTCACTACCAGAACGAGCTTCTACTTCATACCCCCTTATATTAGCAGAAACACTAAAGCCGGTTATTTTTCCTATATCTACTTTCAAGCCTCTGGCGTTTAACAGTTCGTTTTTTGTTATTAGTCCACGGTATTTACCAGCAAGATTAACAACTTGGCTATTTACATGTACTGAAATAAAAATAATTGCGAATAATGTTAAATTTCTCATAATATATAAATTAATGTTAAGTTTTTTATCAGTTCAAATTTCTATAATATCATACAAAAAGAAAAACACAGAAATGAAAATTGCTGCCATTTGGTTAAAATTGGATGTTATTTGGTTAAAAAAAGCACTTATTTGGTTGTTTATAAAATATCAAAACTATCCCTTAGTTCGTTAAATGCCGAACGCGACAGTACAAGCTCAAAATTATTAAATGGCGGTATTAAAATGCAACGCCGCGTTTTAAACTCTATGGCGCTTAAATACCTTAAATTTAATATAGCAGATTGGTTTATTTTGAAATAATTCGGATCCTGAAGTATTTGGATAATACTTTTGGCGTTTGTTTTTTTCTTTATTTCAACAGTTTGTTGGTCAATTAGCAAAGCGCACCAAGCTGATTTGTTTAATTTGGGGTGTTGAAAGGCAAATAACACAATTTCATCTTTATACAAAAAGCGCAAGCCGGTAGCCGAAGGTATAAAAACCCGTGAATTACCTGAGGGTAATATTTTGTCAAGCTTTTTACGGAAATCGTTATTTCCCGAAAACCTTTCTTTCTGAAAGCGGCTTATAACATTACTTAATTCGTTGTATTGTACAGGTTTTAGCAAGTAGTCAAACGCAGATTGGCGCAAAGCCTCCAAAACATATTTATCATAAGCTGTATAAAAAACCACCGTAGCGTTAAAATCTTTATATGTTTTCATCTCTTTTAATATATCAAAACCCGTTTTCCCGGGCATTTCAACATCAAGAAAAACCAATTGCGGCTTAATTTCTTTCAAAATTTTTCCTGCTTTTTGTGGGTTCGAACAGGTTTTTACCAAATCTATTTCGCTGAATGTTTCTAATTCGCCTACAAGTTTTTTTATTTCCGATTTGCTGTCATCAATAATAACTGTTGCAATTTTTTTTGCTTCCATTTGGTTAGTAATTGGTTTATTGATACTAGTAATTGGTAATTTGTAACTGGTAATTGGTAATTAGTGCTTATAAAGTCATAACATTTATCTTGCGCCCATTCAGGGCTATTGTAATACACTAATTTTCTACCCTGCGCTTTACTTCGACTACGCTCAGCAACCATGCACAGGGCTAATGCTTACCGCCCACTTTGGGGCTTAAATAAAAAAACACCGACTTTATTTACAGGCTCTAATAATTAATTTCAAATGACTAATGACTATTTTTTAATGACTAATGATTTTTTTACAACAACTATTTCAACTTTGGTACCGCAGTTTTTGTTTTCTTCGTTTTTTAGGTCGATAATTGAAAATAAAATAGGTTCTTTGTTGCGGCTGTTCAGTAAGTGCAATGTTTGGCTTAAAACTTTTAGCCCTGTACCGGTACCTTTTGTTGGCATTGCATTTTGTTTTGCATTGCGGCCAACACCATTATCGCTTATACTTATTTTTAGTGCAGCCCCGTTTTGTTTGGCTTCAATTTTTAGGGTTTTATTACTGCCGTTTTTGGGGGCCAGTCCATGTTTTATTGCATTTTCAACAGGTATTTGCATAATCATGGCCGGTAATTTTTGCTGGTAAAAGTTTTTATCGATATTAATTTCAGTTTGTAAATCGGTAATAAAGCCTGCTTTTTGCAGCAAAATAAAGTTATTCACAAAATCAAGTTCCTGTTCAACTGTAATACTTGGTTTTTCAATGTTTAACAGGCTGTTTCTCAGCATGTTTACAATAGCATTAAGTCTTTGGCTTGCTTCTGTGTTTTTGCCAAGTTCGTTTTGCACGGTATTAAGCGAATTGAAAAGGAAATGTGGGGATACCCTGTTCCTTGCATTTTCTAGTTTTAGCGATGAAATTTTATTAAGTTGCTGCTGATGCCGTAATTTTCTTTGTTTTTGGATAAAATAAATAATTAAGCCGCCACTAAGCAGCAACACCAACAAACCTGCAACAAGCGTAAAAATAAAAGCTTTTTGTTTGCTGTTTTCGGCTTCTTTGCTTGCAATAAGTTCGTTTTGAAGTTTTTCTTGTTTTTCAAGAAATGTAATTTGCTGTTGTTTTTTACCTGCCTGCCAACGTGCCTCTGCAAAGGTGGCAGCTTCTGTTTGTGCAAGCTTTTGTAACGAATCGGCAGTTTGTATGTGTATATTGCTAAAATGCAGGGCTTTTTTGTAATTAGAGCTAGCGGCATAAGCTTTTTGTAGTTCTAACGAAGCATTACTTATGGGGTTTATTAAATCTTTTGCTTTTGCGATTTTAAAAGATTTTGTGGCATAAAATATAGCTTTTTCAAGTTTATTCTGCTTATCGGCCTTTTCAACTGATTTTGTTGCCATTGAATTATAGATATTTGCCATTAAATAATAGTTGTTGCAAAGCCCTTCGGTATCCTCAATAGGCTTTTTTAATTCAATAGATTTATTTAAATAAGCAATTGCCTTATTATATTGACTTGTTTTTTTATATACCTGTGCCAAATTGCTAAGGTGGTCCGAAAGGTTTGGCTTGTCGCCAATTGATGTTGAAATTTCAATTGCCCTTTCATTAAAAACCTCCGCAGAGTCGGTAATTCCTAAAATATTGTATGCCGAACCGATACTACTCAATAATGTAGACTTACCATCAATAAAATTATTTTTGTTGTGAATATTTAATGCTTTGTTGTAATACTCAAGTGCTTTGCGGGGGTGGTTTTTGTTTGCCTGCATATTCCCTAAAAAAGAATAATCGGCAGCCATACCTTTTTTATCGCCTAATTTTTGTTTTATTTCAATTGATTTTAAAAGGTTGTTGGTTGCATCTAGCAGTGCACCAATGCGTGAATATACTTGTGCCATATTGTGATAAGTACGAGCTAATTCAATTTTATCACCAAAGCTTGTATTTATCTCTATAACAGTATTATAGCTCTCTAAGGCACTTAGGTAATCTGCTTTTGCAAAGTATACATTGCCAAGGTTGTTTTCGCACATTAAAACCCCGGTTTGGTCTTGTATTTCAATATAAATTTCTTTTGATTTTTTGTAATTCGATGCCGATTCTGACAAGTCGCCCATAAAATAGTATAGCTGACCAACATTATTATATGCCCCTGCAAGTAAAGCTTTATCGCCCAGTTTTTTTGCAATTGAAATTGGTCGTTTAAAATATATGGTTGCAGAGTCCATATTGCCATACATAAATTGGATAATACCCATATTTGAATATATTTTTGCCTCGAAACGTTTATCCCCAAGTTTTTTTACCAAATTTAAAGCTTTGTTATAATAATTCAGGGCCGGGCCGTAATCGCCTTGCAGGTAGTAAATAATCCCTTTTATATTCAAGGCTTTTGCTAAAATTTCAGGAGAATCAATAGCCCTGGCTGTTACTAATGCAATTGAATCATGAAATTTGGCTTTGTCGGCTAATTTAATATCGGTATATAAAAGGGCAATTTCGACATGTGTTTTGGCAAACTGATATTTGTTTTGTTTATTTTTTTTACCTTTTTCTATTAAACCCAGAGCTTTGTTGTAATAGAATAATGCAGTATCTGTTTGTTTACCTTTCCATGAAGCCCCCAGTTCCCTGTAAATACGGATTTTTGTAGAATCGTGTTTGGTACTTTTTAACTGGTATACAAGAGTGTCGTTTGCCAATAAATTTGTAATGGTTTGAGTTAAAAATACAAAAGTGAGTAATGTACTTGCAAATAACTTGACAAAATTGTTTGTGTTATGTTTTTTTATAAAACAAAGCTCGTTGTTTTCCATGGGGTTCAACAGGTTAAATTGTGGCTATAAATCAAGAAAACAAAAATAATCATCCTATATATGAATCGGAAGTTTTTATCCTTTAAAAGTATTCCATATAGGAATATTTTAAATGTCAGTAGTTTTGCTTATGCTTGTTCTGGGGTAAAAAACAAAAAGAGACGTGCTTTTTTATTAATATAGTTAATCAACACTTCGTTAAATTTTAGATTAAAGGGTTTAAATAAACCTAAAGTTTCGCAGATACTATAATGCTTTGTTAATCACCTATTTATGAAAATGTATTAATTAAATAAGGTTTAATTACAGTAAATTACAAATTCCATTTTTTTGTTGGGTGTAGTTTTTATTATTCAGTTATTCTATTTTTTAAATCCATTTGTCCATGTAAAATCCTTGTTATTTCAATCGGTTTGTCTACAATTCTTCGATAAAAAATGATATGTCGGCTAGTTTTTAGTCCGAATAAGTCATTTGTAATTCCTTCGTAATTTTTCCTAATTCTGGATTGTTAGCAATGTCTTGACAACTGTCCAACAACAAATTATAATATCTGTCTGCTTGTTGTTCAGACCATTTTTCGATTGTGTATTCCCAAATTCCAGTTAAATCTTCAACCGCTTTATTAGTCAGTTTATATTCATTCATTGTTTTTGCGTCTAGCTTTTAATTCTTGAAGATGTTTATCTGGGTTAAAATCGTGGGCAATTCCGCTATCGATTCCTTCTTTAATTGCTTTTTTCAGAGCAATCACTTTACTTTCTTCATTTTCTAAAAGCCTAAGTCCTGCCCTGATTACTTCGCTAACATTTTTATATCGTCCGGCAGTAACCTGACTGCTAACGAACTGGTCAAAATAATTTCCGAGAGATATTGATGTATTTTTCATTTTTTAAAACTTTTCACAAAGATACCAAAAATTGGTAAAAATCTATCTTGTTTTGTCAAATTACACCCAACAAATGACTACATTGACCTAATCTACCTTTAACTTCCTGTATCTTATTCTTTTAGGGCCTGCGTTGCCAAGCCGTTTTTTGCGATTTTCTTCATATTCTGAGTAGCTTCCTTCAAAAAAGTATACTTTCGAATCGCCTTCAAAAGCAAGTATATGTGTCGCAATACGGTCAAGGAACCAGCGATCGTGCGAAATTACTACGGCACAACCTGCAAAACTTTCCAAACCTTCTTCAAGGGCACGTAGCGTATTCACATCAATATCGTTTGAAGGCTCATCAAGTAACAGCACATTTGCCTCTTCTTTTAAAGTAAGTGCCAAATGTAAACGGTTACGCTCACCGCCCGAAAGTACACCGCATTTTTTTTCCTGGTCGGCACCGTTAAAGTTAAACCTGCCAACGTAGGCACGTGAGTTAATTAGCCGGTTGGCTAGTTTAATTTCTTCGCCACCCGACGAAATTACCTGATAAACCGTTTTTTCGGGGTCAATATCAACATGTTGTTGGTCAACATAGCCAATTTTTACAGTTTCGCCAACCTTAAATGTGCCTGAATCTGCTTTTTCCGATTCCATAATCATACGGAACAAAGTGGTTTTACCCGCACCGTTTGGGCCAATTACACCGACAATACCGGCAGGGGGGAGTTTGAAATCCAAGTTGTCGAATAAAAGCTTATCGCCAAAAGCCTTTGAAACACCTTGCGCATCAATAACCACATCGCCAAGCCGTGGGCCATTTGGTATAAATATTTCAAGTTTGTTTTCCTTTTCTTTCACATCTTGGTTCAGCAATTTATCGTAAGCCGTTAACCTTGCTTTTGATTTTGCACGACGAGCTTTTGGGCTCATCCGTACCCATTCCAATTCACGTTCTAAAGTTCTTCGTCGTTTGCTTTCAGTTTTTTCTTCTTGTGCAAGGCGTTTAGCTTTTTGATCGAGCCACGATGAATAATTACCCTTCCACGGGATACCTTCGCCACGATCGAGTTCCAAAATCCAACCTGCAACGTTATCAAGGAAATAACGATCGTGTGTTACAGCTATAATTGTACCTTTATATTGTTGCAAATGTTGCTCAAGCCAGTCTATCGACTCTGCATCCAAATGGTTTGTTGGTTCATCAAGTAGCAGTATATCAGGCTCTTTCAGTAATAAACGGCAAAGTGCGACACGGCGGCGTTCTCCTCCCGAAAGGTGTTCTATTTTTGAATCCTCAGGTGGGCATCTAAGCGCATCCATTGCACGTTCCAGCTTGCTGTCGAGTTCCCAACCGTTGTACTGTTCAATTAAATCGGATAGCTCGCCTTGTCGTTCAATTAATTTGTTCATTTCATTATCTGTCATGGGTTCGGCAAATTTTGCATTAACCTCTTCATACTCTTTTAGTACAGCTACAACTTCGCTTACACCCTCTTCAACTATCTCACGCACAGTTTTTTGGTCGTCAAGCTTTGGTTCTTGCTCTAACATGCCAACCGAATAACCCTCTGAAAAGGCTACTTCGCCAACATAAGATTTTTCTATGCCGGCAATAATCTTCAATAAAGTAGATTTACCGGAACCGTTTAAACCGATTACCCCTATTTTTGCCCCATAAAAAAAAGACAAGTAGATATTATTCAATACTTTTTTATGAGGTGGGAAAGTTTTACTTAACCCAACCATTGAGAATATTATTTTTTTATCGTCAGCCATAATTTTATTTATTTTAAGGTCGCAGACCTATTTGTTTATATTTTAGGTTCTACTACCATTTTAATGTGTAAACTGTTTTTAATGTTACAAGGTTTATAATGTTGTTAGAGTGGCAGGTTAGAAGACCGAAGTCGGAAGTAAGCAAACTTCGGTCTTCTGACTTCAAACTACTATCCCATTTTTTATAAAAAACCATTTCATTATTATTCACTTTTTTATTTCCACTAAGTTTGCAGTAATACCATATTTTAGGCCACTAAATTTTAATTCTTTTATCAGTCCTTTTTAGAAATTAAATGCATGTCCATTTGAGGGAACGGGATTGTAATATTATTTTCAATGAATTTCCTATTAATAATCATCCTTATTTCGCTTTTTATTTTTTCTATCCTAAAAATATTTTTGCTATAGAATAGAACTTGAAAATCTAAGGACGAATCGCCAAAATTTACGAAACGGGTTTCAATAAAATTACTGTTTTGTATTTTTGTATGTTCTAAAACACTTTCTTCCAGTACTTTTGTAACTAGCTCAACATTACTGCCATAAGCAACACCAACATCAATGTTAAACCGTGTTTTTTTCGACTGGTGACTCCAATTTATTACTTTATTTGTTGTAATTGCCGAATTGGGCATAATTATCACAATTTCATCACGGCTAAGCCCTTTCGATGTACGTAAACCAATTTGTTCAATCATTACAACCTCTCCATCTATTTCTAAAACATCACCAACTTTTGTTGTCCCTTCGGTTAATAATATTATCCCTGAAATAATATCATTGAAGGTTTGTTGCAAACCAAGCCCCACGCCAACCAACAAAGCTGCCGAACCTGCTATTAAAACAGTAACATCAATGCCAATGGATTCCAAGATTAAACCTATTGAAATTACCCAAATTATATATTTGATTATTTGAAACAGGGCATAAGTATTTCCATCGTCGATCCTGTTGAGTTTATTCTCTCGGAATAATGCTTTTTTAAGCAACCACAACACTAATTTTGTAACTAAAAATATTAGAAAAATAACAAACAAAGTATATACTTTTAAGCTGTATTCGCTAACTTTAAATATTTCAAAATCTAAAAAATTATTTATTGCTTCCATTTACAAAAATATTATCAAAACTATCATGTTTTACCGTAAGTGCTTGTATATCAGTGTGTTGATAAAGGCGATCACAATATCAAAGGTTTTCAGCTCAAACAGTTTTTAACTAAAGGTGTTCTCAAAAACCATTTTTGGGGAACTCCTAAATTATTTATGGGTAAAAATACACATACTACATATAAACTCCAAATTTGTAAATGGTTTCGCTATAAAAATTTTCTCCCGGACTGAGGCTTGTATCTGGGAAATGCTCGTGATTTGGCGAATCGGGAAAATGCTGTGTTTCTAAACAAAATGCCGAATGGCGGTGATATGCTTTATTATTTTTACCAATATCGGAGCCATCTAAGTAGTTGCACGAATAAAACTGCATGCCGGGTTGGTCTGTCCAAACTTCCATAAAACGCCCCAAAACCGGTTCACGAACCGATGCAGCCAAAGACATGTTCCCCTTTTCTTTGTTTAACACCCAATTATGGTCGAAACCATTTGCAAAAACCAGTTGTTCATAAGCATCCCTAATATCTTTCCCAATTGTCTTTGTTTTCCTAAAATCCATTGGCGAGCCATCAACCTTCCTTATTTCACCTGTGGGAATTGAATCTTTATCGGTTACCGTAAATTTATCGGCGTTAATAAAAACCTCATGATTTAAAGTTGACCCTTTATCTTCACCCTCTAAATTAAAAAATGAATGATTCGTTAAATTTATAATAGTTGTTTTATCTGTACTTGCTGAATAAGCTATTTTCAATTCATTGTTTTCAGTTAATGAATATGTTACTTTTACCGATAAATTCCCAGGATAACCACCTTCACTATCCTTACTTAAATAGCTGAATTCAAGGCACATACTTCCGTCTACTTCAATTTGTTTTGCATCCCAAATAACATCGTTAAAGCCTTTAAGCCCACCGTGTAAATGGTTTTTGCCAATATTTTTCTCCAATTGGTATTGTCTCCCATCAAGGGTAAACTGTCCATTGCTTATTCGGTTGGCATACCTACCTACAATTGCCCCAAAATATGGGTTGCCTGTGATGTAATCGTCCACATTATCGTATCCGAGAACAATATCCCCAAAATTGCCATGTCG